>JAMPAW010000011.1:34357-47233 GCA_023666975.1 Clostridium sp.
TTTATCATAGAAGACCAGTTATTTCTCTAATTTACAGAAAAAGTTTCACAGACTCCACTTCATAGTCAGCACCCCGATTATGAAGTGTTTCTTTTTATGTACAAAAACTCTTTTTTACAATAATTGGTTAAAGAAAAGCAGAAAAGACTAACAAAAAACTAATTTAGAGTATATAGGCTTGAAAAAAGCCTGTAAATACAGGCTTTTACAAAGTGGAGCTGAGGGGAATCGAACCCCTGTCCGAAGACTCTTCCATCATGGCATCTCCCATTACAGCCGCTTTACTGACATTCCCTTAAGTTTCCGCCAACCGGCAGGCTGAAACCCTTAGTAGCTTCATGATTCTTTTACCGTGTCAAAGCTTTCACGGCAAAGTTCCCCACTGTTTTGATGCCTTATCCCAAGCCGTGAGTCAACTTAGGTAAGACAGCTGCCATTAGGCAGCGTACGCTAACTTATTGTCTGCGTTTATATTTAATTCCAAGTTTTTAGATGGTCCTGGTCCATCAATGGCTTCCATGATTTCTAAATCCCCGTCGAAACCAGTACAACCCCCGATTCTCAATCAGTTGTCCTGATTCAAGGATATCCAAAAAATCCTTATTTATTCCTCCGATTCAGAAGTCGTTTGCTCCGCCTCTGAATCGGTATCTAACACCTCGTCAACATTGTCAGAATCAACCTTCTCAACCTCTGCGCCGGCAGCATCCTCCAATGCGTTCTTTACTGCATCTTCTGCACTCTCTTCACTGTTTTCTTCCGCACTTTCCTCTGTGCTCTCCTCTGTATTATTCAAAACAGCTATATCTGATGCATAATTCTCATCGATATAGGTTGCTACAAATGCTTCAAGAGTAGAATCTCCTACAAATTTGGGAATATTTCTATATATTCTGATTCCTAACGGAACGCCAATAATTGAACCGATAATCAATGCTGCTACCACGCAGGTAACTGTGGTTTTGATCTTTTTCTTTCTCTCTATCTCCTTACGATGTTTCTTCTCGTACTTTCTCTTGTCTACCTTTGCCTGACTCATAACATCCTCCCATGCTGCATCTATCGTTTATTCACAATATAAAATCTGTTGTATATGATATATAACAATAACGCTCCCTGCAAGCAGGCATACTATTGCTTGGTTATGTTCATATTATATCATAATCCGCAATTGCTCGCACTTCGTGCTTGTGCAATTGCCAAACAAACATTCGCTTTCCGGACTATCGTCCTACAAGCTCATGTTTATTTATCCAGCAAATAAACAGCTATCTTCGTCTGCAAGCAGCTACGATAGCTGTTTGCTTGCTGGAATTATTATATCATATATCTACCAAAAAGAAAATCAAATTTTTGTGAACAATCCTTATCCTCTAATATTTCTCATCTTAAATTCTTTTTCCGCCTCACGCTTCATATCCTTTTTGGCAATATCATTGCGCTTGTCATAAAGTTTCTTTCCTCTGGCAAGACCGATTTCCACCTTGACCAGACTGTTCTTAAAATATACCTTTAACGGCACAACGGTATATCCTTTCATTTTTGCCTGACCCATTATCTTATTAATCTCATACCGATGCAGCAAAAGCTTTCTCGGACGAAGCGGGTCCTTATTAAAAATATTTCCCTTTTCATATGGCGAAATATGCATCTGCCGAATAATGACTTCACCATTTTCGACCGATACAAAGGCCTCCTTAATGCTGCATTGCCCTAATCGCAGAGATTTTACCTCCGTACCGTGAAGTGCAATTCCCGCCTCAAATTTTTCATCAATAAAATAATCAAAATAGGCTTTCTTATTATTGGCAATCAGCCTCTCTCCGCTTTGCTTTGCCATACTATCCCTCTTTTCTCATCCCATTTAGTCATGTGCAAAACTCTGTTTTCTCAACTATCCTTTGTACAATGATGAGTTTTGCTCATGACTAATCCCATTACGAATACCTGTCCATGATTGCCTGTTCGTCATAATCCGCCTCAACCAATTCAGCCTCCGGCACCAGTTCAAAATCTATCGTCCGCAAAAGTTTATCGACCTGAGCAACCTTCACGGTAACTGCCTGCCCCATCGTATACGCTTTGCCATACTCCTTTCCGACAAGTGACATGGACTCCTCATGATAAAGATAGAAGTCATCTTCAATGCTTCCAATGCGCACCATACCTTCTACGGTATTATACAGTTCCACATAGAAACCATATGCCGTAACGCCTGAAATGATTCCTTCAAATTCTTCACCGATCCGCCGGCTCATATACTGAACCTTCTTCAGTTTCTCCACCTCGCGCTCCACCTCCTGGGCTCTGCGCTCATTTCTGGAATTCGATTCTGCCACTTCCGGTAAAATGCGGTCATAATGCTCCAGCCTTTTTCCACTTAAGCTTCCCCGCAGGTTCTCTTTGATAATCCTGTGTATTTGCAAATCCGGATATCTGCGGATTGGCGAGGTAAAATGGCAGTAATACTTTGCCGCCAGTCCAAAATGTCCCGTACAGGCAACCGAATACCTCGCCTGCTGCATGGAACGCAATGTCATGCGGCTGATAAATCCCTCCTCCGGCGTCCCTTGGATTTTGCGCAACAATTTCTGAAACTCTTTCGGGTGAATACCGTCATTGGGTGCTTTAAAATGATAGCCGAAACCCGCAATCATCTTCTCCAACCGCTCAACCTTTTCTCCGTCCGGTTCTCCATGGACACGGAACTCAAAAGGCAGCTCCTGCCAGTAATATTCCTCGGCAATCGTCTCGTTGGCAGCCAGCATAAAATCTTCGATAATTTTATGGGCCGGATTACGGTCATAGGGACCGATTTCCACCGGTTCACCGTCTTCCGTCAGAGAAATTTTCGCCTCCGGAAAATCAAAATCGATAGAGCCCCGGCTCATCCGCCTCTCACGTATGATATCGGAAAGTTCCAGCATATTTTTCAAAAAATCCCGATAATCCTGATACTCTGTTAAAATTTGCTGTCCACGAATCTGCGTACCGTCATTCTGTCTAAGTGAAATATCCTCTGGTTTCATGTCATCTATACGATAATCGACACCGTCATAAACACCCTTATTAACAATCGCATCAGTTCTTAAAACAGCATCTACCTGATTATAGCTCATTCTGCGGTTTACCTGTATAACAGTTTCTGCAATGCGGTGTCCCATTACCCTGCCACTAAAATCAATATCCATTATACAGGACAACGCCAATCTGTCTTCCCCTGCATTCAGCGAGCAGATTCCATTGGAAAGCCTGTGCGGAAGCATCGGAATCACCCTGTCTACCAGATAAACACTGGTTCCCCGTTTAAGCGCTTCCTTATCCAGTGCCGAATATTCCCTGACATAATGTGTGACATCTGCAATGTGCACGCCTAATTGATATCCGTGCTCTCCCTTTGTCAGCGTAATCGCATCATCTAAATCCTTGGCATCTTCACCGTCAATCGTTACCGTCTGCCAGCTCCGCAAATCCAGACGCCCCTCATAATCTTCGGCAAGAAGGGAATCGGGAATCCCTTCCAGATTCTGCATCACGTTTTCTGGAAATTCCATCGGCAGATTATATGCCCTGACAATAGACAAAATATCCGTTCCCGGATCGTTTACATGTCCCAGAATTTCAATAATCCGTCCCTCTGGTTTTCTGCCGTTTCCGCCAAAATCCGTGAGCTTGACTACCACCTTATGACCGGTTACCGCACCTTTACTGAATTTTTTCGGAATAAATATATCGTCACAAAGCTTGCGGTTATCCGGAATCACAAAACCAAAGCTCTTACTCTTTTGATAATATCCTACCACTTCGTCATTACCGCGTTCAATAATCTCTACAACCTGAGCTTCTTTTCTCTTTCCTGCCGGCGCACCGGTTACCTTAATCATCACTTTGTCGCCATGCATGGCTCCCCCGGTAGCATGCTCGCCGACAAAATAGTCCTCCTCTTCACCCTCTACCGTAACAAAACCAAATCCCTTTTGATGACCGGTAAAAATCCCTATTCTGGAAAGCTCGGATACGGACTGATATTTTCCTCTTTTGGTCAGTAATACCTTCCCCTCGTCCACCAGCTCCGACAAAATATGGCGAAACTCCTCCCTGTCATCAGGAATTACCTGCAGCAGATAGGCTAATTCCTTTTGCTTTAACGGTTTATAGTGCTTGTCATTGATTACATTTAATATTGTTTTCTTTCTCTCATCATAATCTGCCATGATATATTCCTTTACATGAAGAAAAGCTGCCACACATTATGCAGCAGCTCTCAAGCTAATTTAAGAACTTTGAACTAATCAACAAAGCCAACCCAAGGAATAGTACAACACAAATCGTTGTCGCCAACACCAGTTTACCTTCCCTGGTACGCCCTTTATTCTTACTCCAGTAAGTCTCAGAATTGGAACTTCCTCCTGCAAGACTTCCCAGACCATTATCCTTCGATTCCTGACATAATACTAATACTGTAATTACTATACATAAAATAATAAAAATAGCTGTAAGCGCCGTCTTCACCTAAACACCTCCTATTCCGAAAACTCACTAATCGGTATTGTAACACAGTGCTTATAGAAAGACAAGCAAAAAATAAATAAATTCGAATAATCCCTATTTAAACCGATACTCCGAAATCTTTCCCAATTCCTTCTCAATCTTTAACAAACGGTTATATTTAGCGGTACGGTCGCTTCTGCAAGGCGCCCCGGTCTTAATCTGACCGGAGCCTGCTGCCACTGCCAAATCTGCGATAAACGTGTCCTCCGTCTCACCGGAGCGATGACTGACAACCGTCTTATACCCCGCATTTTTTGCCATTTCAATTGCATCCAGCGTCTCCGTCAATGTTCCAATCTGATTAAATTTGATTAGGACGGCATTGGCGATATGGTCACGTATACCGTCAGCCAGCCGTTTTGTATTCGTGACAAACAAATCATCTCCTACCAGCTGTAATTTCTCCCCCAGCCGGTAAGTCAGTAATTTCCAGCCCTTCATATCATTTTCATTTAACCCGTCCTCAATGGAAAAAATCGGATACCGCTGCACCAAATCTTCATAGTACTGCACCATTTCCTCGGCATTCCGATAGATATCCTTACCGGCCATTTTACTCTCGCCCGGAAAATAGTACAACTCGGTATTTTCATCATACAATTCAGATGCCGCTGCATCTAAAGCAATCTTGATATCACTGTCAGCACGATAGCCCGCTTTTTCAATCGCTTCAACAATCAAATCTAACACATCAGAAGTGGTAGCGAGATCGGGGGCAAATCCTCCTTCATCTCCCACACCGGTAGACAATCCCTTACTTTTCAATACCTGCTTTAAATGATGATATATTTCACATGCCATCTCCATTGCCTGAGAAAAAGTATCCGCACCCACAGGTGCAATCATAAATTCCTGTATATCCACTGTATTATCCGCATGCTTTCCACCATTTAATATGTTCATCATCGGAATCGGAAGCGTCTTTGCATTCGTACCTCCGATGTAGCGATACAGTGGAATCCCCAGCGCATTGGCCGCCGCATTGGCACAGGCCAGTGATACTCCCAAAATCGCATTGGCACCATATTTGCTCTTATTCTCCGTTCCGTCAGCCTGAATCAGCAGGCGGTCAATCTTCACCTGGTCTAAGACATTCAGGCCGATAATTTTATCGGCAATCCTTGTGTTAACGTTGGTAACTGCCTGTTCCACTCCGTTTCCCAAATGGCGCTTATCCCCGTCCCGCAGTTCATGTGCTTCATACTGTCCCGTGGAGGCTCCGCTGGGAACTGCTGCGCTTCCCGTAATTCCATCTTTTAACGTAACCGTGACTTCCAATGTAGGATTTGCCCTTGAGTCTAATATCTCAATTGCCTGTACATCTAAAATCTCATATTCCCTCATGAAATTATCCCTTCCTATCAAATTTCTTTAATAGAAAGTATTTCCATATACCAGATATTTATACATATACAATGAATTTCCACAATTGCCCCGACTCTTTAGGACATCTTTTTCTTCATGTCTTCCTTTGCATATGCGTCAATCTCTGTATACCCGCTTTTGTCATGATAGAAATACAGATCAAATTCAACCGGCTCCTCTTTTGCATAATCCTGCGCTCCAATTGGAAACCAGCGGGACAGGTACACCGAATCTCCGTCCCACACCTTTGCGTAGTATAAGGTTTCACTCCCATTCTCATACCATGCTTTTTCTTCTTTTTTCTGATAGGAATATCCGGTTGTGTGAAAACAGTCTGTCTTTAAAATCCACCGTTTTTCCCTGTTCATTGCGACAATACTCACAATAAATACACCGGACAAACCAAGTACGAACAGGAAAAGCAATAGAAATGCTATTTTCTCCTGCCAGACTATCCGCTGATGTAATTCAGACAGCAGCCGGAAAGCGGCATTTCCAAAAACCACCGCCATAACTCCCATAAATACGGAAAGGCACCCGTTTCCTCTTCCTCTTCTTTCCAAATATTGTTTCTTTTCCTCTTGTGTTATTTTCCTTATATCCGGAAAATCCTCAATCACTCCGCAATTTTTTTCTTCCTCTGTTTCCTTCTTCCCGGTATACTCCGGTCTCTTTCTCTTCCTCAACATCAAATCAACCGCCCCTCCCGACAAGCTCCCATATTCATCAATAATAAAGCCGCCTGTTTACAAAATCCATTTGTATAGTATATCAAGTATGTCTGCAATTTTCCAGCAATTTCTGTTCCCATTTATGCACCTTGGGGTTGCGCTCATGCCGCACACGTTGATGCTCCATATGAATTATCGGTTTTCCCCTATTTTCCCTGTTCTTATTGATGTTTATATGCTATAATAACCCCGACATATTCAATTAGAGGAGGAATTTTATGCGTAAAACGATCATCTTTTGTCTTTGTTTCTTCTGCATGTTACTGTCATCTGTCTCCGTACAGGCCGCAACAATTGTAGAAGAAAAATCAGAAAACGGCATGAGAGAGTTTGTCATTTCCAGTGAAGGCGGGAAGGAAGCCACAAGATTAATATCTGACTGCCTGAAAAGCAACGACAACAACGGTGTCAAAATTGTTCTGCTTCCCGGCAGCTACAATTTACAATACACACTGCGTTTCAAGAGTAATACCACGCTTATTGCAACAGGCGCCACGATTACACAGACCAAAGCCGGTACTGGTTTTATTATGAACGGAACTTCGGCCCGGAAAAAATACGGCAGCATCAAAAACATTTTGATTGACGGCGGCACATGGATAGGAACTTCCGCTCCTAACAAAGAAAAGACCAAAAAGCCGAACGGTTACTATGTCGGCTATAGCGGTTTTATGTTTAACCACGGTGAAAACATCACCATTAAAAACTGCTCATTTAAGAATAACTACAACGGGCATTTTATTGAATTTGCTGCAGTCAACAACGGTACAATCACCAATTGCAACATGAATATGAAGGGCAGTAAATATATCGGTGAGGCAACCAATGAAGCGATTCAGATTGACAACACCTATGCCAAGGAAAATTCTCCAAGCGGGGAACCATGGGACGACACTCCATGCAAAAATATTACCATCAAAAACTGTAATATCAAATATGCCCGTGGAATCGGCACAAACCGGAAAGGGAATCGTTTCTATGAAAACATCAAAATTGCCGATAATAAAATTACCTCTACCAAAGGGGAGGGAATCAATGCTTACGATATCAAGGGACTTACGATTACCGGCAACACGATAAAGGTTACCCATAAGACAAACAATTATCTGTCTACCGGCATTTATATTGGCTTAGATTCCAAAATCTCAAAATGGGGAAAATATTCCACAAGCATCACCAAAAATAATGTCGTCGGTTATAACAACGGGATTAAAATTTATTCGTTAAGCGGTTCCAAATTCAATAAAATTGTCTTAAAAAATAATACTATTGCTTCACGCAAATCAAAGGACGCCGCACTGAGCCTGCACACAGCCTGCATTAAAACGATCACAAACCAAAACAACAAATTAAAAAAGGCAAAATAGTAAAATGCCCCGCACCATTTATCGGTACGGGGTATTTTACTATAACTCGGTATCAGTGTACAATCAAACTCTCTCCGGTCATCTCCGCCGGCTTGGGAAGTTCCATAATCTCCAGTAACGTTGGGGCAATATCGGCAAGACAGCCGCCCTCCCGCAGCTTCACATCGCCATAATTGACCAGAATGAACGGTACCGGATTCGTCGTATGTGCCGTATGCGGATTACCGGTCTCATAATCAACCATCTTTTCCGCATTCCCGTGGTCTGCACAGATGAACAGTACACCGTCCACCTTCCGGACCGCTTCCACAGCAGAACCAACACAGGCATCCACACGCTCCACGGCCTTGACAGCAGCCGGTATCACACCGGTATGTCCCACCATATCCGGATTCGCAAAATTAATAATGATCACATCATATTCTCCACTGGTAATGGCAGCATCTAATTTCTCGCCGACTTCCGGAGCACTCATCTCCGGCTGCAAATCATAGGTTGCCACGGACGGTGATTTCACCAGTGTTCTCTGCTCATCTTTGTTCGGCTCTTCCACACCGCCATTAAAGAAGAAGGTAACATGTGCATACTTCTCCGTCTCTGCCAGTCTTAACTGCTTCTTACCCATCTTGGCCAGATATTCACCAAATGTATTTTCAATCGACTGCTTCTTAAATGCGACTAATTTGTTCGGAATCGATTCATCATAATCCTTAAAGCACACATAGGTAAGCGGCATACGGCCATTTCTCCGCTCAAAACCGGTAAATTCATCATCGCAGAATGCTCTGGTCAGTTCCCTTGCCCGGTCCGGACGGAAATTGTAAAAGATAACGGAATCATTTGGTTTCACCGTTGCCACCGGCTTGTCATTTTCCATGATCACAGTCGGAAGCACAAACTCGTCTGTCACCTCTTTCTCATAGGAAGCTGCCATCGCTTCCACGGGGTCTGTTGCGGTTTCCCCTTCTCCGTAAACCAATGCTGCATATGCCTTCTCGACACGGTCCCAGCGGTTATCCCGATCCATTGCATAATAACGTCCGGATAAAGATGCGACCTTACCCACACCGATTTCCTGCATCTTTGCCACTAATTCCGCTACATAATCCTTGCCGGAAGCTGGCGGCGTGTCACGCCCGTCTAAGAACGGGTGAACATAAACATTTTCAAATCCTTCCCGCTTACACAGCTCCAAGATTCCGTATACATGGGTATTATGGCTGTGTACGCCGCCATCGGATAACAATCCCCATAAATGCAGGTCGGAGTGGTTCTTTTTACAATTTGCAATCGCCTCTAACATTGCCTCGTTTTGGAAAAAATCCCCGTCTTCAATTGCTTTGGTGATCGACGTTAAATCCTGATAAATAATACGTCCGGCACCGATATTCATATGTCCGACCTCGGAGTTTCCCATCTGTCCGTCGGGAAGCCCTACTGCCAGCCCGGAAGCATTTCCCGGAACAAACGGGCATTCCTTCATCAGCTTATCCATCACAGGGGTATTTGCCATGGCAATTGCATTGCCCTCTGGGTTTTCATTTAAACCATAACCATCAAGTACCATTAAAACAACCGGTTTCTTACTCATAACTACTCTCCTTTTTATAATATGTTCAAGAAGCCTAACTCCCTCTTCATCAGCTGCACCATCTCCCGGATGCTCAGCCGTTCTGCATGGACGGTTATCTCTGCATATTGCTCATAAAGAGGCTTGCGCTCCTCATATAAATCCCGAAAACTCTGCCCTACCCGGATAGAGACGCCCCGCTGTGCCAAATCCCCTATGCGTTCACACAGGGATTCATACGACAATTCAAGATAAACAATTGTTCCAATCGTTCGCAAATGTTCCATTGCCTCTCTTCCATATACCGCACTTCCGCCTGTAGCAATCACTGCCCTATGGTAATCCAGCGAGGCATTGATTTCATTCTCCAAACGGTTAAATCCATCAACTCCATGGGTCTCAATAATTTCACTTAATAAAAGATCGGTTTTCTCCTGAATAACCAAATCGGAATCCACAAACCGGTATCCCAATGCTTTTGCCAGCACAACACCCACTGTACTCTTACCGCAGCTAGGCATTCCTATCAATACAATATTATCTTTCATACTGCATTCCTTATTCTATATTGCTATATATAAATATCATACATTTTGTTCCTGGCATAGTTTTTTACATGAGCGAGTATTTTTTCATTCGGCTCCATCATCACCAGTTCTTTACTACCATTTTGCTCCACGACAAAGGAAATCACTTTACCATCACCGGTTCTCGATGTATAATCCCTTTTTTTGGAAAACGTTTCCGCTGCAATCCGATTGGAATCTTTGGGAACAATCATCGTAACCTGATCTAATTCAAAGCTCATCAGTTCTTTCCTCTTACTTGCATTATAAATCGCCGCAATCTCTACACCGCCGTTGGTCAAAATATATTCATATTCCATATTACGGTTTCCCATAAAGTAGAAAAATAAACAGATACCCGCCAAAAACAGTGCAAAACCAATCAATACAGAAAAGAAAACTGCCCCACAGCCTGCCACTGCCAGCAAGACCGACAGGAAAAGCTTCACATAATAATCACCTGCCGGCTTTGCCCGAAATGCCTGCTCTACATAGCTGTCACTAAACATATATTACCTCCCGCTTAGATACTCATCAATCGCTTTGGCCGCTTTCTTACCGGCACCCATCGCCAGAATAACCGTTGCCGCTCCCGTCACGGTATCACCGCCGGCATATACACCGTCCTTACTGGTCTTCATCGTATCCTCTTCCACGATAATGCCGCCCCATCTCTGCGTATCAAGCCCTGGTGTCGTCTGACGGATTAAAGGATTCGGGCTCTGGCCGATTGCAATGACAACCGTATCCACGTCAATGACATAATTAGAGCCCTCCACAGGCTTTGGAGAACGTCTTCCCGACTCGTCCGGTTCCCCCAGCTCCTGTTTGATGACCTCAATTCCCGTTACCCAGCCGTCTTCGCCATGAATTTCGCAGGGATTATTCAATAACTTGAATATGATGCCCTCTTCCTTTGCATGATGCACTTCCTCCGCTCTGGCAGGAAGCTCCTCCTCGGAACGCCGGTAAACGATATATACCTCTTCCGCGCCAAGGCGTTTTGCCGTTCTCGCCGCATCCATTGCCACATTGCCCGCACCGACAACAGCAACCTTCTTTCCAACCTTAACCGGAGTCGGCGCTTCCGGGAACTTATACGCTTTCATCAGATTCACACGGGTTAAAAACTCATTGGCAGAATAAACGCCAAGTAAATTCTCACCCGGAATATTCAAAAATCTTGGCAGACCGGCAC
Source organism: Clostridium sp. (assembly GCA_023666975.1). Next base: position 45,706 of record JAMPAW010000011.1, read on the forward strand.
CGGAACCGACAAACACGGCCTCATAGCCCTGCTCCATCAGCTCGTCAATCGTTACAGACCTTCCTACAATTACATTCGTCTCAATGTCAACACCAAGTTTTTCAACGGTTTCAATCTCTCTTGCAACCAAATCCTTCGGCAGACGGAACTCTGGAATACCGTAACTCAGCACGCCGCCAGCCTTATGAAGTGCCTCGAATACCGTTACATCATACCCCTTCTTGATCAATTCTCCCGCACAGGTAATTCCTGCCGGTCCAGAACCGACAACGGCAACCCGCTTTCCGTTCTTTTCAATCTGAACCTCGGCAGGCTTCGCATTCGCCATATGATAATCTGCAACAAAACGCTCCAAACGTCCAATCGCTACCGGCTCTCCCTTAATCCCGCGGACACATTTGCCCTCACACTGGTTTTCCTGCGGGCACACACGGCCGCAGATTGCCGGAAGGGCATTCTCACTGGTAATAATCCCGTAGGCGGCCTCAAAACCACCCTCTGCCACCTTTTCAATAAATCCCGGAATCGGCACATTCACAGGACATCCGTCCATACAGGGCTTATGTTTACAGTTCAGGCAGCGCGCCGCTTCTTCCATTGCCATTTCTTTTGTGTAACCCAGAGCAACCTCTGAAAAATTTTTATTGCGGACATTCGGCTCCTGCTCCGGCATTGCCACTTTCGTCATACTCATATTTCTTTCCATTCCGTATATCTCCTTTAATCAATTTGTAACTTCCCGCACAACAGTCTATCTATGCATTTGCCAGCTTGCAGGCATGCTCTTCCTCTTTAAACATACCCTGTCTCTTCATGCACTCGTCAAAATCTACTAAAAATCCGTCAAAATCCGGGCCGTCCACGCAGGCGAATTTGGTTTCACCGCCAACGGTCACACGGCAGCCGCCGCACATTCCGGTTCCGTCAATCATAATCGGATTTAACGATACCGCTGTCGGAATCGCAAGCGGTTTTGTCACATTGACCACATTCTTCATCATAATCAGCGGTCCAATGGCAATCACCTCATCAAACTTCTCACCCTTATCAATCAAATCCTGCAATACCGTGGTAACAAAGCCTTTTGTCCCAAGGCTTCCGTCATCTGTAGCAATATATACGTTGTCACAAAACGCCTCAAACTTCTCGGCCAGAATGACAAATTCCGCAGAACGTCCACCGATGATCACATCTACCTTTACCCCCATGTCATGCAGCTTCCTAAGCTGTGGATAAAGCGGGGCAGCACCTACGCCGCCTGCCACGCCAATCACATGGTCACATTTGTGCAATGGTGCAGGCTGTCCTAAAGGACCTACAAAATCCTCTACATATTCTCCTGCCTGTTTTTTGGACAGCAATTCCGTAGAATAGCCGACTACCTGATAAATAATCGTAACCGTTTTTTTCTCTCTGTCATAGTCTGCAATTGTAAGAGGTACTCTCTCACCATCCTCGTCAACACGGACAATAATAAACTGACCGGCCTCGCACTTGTTTGCTACAAATGGTGCCTCAATCTCCATTA
>JAMPAW010000011.1:47333-54909 GCA_023666975.1 Clostridium sp.
CAGAACTGCTGTCAGAGGGGACACTGGTAATCATTTGCCCGTTCATCATTTTATAGGAACATACAAAATAGGTATAGGTAACACCATTCATCAGCCCTTTGGCAGAATAAACGGTTGAATTTGCAGTATTTATTGTTTCAACTAATTCATATGCTGACGCATCGGTTATATCCACATTGATATAGTTGCTTTTTTCATCATAATTTTTCACACCGTAAACAAGATAGCCGTCCGCTCCGTCAACTCTCGTCCACTCTAATTTTAATCCCAGCTTACCGTTTCTTTTGCTGTAGGTGATTACCGGACCATCGTCCAGAATAGTTACACTTATCTCTCCCGTTTCCAGATATACCTTGTCCTCTTGCAGTTTATATGCCTTAATCTGATAGGTATAAGTGTGGTACAAAAGCAGCCCGGAAGCGTCCGTATAAGAATATTGGTCACCATTTCCGTCATCATACCAATCATAATACCAGTAATCCGCCGTATATGAGTATGCTGCGTCCGATAAATCGATACTTGCAACATACTGATAGTTTCCATCACCTGTATCAGCCCGATAGATATCAAAGCCGGCAAGTCCTTCCGGATAATTATTCACACTAATGCTTAACTCCACCTGCTGCCCGTTCCGGCATTTAGCTGTAACATCAAAAAAAGTGGCCGCATTAACCGTCTGGACACAAAAAAACATTCCCAGTACCAGAATAAATGCCGTATATTTCATTACTCTACTCTTCATCTGTATTCTTTCCTCTCTATTCAATAGGTTTTGGGTAATTGCAAGTCAATAACCCCGCTGCAAGCAACGGGGCATGAAATTTGAAGCGCTGCAAGCAGCGGGGTATTGACCCTCGCGGCATTCGCCAAATGCTCGTGCAAGCACGGCACTTGGCTCATTGCTCGCGGGAATAAAAATCTGTCGCACAGAAAAATCACCAATGGATAACTCTCCTGTGCAACAGACAAAAGTACACCGTTTTTATTTGTAATTGACAATATTACCGAATTCCGGTTTGAGAGACGCACCGCCAACCAAACCTCCGTCAATATCCGGTTTTGCCAACAGTTCTGCTGCATTGCCGGCATTCATCGAACCGCCGTATTGTATGCGGATTTCCTCTGCTGTAGCAGCATCATAAATCTCACCAATACATTGACGAATTGCTGCGCAGACTTCCTCTGCCTGCTCTGAAGTAGCCGTCTTACCTGTTCCGATTGCCCAGATTGGCTCATAGGCAATAACCGCTTTTTTCGCCTGATCTGCCGTTACATTTAAAAATGCAATTTTAATCTGCTGACGAATCCAGTCAATCGTGATTCCCTGCTCTCTCTGTGTCAAAGACTCTCCACAACAGATAATTGGTGTAATACCATGTTCAAAAGCCTTCAATATCTTCTTGTTTACCGTTTCATCTGTCTCTGCAAAATATTCACGCCGTTCAGAATGTCCGATAATCACATATTTAACCCCTAAATCAGTCAGCATATTCGGTGCAACCTCTCCGGTATATGCACCACTCTCTTCAAAATACATATTTTCTGCACCGATTTCAATGTTACTGCCCTTCACTGCTTCCACTGCTACGGATAAATCAACTGCCGGTACACAGAAAACAACATCTACTTCATCGTTTGCTACTAATGGCTTTAATTCATTGATTAATGCTACTGCCTCACTGGGAGTTTTGTTCATCTTCCAGTTACCGGCGATAATTTTCTTTCTTGCCATAATTAATATCTCCTTATGAATAATTTAAACTATTGAACCTCTCACTCCGTCGACGCTCGTTCTCACTTTGTCGAACTTCGTATTCCTCTTCCTTCTCCTTCCGGTTCAGGATGAGGAACTTCGTCGACGCTCGTTCTCACTTTGTCGAACTTCGTATTCCTCTTCCTTCTCCTTCCGGTTCAGGATGAGGAACTTCGTCGACGCTCGTTCTCACTTTGTCGAACTTCGTATTCCTCTTCCTTCACCTTTCGGTTCAGGATGAGGAACTTCGTCAACGCTCGTTCTCACTTTGTCGAACTTCGTATTCCTCTTCCTTCTCCTCCGGTTCAGGATGAGGAACTTCGTCGACGCTCGTTCTCACTTTGTCGAACTTCGTATTCCTCTTCCTTCACCTTTCGGTTCAGGAAGAGGAACTTCGTCGACATAAGTTCGAACTAAATTCGCACTGCGCTTCGCTTGTGCTCATTAAGTTCTCACTTATCGTTAGCGGCTGCAACACCTGGCAGCTCCTTCCCCTCTAAAAACTCAAGAGATGCACCACCACCGGTAGAAATATGTGTCATTTTATCTCCAAATCCCAACTGGTTGATAGCTGCTGCGGAATCGCCACCACCGATAATTGTCGTTGCATCAGTCTCAGCCAAAGCCTTTGCCACTGCAATTGTACCGTCTGCAAAATTAGGCATTTCAAAGCAGCCCATAGGTCCGTTCCATACAACTGTCTTTGCATCCTTTACCGCATCTGCAAAAAGTTTTGAAGTCTCCGGTCCGATGTCAAGACCCTCCCAGCCTGCAGGAATCTCGCCACGTCCAACAACCTTTCTGTTTGCATCATTTGAAAAGTCATCTGCAACCAGGGTATCAATCGGGATTAACAGATTTACACCCTTTGCCTTTGCCTTCTCTTCCATTTTGAGGGCATACTCTTTATAATCTTCCTCTAATAAGGAATTACCAACCTCTTCACCGTGAGCAGCCATAAACGTATAAGCCATACCGCCACCGATAATCAAGGTATCTACCTTATCAAGTAAATTCTCAATAACAGAAATCTTAGAAGAAACCTTAGCACCTCCTAAAATTGCCACAAACGGTCTCTCCGGATTATTTACTGCATTACCTAAGAAATCAATCTCCTTCTGCATTAAGTAACCGACTACTGCTGTATCCACAAATTCGGTAACACCTACATTAGAACAGTGTGCCCGATGAGCGGTACCAAATGCGTCATTCACGTATACATCACATAATGAAGCTAACTCTTTAGAAAATGCCTCTCCATTCTTTGTCTCCTCTGCACGATAACGTGTATTTTCCAGCAGCACAACCTCACCATTTTTCATTGCATCCACGGCAGCTTTGGCATTCGGTCCTACCACCTCGGCATCTGCTGCAAATTTCACTTCCTGGCCTAATAACTCTGCAAGCCTCTTAGCCACCGGTGCTAAAGATAATTCCGGCTTCGGCTCTCCCTTCGGCTTGCCTAAATGAGAACAAAGAATCACCTTGCCTCCGTCTGCAATCAGCTTCTTAATTGTCGGCAGTGCAGCGACTAAACGGTTCTCGTCGGTAATGTTAAGCTCTGCATCCAAAGGTACGTTAAAATCACAACGTACTAATACTTTCTTTCCTTCTACATTAATATCATCTACTGATTTCTTGTTAAGCATATTCATGCTCCTTTCTATGATAAATTGTTATATCGATTACGAAAAGAAAAGGTCCGGTCCATATCGGCCGGACCTTTCAGGTCTTAATTCAAACTATCGGCTAAAATTATGCCAATTCTGAGAAGTACTTAATGGTTCTAACCATCTGGCTGGTATAAGAATTCTCATTGTCATACCAAGATACTACCTGTACCTCATACAAATCATCAGCTACTTTGGAAACCATGGTCTGAGTCGCATCGAATAAAGAACCATATCTCATTCCAACGATATCAGAAGATACGATTTCATCTTCATTGTAACCGAAAGACTCGTTAGCTGCTGCTTTCATTGCTGCGTTGATACCATCAACAGTAACATCAGACTTCTTAACAACAGCGGTTAAAATTGTTGTAGAACCTGTAGGAGTAGGAACACGCTGAGCGGAACCAATCAATTTACCATTTAACTCAGGAATAACAAGACCAATTGCCTTAGCTGCACCTGTTGAGTTAGGAACGATATTAACTGCTGCTGCACGGGATCTTCTAAGGTCACCCTTTCTCTGCGGACCGTCAAGTGTCATCTGGTCACCGGTATATGCATGGATAGTTACCATAATACCTGACTGAATCTCTGCATACTTGTTAAGCGCATCTGCCATAGGTGCTAAACAGTTTGTTGTACAAGAAGCTGCTGAGATAATCGTATCAGATGCCTTCAATGTCTCATGATTTGTGTTGTAAACAATAGTCGGAAGGTCATTACCTGCCGGAGCAGAGATAACTACCTTACGAGCACCTGCATTAATATGAGCCTGAGCCTTGTCCTTGCTGCAGTAGAAACCAGAACACTCTAATACAACATCTACTTTCAAATCACCCCAAGGGCAATTGTTTGCATCCGGAAAAGCATAAATCTTAATCTCTTTGCCGTCTACTGTGATAGAATCCTCTCCTGCTGTTACCGTGTCAGCCTTCTCGTACTTACCCTGTGAAGAGTCATACTTTAATAAGTGAGCCAACATCTTAGGGCTTGTCAAATCATTGATTGCAACAACCTCATAACCCTCTGCGCCAAACATCTGTCTGAATGCAAGACGTCCAATACGTCCAAATCCATTGATTGCAACTTTTACTGCCATGAATAAATTCCTCCTCGAGTTTTGAATTATTAAATTTGGCCGCCGACTTCGTCGGACGAACCCATGTCCATATAATACCTTTTTTGGGATAAAATTTCAAGTGGTAAATACTTATTTATTACCAATTTATCCAAATTATACAATCCGGTATTTCCCTCATTGTGACAAATAACGACACGAAAGCCTGTTATTTCCATATAAAGCTGACTATACCGCCGCTTTTTATGGACAAGGCAATTTTCCTATGTTAAAATACAAAAAACATTCCAGGGAGGACCTTAATTATGATAGCCACGGATATGCATGTTCATTCATCATTTTCATCAGATTCCACTGAAAATCCCGAAGCAATTATCCAAACCGCCATATTAAAGGGTTTTTCCTGCGTTTATTTTACCGATCATCACGATATGGATTTTCCGGTTTCACCTGACAATCCACAAATGGATTTCCAACTGGATTTTGATGCTTATTTTGAAAAATTACTTTATCTAAAGGAACAATACAAAGGAATCATCGAAGTCCGCATAGGCGTAGAGCAGGGAATATGCCCCGAAACAGCGCCGGCTATTGCCGCACTCTCTAACCGCTACCCCTTTGATTTTGTCATCGGTTCCTCTCATCTGACCGCACTAAACAACGGAGACCCTTATTATCCTCAATACTACCACGGCAAAACCAATATCGAGGCATACCGGGAATACTTTATGTCGGAAGCGGAAAATGTCCGCATTACCGACGGCTTTGACGTGTACGGACATCTCGATTACGCCGTGAGATACTGTCCCGACAAGCATTTCGTTTATGAATTTGAGGATTACCGGGATATCTTTGAAGTGCTTTTAACGCGGTTGATTGAAAATGGAAAGGGAATCGAGATTAACACTTCCGGCATTGAGAAAATCGGCTATCCGCACCCTCACATTGAAGCGTTGAAACTCTATAAAAAGCTCGGCGGCGAAATCATCACTATCGGAAGCGATGCCCATACAAAGGAAAATATCGGATTTGGATTTGCTGCTGCCGAAGAGATGTTACAGAGCTTGGGCTTCAACTATTATACTTTATTCAAAGAGCGCAAAGCGGAGTTTGTAAAGTTTTCCCTCTAATCGATATAGAATTTCCGTTCCTCCTGTATCTCCATATCATAGCTTTCGATGTTATCGATATGAATAAAGCTGCCTGCCTCCACGTTTCCCAGAAAATCACGCACAAGATGTTCTTCTCCCTGTACTTCCAGTTCCACTCTTCCGTCACTTAAATTAATGGCATAACCGGTCAGTCCCAGACTTTTTGCCGTATAGTAGGCACGATAACGAAATCCTACCCCCTGCACTCTTCCGCTCACATAGTAATGCTTTCTCACCAACATATCAACTGCTCCTATATCCATTTTCTGCCATCTGCAGCATTTTATCCAGAATTGCCTGTGCCACTTCTTCCTTAGGCATCTGTGGAAGCTCCCGCCTGCCGTTTTGTGTAATCAGCGTTACCACATTGGTATCCGTTCCAAAACCAGCTCCCTCCACTCTTAAATTGTTTGCCACAATCATATCCGCATTCTTATTTCGCAGCTTCTTTGAAGCATTTTCCAGCAAATCCCTCGTCTCCATGGCAAATCCACAAATAATCTGTCCCTGCTTTTTATGTTCTCCCAGATATTTCAGAATATCAACGGTACGGACCAATGCAATACTCAGGTTATCGTCCTGTTTCTTAATTTTATCCTCTGCCACCTCTTTCGGGGTATAATCTGCCACCGCCGCTGCTTTAATGATGAAATCTGCCTGCTCGTAATGCGCTTTCACCGCCTCGAACATCTCCCCGGCACTGACCACGGGTACAACCCTGACAAATGCCGGAACCGGGATATGCGTTTTTCCGGTAATCAGCGTAACCTCTGCCCCCCGCTCCATCGCACACCTTGCAATGGCATACCCCATTTTACCTGTGGAGTGATTCGAGATGTATCGCACGGGGTCTATCGCCTCCATTGTCGCACCTGCCGTCACCAGAACCTTTTTCCCTGTCATATCTTTTTCCCTGTGAAGCTCTCTCATAATATAGGAAAGCAAAACCTCCTCCGGGGGCAGTTTTCCCACACCGGTATCCCCGCAAGCCAGATGTCCTGATGTTGGAGTAATGATCTGATATCCATAATCTTCCAGCTTTCTGATATTATCCTGTACAATCGGATTTTCAAACATATTCGTATTCATGGCAGGAGCAATCAGCTTCGGGGCTTTGCATGCCATAATCGTAGTTGTCAGCATATCATCGGCAATCCCATTCGCAATCTTTCCGATCACATTGGCAGATGCCGGCGCCACCATAAACAGGTCTGCCCTTTTCGCTAATGCCACATGCTCCACGTTAAACTCAAAATTCCGGTCAAAGGTATCCACCAGACATTTATTTCCTGTCAGGGTTTCAAACGTAATCGGATTGATAAAATGGGTGGCATTCTTTGTCATAATCACATGCACATCCGCATGTAATTTTACCAGCATGCTTGCCAGATTTGCAATTTTATAAGCCGCTATGGAGCCGGTGACTCCAAGCACCACGGTCTTTTTCTGTAACATATTTTTCTCCTTCTATCTGCCTCATCATTTTTCAAGTTCCCGGACTAAGCTGTCCATATTTCTCATAACGGGAAACCTGGCAAATCTGATTTGCCTCATCCACAAATACCACATGCGGTTTATGTTCTTTTGCCTCCTCCGGCGTCATCTGCGCATAGGACATAATGATAATATGGTCTCCGACTGCCACCTGTCTTGCCGCTGCACCATTTAGGCAGATCATTCCGCTTTCCGGTTTTCCGGCTATCGTATATGTCTCAAAACGGTTGCCGTTCTCGACATCCACAATCTGCACATACTCATATTCCAGAATACCGGCAGCTTCCATCAATACGGGATCTACCGTAATGCTCCCGACATAATTTAACTCTGCCTGTTTGACGACTGCCCGATGAATTTTCCCTTTCAGCATATTCACAAACATATCTCTATCCTCCTACTCCTGTTCTATACTAGTGCAACGCCT
>JAMPAW010000120.1 GCA_023666975.1 Clostridium sp.
ATTGATATGGGTATATTAACACAAAAAAGTTTTGATGATTGCCAACACATTGGAGCCGCCATTATAAATGAATGTGATTGTATTATATCATGGAATTTCAAACATATTGTTAATGTGAAAACAATCCGAGGTGTAAGAGCAATTACTAACTTAGAAGGATATAAGATGATTGAAATCTTGAATCCATCTGTATTATTGGAAAGTGAGTGATGATTATGGAAAAACCGATACTTAGTCCTGATTTTACAATAGAAGATATTCATAAAATCAGGGAATATCATTATGAAATCACAAAGAATATGACGAATCAGGAAAAAATTAATTTTTATAATGAAGGAGGGAGAGCCTTTTTAAAGGAAATGGAGGAACGAAAGTTGAAAAAAAGTGCAATGTAACGGTTTCGGCAACCCTGAATCAAACAATACGAAGTTACCACTCCGTATACACCCGATTCAGCGTGAAGGAAATGATTGCTAGTACATTTGCCGTAATGGTGGATTCAGGCCATGTGGCATATATTTCACTGGAAGCCACATTTTTAATGTAGTCCCGATAGGGGACGTAGTAATCGGTGGCAGTGGTATCGGAGGGGGAACCGTCATGGACAACGATATATTCCGGAACGACAACACGGCTTAAGACAATTTCACCGCGTTCGTCCATCGGCTTGATTTCCGCTTCGGCAATTTTAGGCGGATAATATTCCCATAGCGTGTGTCCGCTGATAACGGTAGGGTCATATTGGTTTTGGTTTGTGGCAGACGGTGACATGCGGATATTCTGCAGTCCCCGCTCTCCGGAAAGTATTTGCACACCGGAAATAATGGCGTCATCGTAGCCTTCGGCAGATATTTTGATATTGTACTCACTGTAGGGCTGATTGTCAGATGGCTCTAAAGAAAACTCAAGAGGCGGAGCGGCCAATTCAATATTGTCTGACTGTCCGTCTGCATTGGTCGTAATCTGTTCGATCGTTTCGTTGGGATTGCCTGTGGAGGCAATGGAGATTTGTGCATCCTGAATGGGAATCTGATTGGTATCGGATACCGCATTTATCTGTAAATAACCGGTATCAATATTTTCTTGGGCTGCTTTTAGATATTTTCTTAATTTCATCTTGAATCCTTTCAACATACAAAAAGCACATTTTTATTATCATATGAGAAAGGATTCAAAATGGTTACTGAAACATTTAAAGGAACATTCTAATGGGAAATCAATAAGAAAGCAACTCATTTTCAATATTAACACTTGAAAGTTATTTTCTAAAGTTGTATAATTAATTAGTTTGTTTTTGGATAAAACACAAAAAACAGAAGATGCGGAGGGTAGAAGTATTATGGAAGAAAATGAAAAGAAAACCGGTGGCTGGCGTACAAACAAGTGGATACGTGCAGCAATTCCGGCATTGCTGCTTCACTGCAGTATTGGTACTGTATATTGCTGGTCCATATTCAGTCAGGAGATAGCTGACTATATCGGATTTTCCAAGGGTGCAACGGAATGGGCATTTAGCTTTGCTATCTTTTTCCTCGGAATGTCGGCGGCATTTTTGGGTAACGTGGTAGAAAAGGATATTCACAAGTCCTCTTTAATTGCTGCAATCTGCTTTGCACTTGGTATGGCAGGTACAGGTCTCTTTATTTATTATGGCGGAACACATCAGGGAAGTATGCTTTCCTTGATTGGAATTTATATCTGTTACGGTTTCATTATGGGTATTGGTCTGGGAACCGGATATTTATCTCCAGTGAAAACATTGATGCTTTGGTTTGAGGACAGAAAAGGTCTTGCTACCGGACTGGCAGTTGCCGGATTTGGTGCAGCAAAGGCTATCGCCAGCCCGATTATGCAGGCGATGCTGGACAATTTAGGTGAAGGCGGAATCTATAAAATGTTCATCATTCTGGCATGTGTATATTTTGTCATGATGTTTGTCGGGCATTTACTGCTGAAAAAACCTGACGGCTGGCATGAACCGCAGAAAACGGAAAAAGGCCAGAGTGTAATGTCGGTAATCAAGACAAAGCCAATCAGCAATTATGTCGGTATCTGGCTGATGTTTTACATTAATATCACATGTGGCCTTGCCCTGATCTCGCAGGAAAAAATGATTGTGAAATGTATCGGTCTTGCCAGTGTAGTAGGAATTATTTCTACGGTTTCTGCCGTGTTTAATGCCGGAGGACGTCTTGGATTCTCGGCATGGGCAGATACGATGAAGGACAGAAATACGATTTATAAATTAATCTTTATTTTGTCTATTGTGTTTACCGGAATCATTATTGTGACCGGAGGTATCAAAAACGGAGAGGGAAATATTGTGTTGACCGCTCTTGTGTTGTGCTTGATTTTTGTTGTAAATGCCGGCTATGGCGGTGGTTTTTCCAACGTGCCTACACTGCTGTCCGACCATTACGGAATGAGCAATATCAGTGCGATTCATGGAATCACCCTTTCTGCATGGGCTTTTGCCGGACTTACCGGTAATCAGATGGCAACATGGATAGTCAATCATTTCGGTGAAACGATAGAGATCGAACATGCATTAGACAATGGGGAAATAGAAATGCTTACCGTAAATCCTACAGGGTATCAGTGTGTGCTGTATGCAACAATTGTGTTATATATTCTCGCTTTAATCGTATGTCTTGTCTTTGTCAAGCCGACAGGCAAGGCTTTGAAGGAGAAGGAAACGGAAAAAGCGGCTGATTAATACAGATAGAGAAAAGGACAGGGTCGTTACTTAAGGTAACGGCTCTGTTTTTTGATTGTCAAAGAAAACATTTTATGATATAGTAAATTAGCTGTGTTCTGCCATTATAAGGAAAGAACAGACAATTTCAGGTAATGGGCACAGGGAAATGGAGGGCATATCATGTCGGAGATAACAAAAGTAGTATTGGATGCAATGGGAGGGGACAATTCCCCCGGGGAAATGGTGATTGGTGCCGTAAATGCAGTCAACGAAAAAGAGGATTTGTTTGTATATATTGTGGGAACTGAAGACAAGATTAAAAGCGAACTGGAACAGCATGAATATCCTGCCGACCGGATTGAGGTGGTACACGCACAGGACGAGATAACCTGTCATGACTCTCCGGTAAATGCAATCCGTTCCAAAAAAGATTCTTCAATGGTGATTGGTCTTAGAATGCTTAAGGAGGGAAAGGCGGACGGCTTTGTGTCTCCCGGTAATTCCGGTGCGGTTTTGGTCGGCGGACAGGTTCTTATCGGTAAGATGAAGGGAATTGAACGTGCACCTCTGGCACCGATTCTTCCCACGGTAAACGGAGTCGCACTGCTGATTGACTGCGGTGCCAATGTGGACGCCAAGCCGAGTAATCTGGTGCAGTTTGCAAAAATGGGTTCCATTTATATGGAAAATGTTATCGGTGTGAAAAATCCGCGGGTCGGCATTGTGAATATCGGTGCCGAGGAGGAAAAGGGAAATGCATTGGTAAAGGAGACATTCCCGCTGCTGAAAGAGTGTAAGGATATTCATTTTATCGGGAGCATTGAGGCAAGGGATTTCCCATTCGGAGCGGCAGATGTAGTGGTAACCGAGGCTTTTGTCGGTAATGTAATGCTTAAGCTTACCGAGGGGCTTGCTGCAGGCTTAATCGGAAAGATAAAAGAGGGAATGACAGCCACACCGATTTCTACTCTTGGTGCGGCACTGGTAAAGCCGCAGTTAAAAAAGACCTTAAAGACATTTGACGCAACACAGTATGGCGGCGCACCGCTTTTGGGGCTAAACGGTCTTGTCGTCAAAATTCATGGCAGCGCTACGAACAAAGAGGTGAAGAATGCTTTGTTTCAGGTAGAAACCTTTAAACGGCAGGATATCAACGGTAAAATCAAAAAATATCTGTTGGATTAAAGGAATAAGACGGGGAATGAAAAATGCTGAATTTTAATGTGGAAGAGATAGAAAAGAATATCCAGTATGAGTTTAAGGATAAAGCCCTGCTAAGACAGGCATTTTCCCATAGCTCCTTCATCAACGAGATGAAGCGGAAAGGAATGGAGAGCTATGAGCGGCTGGAATTTTTAGGCGATGCGGTATTAGAGCTTATCACCAGTGAGTTTTTATTTGAACAGGATAAGAATATGCAGGAGGGAAAGCTGACCAGACTCAGAGCCTCCATTGTCTGCGAGTTTACGTTGTCGGCAGTCTCCGAGATGCTGCAGTTTGGAGAGTTTGTACTGCTGTCAAAGGGGGAAGAGCAGACTGGTGGACGCAAGAGAAGCTCTATTTTGTGTGATTTATTTGAGTCGGTATTAGGTGCGATTTACCTTGACGGTGGAATGGAAGCGGCAAAGGAATATGTACACAGTTTTCTGCTTACTGATATTGAGCACAAAACGCTGTTTTATGATGCCAAGACGATTTTACAGGAAATGGTGCAGAAGGACGGAAAAGGGGTTGTTACCTATGAGTTGATTGAAGAGAGCGGGCCTGACCATAATAAGAGCTTTGTCACGCAGGTTTTGGTCGACGGGGTTAAGCTCGCCAGCGGAGAAGGCTCATCTAAGAAAAATGCACATCAGATGGCGGCATACAGGGCGATTTTGAAGCTGAGAGAACAGGGGAAGACAGTGGAATAGGAGTTTTTATGTATTTAAAAAGTATTGAGGTATATGGATTTAAGTCCTTTGCCAATCGTATAGTATTTGAATTTAACAAAGGAATCACGGGAATTGTAGGTCCGAATGGAAGCGGCAAGAGCAATGTCGGTGACGCAGTGCGCTGGGTGCTCGGTGAACAGAGCGCAAAGCAGCTGCGTGGAGCCAAAATGGAAGATGTCATCTTTGCCGGGACGGAGCTTAGAAAACCGCACGGCGCTGCTTATGTTGCGATTACATTGGACAACAGTGACCATTCTCTGCCGATAGACTATGAAGAGGTGACGGTAGCGCGCCGTGTATACCGCTCCGGTGAGAGTGAATACCTGATTAATGGTACAGTCAGCCGGCTTAAAGATGTCCATTCCCTTTTCTTTGATACCGGTATTGGCAAAGAGGGATATTCCATTATTGGCCAGGGACAGGTAGAGAAGATTCTGTCCGGTAAGCCGGAGGAACGGCGCGAGCTGTTTGATGAGGCTGCCGGCATTGTCAAATATAAGAAAAATAAAGCGGCAACGGAGAAGTCACTGGCGGCAGAGCGGGAAAACCTAAGCCGTGTGAATGATATTTTGTCCGAGCTGGAAAAACAGGTAGGCCCGCTGGAGAAGCAGTCGGAAGTGGCAAAAAAGTACCTGCTGTATAAAGGAGAATTAAAGCGGTTTGACGTCAATGTGTTTCTGATGGAAAACGAGAGAATCGAAAGCCTGTTAAAAGAAAACGAAGAAAAACTGCATATTGTCAACGGTGACAGTGAACGTCTGAAACAGGAATATGAGGACGCCAAAAATGAATATGCTCGCATTGAGACCGTGTTAGAACAGCGCAGTCAGGTCATTGATGAAAATAAGAATAAAATCCACGAGCTGAAGTTAAAGAACCAGCGCAACGAGGGAGAAATCAATGTATTAAACCAGCAGATTTCCAATGCCAAGTCCACGGATTTACATATGGGAGAACAGATTGACCGCATTAACCAGTCTCTTCAGATTCAGGAGAAGGAAAAGATTGAATTTCAGGACAAGAAAGCCGTTCTTGATGAGAAAATGGATAACGCAGATGATGTATTGGATCAGGCAAAAGAGGTCAGTGAAACGATTGAGGAGGCAATTGGTGAGCTGGAGAGGGAGATTGAGAACAGTAAGGCAGATATCATTGAGTATATGAACGACGATGCCAATCTGAAGGCCAAAGTCGGGCGGTACGATGCCATGCTTGAGAACATCAACTACCGCAAGACACAGCTTAACCAGCGTTTTTTGCAGTTTAAATCTGACGAAATGAAGGATAAAGAGGAATATGAAAAACACAATGCCTCTCTTTCCGAAATTGAGAGCACGGTAGCGGATATTCTGACGAGGCTTGAAGCAACAGATGCCGGTCTTGACCAAAATACGATTGCGACAAATGAAAATAAGCAGCGTTTGTTTAATGCCAATAATGAATACAGCAGTGTCAAATCAAAGCTGGAGGCATTGCGCAATATTACGGAGCGGTATGACGGATATGGCAATTCCATTAAGCGTGTCATGGAGCAAAAGGAACACAATCCGGGAATTGTCGGTGTTGTGGCAGATATTGTACAGGTAAATAAGGAATATGAGATCGCCGTCGAAACGGCTCTTGGCGGGAGCATTCAGAACATTGTTACGGATAATGAAAATACGGCAAAACGCCTGATTCAGTTTTTGAAGAAAAACCGTTACGGACGTGCCACATTTCTCCCCCTTACGACAATCGGGGAGAAATACAGTGAATTTAACAACAGGGAGGCATTAAAGGAGCCGGGCGTTATCGGTCTTGCCAAGGATTTAGTGAAGATTCATGACAAATACAGTGCCGTTACGAATCATCTCCTCGGAAGGATTCTGGTCGTGGATACCATTGACCATGCTATTGCACTCAATAAGAAGTTTCACCAGAGCCTTAGAATTGTGACCAAGGAGGGAGAGCTTTTGATGCCGGGCGGGGCAATGACCGGTGGTGCATTTAAAAACTCCTCCAATCTTTTGGGAAGGAAACGTGAGCTGGAGGAGCTTTCCAGGGAACTGTCCGAAATTAACAATGAGATTGCCAACGCGACAAAGGAAGAAACGGAGCTCCGTACCGTCAGGGAAGAATTAAAAACCACGAAAGAGGATTTGAATCTGCAGCTGCAGGAGCTCTATCTGCAGAAAAATACCGTGACGATGAATATTGAACAGGTGTCTAAGAATCTGGCGGAAACGGCAACGGCATTTGCCTCTGTTAATAGGGAGAGCAAGGAACTGGAATCCCAGATTGACGAGATTAACCAGAATAAGACCGAGCTTTATGATAACCATAAGCAGGCTGAGGCAGCCAAGAGGGCTTTGGAGGAGAGAATAGAAGCTCTGGAAGAGCAGGTGGTTCTGAAAAAGGAAGAACTGAAGAAGGCTAATGAGAAGGTTTCGGAGCTTATGCTGGAATTTAATACGATTAAGCAGCAGGACGATTTTCTGATTGAAAATCTCAAACGTATACGGGCGGAGGAGAATAAGCTGCATGAAGAATTGGATTTATACCGTTCACAGATGAGTGACTCCGGAAAGGCCGTGGAAACGCTGGTGTCCAAAATCAATCAGTATAAAGCAATTATGGAGGCCGACCGCAGGGAGATAGAGGCATTGGAGGCCGCACTTGCCAAGGATATGTCGGAAAAAGAGGAGTTAAATGCCAGACATAAAGAGTTTTTTGGCAGACGGGAGAAACTCAATGAGGAAATCACAGGTCTGGATAAGGCGGCTTTCCGCCTGTCCGCTCAGGTAGAGAAAATCAGCGAACAGGCAGATTCCCTGAGCCGCTATATGTGGGAGGAGTATGAGCTTACTTATCAGTCTGCACTGGAACTGAAAGATAATACGCTTAACGATTTGGATTCGCTGAAACGTGAAGTGTCTGCGGTAAAGGCAAAGATAAAGGCATTGGGTGATGTCAATGTCAATGCCATTGAGGATTACAAGGCGGTATCGGAGCGCTATGAATTTTTAAGGACGCAGCATGACGATATTGTCAAGGCAGAGACAAACCTCATGCAGATTATCGAGGAATTAGATACTGCAATGAGAAATCAGTTTGAGGAGAAATTCAAAGAGATTCAGGTGATGTTTGACAAGGTATTCCGTGAGCTGTTCGGAGGCGGAAAAGCATCGTTGGATTTGGTTGAAAATGAGGATATACTGGAAGCAGGAATCCGCATTATCGCACAGCCGCCGGGAAAGAAGTTACAGAATATGATGCAGCTGTCCGGTGGTGAAAAAGCACTTACGGCGATTGCTCTTTTATTTGCCATTCAAAGCCTGAAACCTTCACCGTTTTGTCTGCTTGATGAGATTGAAGCGGCATTAGATGATTCCAATGTAACGAGATATGCAAAATATCTGAATAAATTGACCAACGATACTCAGTTTATTGTGATTACCCATAGAAAGGGTACGATGGAGGCAGCAGATGTACTCTATGGAATTACCATGCAGGAAAAAGGCGTTTCCACATTAGTTTCCGTTAATCTTATTGAAAATGAGTTGGAGGATTAGCCGCATGACACCGATGATGGAAACCTATTGTAAGACAAAGGAAGAATATAAGGATTGTATTTTATTTTACCGTTTGGGTGATTTTTACGAAATGTTCTTTGAGGATGCGGTTACGGCGTCCAGAGAGTTGGAAATCACGCTTACCGGAAAAGATTGTGGCATGGAGGAGCGCGCACCCATGTGCGGCATTCCGTACCATGCCTATGAAAACTATATGAACCGGCTGGTGGATAAAGGATATAAGGTGGCAATCTGTGAACAGGTGGAAGACCCTAAACAGGCAAAGGGACTGGTCAGACGTGAAGTGGTACAGGTTGTAACGCCGGGAACGAATACCAGTGCCGGTAATCTGAATGAGACACGGAATAATTATCTGATGAGCATTTATGGTGACAATGGATATGGCATTTCCTTTGCGGATATCACCACAGGCGATTTCTTTACCACGGAGGTCAACTCCCTTTCCAGAGTATTTGATGAGATTTCCAAATTTTCCCCGGTGGAAATTTTGGTCAATGAAGCTGTTCCGATTGAGAAAAGCACAGGCACAGGATTAAGTCTTTCCGGACTGGGTGATAAGGAACACATGATGATTTCCGTCATGGAGGACTGGTATTATGATGCGGAGATGAATGAGCGGTTGATTAAAGAACAGTTTCATGTCATGCACATTGAAGGACTGGGGTTAAAGGATTATCCACTGGCCCTGCGTTCAGTAGGCTGTCTGCTCTACTATTTAAGGGATACCCAGAAAGGGGCGGTAGACCACATCAACCATATCAGTACATATCATGTAGATGATTTTGTAGTATTGGACAGTGCTTCAAGAAGAAATTTGGAGCTTTGTGAAACCATTCGTGATAAAAACAAGCGTGGGTCTTTATTGTGGGTCCTGGATAAAACAAAAACGGCGATGGGTGCCAGACGGCTGCGTGCCATGGTGGAGCAGCCCAGTGTGCGGAAAGAAACGATTGAAAAACGGCTGGATGCCGTCGAGGCGCTTAATCACTCGTTAATCACAAGAGACGAGCTTCGGGAATATCTGGGGGCGGTTTATGATCTGGAGCGATTGATGACCAGAATTACATTGAATACTGCTAATCCAAGGGATTTGATTGCTTTCAAAAATTCCATTGCCATTCTTCCCCATGTCAAAACGATACTGCAGGAGTTTGATTGTGGACTGCTGGCTGATAATGAGAAAGAATTAGATGAACTTACGGATTTATATGATGCCATTGCTGCCGCCATTGTTGACGAGCCGCCGATTTTGGTAAAAGAAGGCGGTATGATAAGGGACGGATACAATGAAACGGTAGACATGCTGAAACATGCCAAATCTGACGGAAAAAGCTGGCTGATTGATTTGGAGACAAGAGAACGCGAGTCGACCGGAATCAAGAATCTGAAGATTAAGTTCAACAAAGTCTTTGGGTACTATTTTGACGTCACAAATTCCTATAAGGCTTTGGTACCGGAGCATTTTATCCGCAAACAGACGCTGGCAAATTCTGAACGGTATTCCTCTGATGAACTCGAAGATATTGCAGGAAAGATTTTGGGTGCGGAAGACCGCCTTTACGGATTGGAATACGATTTATTTGTGGAATTGAGAAACAATTTGGCAAAGGAAGTGGAGCGCGTCCAGAAGACCGCTAAAATTATTGCAGATTTAGATGCCTTTGCCTCGCTGGCCTATGTTGCGGAGAAGAATCATTTCGTCCGTCCTGCCATTAATGAGGAGGGACGGATTGCGATTAAAGAGGGACGGCATCCAGTGGTAGAACGGGTTCTGGATAATGATTCCTTTATTACCAACGATACGCTCTTAGATAACGGGCAAAACAGAGTATCCATTATTACCGGACCGAATATGGCAGGGAAATCCACCTATATGCGGCAGGTGGCCCTGATTGTTCTAATGGCACAGGTTGGCTCTTTTGTGCCGGCAGCTTCAGCAGATATCGGAATCGTGGACAGAATATTTACCAGAGTAGGTGCATCCGACGACCTTGCTTC
>JAMPAW010000121.1 GCA_023666975.1 Clostridium sp.
AATATGTTCCCTATAACAAATTTGAAAAAATGTCCTTGACAAGGGGTACAGTTTAAGGAACATATCTGGCTCAATTCCCTGCGGCGGGATATTTCCAAGGAAACGTATCAAAGGCTGTTACTGACAATCGGCCAGCTGGCAGGCAGGGAGCGGGAAACCTATGGAGAAGCAGTACTGGAAGTGGTATCCAGCGCAAACAACGACAGGATTGCGGAATGGAAGGAGGAATCGGAAATGTGTGCGACATTGGAACAGATCATGGCACCAGAGATAGCTGAACGGGAACGTTTGGCACTTGAAGAAGGCATTGAGAAAGGTGTAGAAAAAGGCCGCATACTCGCCTATGCAGAATTAGGAATAGGCATAGAGGATATTGCAAAACAGTTTTCGCATTCAGTAGAGGAAATCGAGAAAATCATATCCGAAAATAGCGGGGAGTAAATCAATGAATAACACGACAGAAATTGCAGAACATTTTTGGCTGATTGAGGAAAATGGTGTCCGCTCGTTTTTATTTGAAGGAGACCAAAAAGCGATGTTGGTTGATACGGGATTTGGCACATTGCCGATTTGTGAGCTGGTTACAGGGCTGACGGATTTGCCGGTGATTTTGGTGAACACGCATACCGATAAGGACCATACAGGCTGTAACAGGGATTTTAAGCCGGTATATATGCACCCGGCAGAAATGGATCATTATAAGAACGCATTGCCGGACGGCTGCCGCATGGAGGACGTGCGCCCGCTGTGGGAGGGAGATATTATTGACTTGGGACTTTGGAAGTTTGAGGTGATTTTAACGCCCGGACATACACCAGGCAGCATTATGCTGTTGGAACGCGAAAAGCGTATGCTCATTTCGGGGGATTTGATTCAGGACGGGGATATTTTTATGTTTGGGGCAGGACGCAATATACAGGCATATCAGGGCAGCCTCAGGAAAATATTGGCTATGGCAGATGCGTTTGATACCATATGGCCGTCCCATGGCAGTTATCCGTTAACAGAGGACATTATTCCAGGCATTTTGCAGGGAGTGCAGGATATGCTTGCAGGAAAATTGTCCGAGCAGGAACCGCCCTGGCCCATGCCGTGTAAGAAATATGTTTGTGACGTGGCGGGCTTCTTGTATTAGACGAAGACAGAAGACTCCGCTAAGGTCTTGTCCGTTGCTTCTAACGGTTCTGTATTCTGGAGGAAGAATGCCTCCAAATTTCAATCAGCATTCAGCTTTTGTTCACACAGAAAGATAATCCAGTTTCTGTGCATTTTCCCCAAGAGAGTGTATTCGGTCCTCAATCAAATAAATCTTATGTCTGGAAGTCTCTTATATCAATCCTAGTGTAACGATTTGTAATTAACCGGACTTTATTCGTGCCTGAATCTTTGTCTGCATCGTTACTTTTTCTTGACGTAGCCACCGCTACGCCTGCGAAAGAGCGCCTTGCATACAAAAGATTCATTCTGCGAATAAAGTCCAGTTATTACAAAATCGTTACACTAGTCTTGCTTGCGGTTTATTCTGATTATTGTTAGAATAGGGTAAATCAGGCGAAGGAGGAAAATATGAATATAGTAATTTGCGATGATGAGCCGGTTTATCGGGAGGAAATCAAACCACTGGCAGAACATTTTTTTGGTGAGCGGATAGAGCAAGACCAGATAAACTGCATAACCTGTGCTTCTGCGAAAGAGGTTATGGAACTGGAAGCAGCTATTGATTTGCTGCTATTGGATGTTGAGTTAAAAAATGAAAATGGCATTGAATTTCGCAGGCAGATTTTTGAATCAGGCTGGGAGGTTCCGATTGTATTTATTAGCGCCTACGAAAACTACATCGGGGAGGCTTTCGGAAAAAATGTCTACGGCTTTATCCGCAAACCGATTCGAGTGGAAGAGTTTGAACATGCATTGCAGAGAGTATATGAGGAATGTCTGCTGGTAAAAAACTATGAAATAAATGATGGCATATACGTGCGGGAGAAAGACATTCTCTTTATTAAGGCTTTTTCAGATTATAGCCACCTGTCCGTTGCAGCGGGAGAGTACATATCGGATATGACTTTGTCGGAATGGAAGGAAACCCTGCCAGAGACATTGTTTGTTCAGGTGCACCGTGCCTGTATTGTGAACATGCAGCATATTCATTCTATGGAAAAGGATATCTTGTTGAAAAATGGGGTACATATTGCAGTAAGCAGGAGACGGTTAAAAGAGGTTAAAATGAAATATCAGGAATACTTGCGGAGGCGTGCAAACGCTCTTTTTCGATAACAGAGAGAATCAGGGGTGTTGTAGATGGAAGAATTGATTTATGGAATGCTGGAATATTGGTCTTTGTTAATATTTGTTCAGGTTATACTGAAGCTTCCGCTTGTCCGTTCCAAAAAACAGGTGGCATTCGTGTGCATGCTGCCAATTCCCTTTATGATCATTTTTGAACGGCTGCTTTTGGATTTTGATTTTGGCATAGGGGTTTTGTTGTTTGAAATGATAGCCATAATGTGGCTGTTTGGAGGAAGATGCCGGGAGCGGCTCTTTGCAATATATATATCCTACCTGTGTTTCAGCATAATAAGCGGATGGATCAAAGGAACAGCAGTGTTATTTACAGATAATGTCAATGGCATTATGGGGTATTCTGCTGTTTCTGTTTTTGTGCAGATTGTAAGCTGTATGTCTTTTGGCGGGCTATCCCTCTTGTATGGTAAATACCAGATTCCGGAACGGGCATCAGGAGATGGCAGGAGGGAATGGTATTCCATACCGGTTTTTTTAATGGTGACAGCAACTTGTATTGCAAGTAATTTGGGGACTGCCATGCTGATTGCGGATGGACATGTTGAAGAAGGGGATTTGCAACAGGTATTTATGGTGCTTTCCATGCTTGTGGGCTTTGTCGTTATGCTCCTGGCAGTTCTTTTGTGGCTAAGCCGGCAGAGAAAACAAATACTGCAGCGGGATAATTTCCAAAAGGAGCAGTATATTCAGGTGCGGGAGCAGCAATACCACATGATGGAGGAAAGCGAAAAAGCGATGAGAACCTTCAAGCATGATATGGAGGAGCATTTAGATTGTGTGCATACACTTTTAGAAAAGGGGTGTGTATCAGAAGCACAACAATATATCAAAAAAATGATTCAGATAAAAGACTATAAGCTGTCATGCCTGTTTAAGTCTGGTAATTTATACATGGATGTATTACTATCAAAGCTTTATCAGCGGCTTCAGGAAATGCAGGTTTTGTTAGAGGTTAAGGGGGATTTTCCACAAAAGTTTTCCATGGAAGCATATGATATGACCGCTTTGTTTGGTAACTTATTCCGTAATGCGGCAGAAGCAGTGGAACAGATGCCTGCCGGACAGGAACGGTATGTACGTATTGGTTTTTACGTGGAGGGGAGTTATTTTGTAAGTATTATCGAGAATACATACCTGCATACATTAAGACAGGATAAAAAAGGGAATTACCTTACGACAAAGGAACACAATAAAAAGAACCACGGTTATGGGATTGAAAATGCCAAGGAGATTGTAGGGCGGTATCATGGTGAAATTTGGATAAGTGCGGAGGATGGACATTTTAAGGCAGAGGTGCTACTTCCGGCTATGAAAGATTAGATTTTTGACCGTTCGTCGAAAAAAATGACCGTTCACCCTTTTTAATGTAGTATTTTGTAAAGAAAACTGCTAAATTAAGTATAAAAACAAAGGAGGGATGAGTAATGTATTTACTAGATATTTCTGACTGGTTTTATTGGTGGTTTCGCCGGAGGTAAAAACAGATATCGATGTAAAGAAGAGGAAACGATTACACGAGGAGTTTCAAGAGTTAAATTTTAAAGGAGGAACAAAAATGGAAATGTGTTATGATGAGATGTTAGTGATGCCTGGTAGTTATGCAGTGATGGACGAAGCGGAAATGATGTATGTAGAAGGCGGAGGGATTGGTGGTGCAGCAATTGGCTTTGTTGGTGGACTGGGAGTTGGACTTTGTGAAGGCGCAATAAAAGCTTCAATTACAGGGAATAATAGTAAAATATGGAAGTGCGCTGTGAAACGTACTATAAAGTGTACAGTGGCGGGAGCACTTCTACCGTATTAGTTGGTTGGCTAGTTTGATGAGATTCTAATGCGCTGACATGGAGAGTACAAATATGAAGAATCAAAGTATTTTTTTAAGAACGTTTGTAGTTGTTATTGTAACCGAAATGGTATTTAATCTATTTGATGTAAAGGATAATGTAGGCATAGAGTATTTGATAACGATTATTGCAGATTTGTTTTTTGCAGGAATGATGGGATTAATATCTGTAGCTTTTTTACACACTATAAGACGAGAAGTTTCATATGAAGCAGCAGAGAAAATAATAAAACAGTATTCACAAAATATATCAGGCGAAGATAATAAAATTATCGTTCATTTATCCAGATATAAAAGTTTTTTTATGGGAAACGTCGTGTATGATAAAGATGAACATATTATATACGGACCATATGTAATAATAAATCGTATAAGCAAATTGCCTTAGAGTTGTAAAGATGTCTTTGAGTTAAAAACGGCCATTCATTAATTGATATATAAAAAATGACGGCTTGAATGCTAACTTTTTCTACAAAGTAATGCAGAAATAGCACATTTTTGAATAGGAATGAGGGACAAAAAAATATATTATGCGT
This sequence comes from Clostridium sp., assembly GCA_023666975.1. The sequence goes on from JAMPAW010000121.1 coordinate 4,681, forward strand.
TATACATATGTGAAACAGCATGATGCGACAGACTGTGCGGCGGCATGCCTTGCTATGGTCTGTCTGCATTATAGGAAAGAAACGACAATTACAAGATTAAGGGATTTGATGGGGACAGATTTGAAAGGAACCAATCTGCTTGGTTTAGACAAATGTGCTTCTTCCCTTGGCTTTGTTACACAGGCAGTCAGGGTGGACAGGGAAGGATTTTTAAGTAAGTATACGCTTCCGGCTATCGCAAATGTGATTACGAAAGAAGGGCTGACACATTTTGTGGTTGTCTTTAAAATCACAAAAAAGTATGTGGTACTTGGTGATCCGGCAAAGGATTTAATGCGGGTGGAGATAGATGAATTTTATAAAACATTTACCGGAGCATTACTGATTTTAAAACCGAATAGCAGATTTGAGACAGGCAAGGTAAAGGGCAGAAAGATTTTTGACCGTTATCTTGCCTTATTAAAACCACATGGAAAACTGTTTGCTTATGGTATTGTGTCTTCCCTGCTGATTACCATACTGGGAATTGTGTCATCAATATTTAATAACATTCTATTTGATGAGATTCTCCCCTACAAACAGGTAAATGTATTAAAAATGGTTATCCTTGTTTTTCTGGGAATTAATATTACCCAAGTGGCAGTGAGCTTTGTGAGACAGTGGATGATGATGCATTTGTCCATTAAAATTGATATTCCGCTGATGCTTGGATATTTTGAACATATTTATAAGCTGCCGATGAAATTTTTTGCGACAAGAAAAACAGGGGATATTACCACCAGATTTTCCGATGCCTTTACCATTAAAGATGTATTTACCAATATTGCCCTGACGTTGATTTTGGATATCGGTATGGCATTGATTACCGGAGTGATTCTGTTTAATGTAAACAGCACCTTGTTTGCAATTATTGTCTTTATGACGATCATCAGCATCATACTGGTGTTTATTTTTAAACAGCCCTATAAAAAGATTAATGAGGAGCAGATGCAGCAGTCGGCAGTGCTTAACTCCCAGATTATTGAGGGATTGCGTGCAGTCGAGACAATTAAGGGAAATGCCAATGAAGAGGTGGAACTGGACAGCATTGAGAAAGAATATATCCGGTCTTTACGAATTAGTTATAAAGAGGGTATGCTCTCCAATGTGCAGGGAGTGATATCCGAACTGATTTCATCGGTGGGAAATCTGGTGCTGATGTATTTTGGCATTATGCAGGTTTTGGAAGGAAAGATTACGCTGGGAACGTTTATGGCATTTAATACACTGGCGGGATATTTCATGGAGCCGGTCAGCAATCTGGTCAGCCTGCAGTTATCTTTGCAGGAGGCGAATATTTCGATGAAGCGTTTTGCGGAGATACTGGATTATGAGGAGGAGCAGCCGGAGTCGGAACAGAATCTGTATCAGGATATTGAGAAGATAGAGGGTGATATCGCGATAAAACATGTCACCTTCCGTTATGGGAACCGGAAGCCGGTACTAAGTGATGTGAGTTTCACGATACCGAAGGGAAAGAAGGTTGCACTGGTGGGTGCCAGCGGAAGCGGCAAGACAACGATAGCGAAGCTGCTGTTAAAGTATTATGAGCCGGAGAATGGAATGATTACGATAGATGGTGTGGATATCAGTGAAATCAGCAACAAGTCTTTAAGGCGGGCGGTTTCCTATGTGCCACAGGCGATAGAGCTATTTTCCAAAAGTATCTATGACAATATCCGTGTAAGCCGCATGAGTGCCACCTTAGATGAGGTGAAGGAGGCGGCAAAAGCGGCAGATGCCCATGATTTTATCAAAAAGCTGCCAATGCAGTATTACACCTTTTTAGAGGAAGCGGGCAATGGTCTGTCCGGCGGAGAAAAGCAGAGGATTGCACTGGCCAGGGCATTTTTAAAAAAGAATGAATTTTATATTCTGGATGAGAGCACCAGCAATCTGGACTTTGCTACAGAAAATATTATCTTTGATATGATTTACAATAAACTGAAAAAGAAAAGCATGCTGATTGTCGCACACAGGCTGGCGACGGTGAAGAACTGCGATGAGATTATCGTGATGGATGAAGGTTCTATTGTAGAACAGGGAAGCCATGAGGAGCTGCTTGCATTGAAGGGAAAATATTATCAGTTGTGGGAAATGCAGCAGGGAAATTTTCAGGTGATGGATGAAGGGGGAGAGATTCCGCTGATTCCGAATACATTTGTTCAGGATGAAGATGAATTATCGTATACCTGATAGGACAAAGGTGTTAGCGAAAGTTATACTAGTTAACCTTAGTATTTGCTGAAGGCAAATGCTTAGTTTAACTGCATATACCGCGGTGAAATGTTAAATTCGGCAATCAATTCCGTTCGCGAGTATAACATAGAGGAAACCAATCGCGAAAGGTTTAAACAAATTAAAAAGATAGGAGGACACAGATATGGAAATGTGTTATGACGGGGCATTGGTAATGCCCAGCAGTTATGCGGTGATGGATGAAGAGGAAATGACCTATGTGGAAGGAGGATTGTTTATAAAATATGCTCAGGTTGCAGCCGCAATTAGAATTATAGGAAAAACTGTAAGTTTTGTTAGGAAATGCGGAAGTGTAGGCGCAGCAGTTTTGGCATGTAAAAAAGCATATCTTACAGCATCATTAGCGTTTACTTTATATTGGAATACAATTCCTGGATGGGGTCAAGTTGCAACAGTAATAGGGGTTGCAGTGGGTGGAGTTATGATAGGATACGCAGCCCAGGCAGTATTTTATGGAACAGGTATAGATATTTCATGGAAAGGAGTAAGATTTAGATAGGGAAGAACTTAAAACTCTTGATTTATTCCTAAATCAAGAGTTTTGGTATAGGGTCAGTATATGAGAACATATTTTAAAGATAAAGTTGTCTTGACAGTTATGTTTATTTGGCTGTTTGGTATACATATCGCTTTTGAAATCATTTATTTGCAGTTCATAAATTTGGATTATACATTTTGCTTGTATCCGGTAAGATTTTTAATTTATTTAGCATTTATTCATTATCCAATAACACACCGTATAATGACTATTTTAGAAAAGTATTCTTCTGCGAATGTCTTATTGGGTTTTGAAAAAAGGATAATCGATGTATATTTTATTATTTTGTTTGTTAGTTTATTTTACTGTAACAAAATACTTCTAGGTTTAAAATGGTTTTGCATGATTTTACTTATAGTTTACTCCATAAATCTTGTTAAACATATGCAAAAGGAATTATCGGTTTCTAATACAGATTTAGATAATGGGTTAACGTTCCAGGTGACTTGCATAGAATATTGGATATTGATGGTGGCGATTTGCAGTTTTGGAAATAATATACTGAGCCAAATACTATCTGCACTCTTCCTTGCGGCAGGCACGATTTTAAGAGGAATTTCATTATATGATAATCAAAAGACAAATGGTTTACTGAATCATATTGTAATAAAATTTGTTTTTGCAGCATTGATTGAATGGATTGCATTTATATTATTTTTTACAGGAGTTCCATTTGAAACATTACATACGTTTTTTGCGGAGTTATATATTAATAAACCGACAATTTATATAGATATGTTAGGCTTGTTGATTGTGTGCTGTCTATTAGAATTTCCAATGCATCATATTAGGAATCAATTATGTAAAAAAGTTTAAAATTGAGTTTGACTTTCAAAAGGTAAAGTTAGCTTTAGATAAATATTGTAGACACATGGCGAAGTATTAGAAAGAATAGCACAATCTAAACAGAATTTATAGCAAATGCAAGAGAGGAAAAACTATGTCAAAACTACAATTTAACCCAAATAAAGTATTAAAACTACAGAATGTACTTATCGGTAAAATTAATTTGGAAGATGAAAATACGGATTTCAACATTATAGTAGAAAAAATGCAGTCTTACATAAAAGTAAAAGGTGCTATGCAGATTGGACCATTAATCCAGCATACAAGACCATTTGTAAATGATGAGGAAGAGTTGGATGTGGAAATCCGTTTGCTGCTGCAATGCAATAATTATCTTCATAGCGTTGAGAGGCCGTATACCATGGAATCCCTTCTGCGTGTACCATACTGTATGTATTGCCGGTACATCGGGCCGGAAGAAAAGCTAAAGTTTGCCTATGATAAGATTAACTTAGAAGCCTTTGAAAATGATATCGAATTAACCGGAGAAAGTTATACGGTATTTGTAGACCAGAACGAAGAAGAAGGAACGATTGTGGCAGATGTATTTATGCCAAAAGCAGATGAGGAACAGGAATGAGCACAAAAGCAAAAACATTGGAGGAATTAAAAGACAGCCAGATTATGTTTGACAAAGATTTACCGCCGTTTGGATATATACTGGTTAGCATGATTTCGGTATTACTGGCAGGTGTCCTGATATGGAGTATGTTTGCACATAAAGCATACACGATAAAGGCAGAAGGGATTGTGACCAGCTCGGAATCAAATTATGTGATGCCCTCTTATACAGGAGAGATTCGGGAATCTTTTATGGAGGAAGGGAAGTTGGTTTCTGAGGGAGATGTGTTATTTACGGTGAAGAGTACGGATTATGATTTGCAGGAGGAGCAACTTGTAAGCAGTAAGGAAAATTATGAGAAGCAGGCAGCACAGTATGATAAGTTAATCCGGTCGATTAAGGAAGATGAGAATCTATTTGATGCCGGTAATAGTGAGGATACGCTTTATTACAGTACCTTTGAATCCTTTAAAGCACAGATTGCCCAAAGTGAAGTGGATACGACGACATATAAAGCATATGGGTATACCGATGAGCAGATTGAGGCGGAGTTGGTGAAGGCACAGGAAAAGAAAAGCGAATTATATTATTCTGCACTGCAGTCTGCAGAGAATGCAAAGAAAGAAATAATGAACCAGTTAGAATCGGTAAATGCACAGTTGTCAGCAGTAGGGAATGGAAAAAATGAATATGAAGTCAAGGCGACCAGTACCGGAAGGCTTCATCTGCTTTCTGATTATAAAAAGGGCATGGTGGTTCAGACTGCTTCTCCGGTAGCAACCATAACACCAGAAAATGCGGATACTATTATAGAGGCATATGTCAGTACAGCGGATATGGCAAGGATGCAGGAAGATGATGAAGTGCAGATTGAAGTAAATGGATTAAGCCAGACTGTATATGGAAATATTGCGGGAACGGTACAGCGGATTGACAGCAATGTAACGGCGATGGAAAGTGAGAATGGAAACACGCAGATGTTTAAGGTTCGGATTCTTCCAGAGTCCGACTATCTGGTTTCAAAAAGTGGAGAAAAAGTAAACCTTGCAAATGGGATGACCGTAGAAGCAAGGATTGTTTATGATAAATTGACATATTTTAATTATCTGCTGGAAAAGATGGGTGTGAAATACCGGTAATAGATGTAATGTCATAGGTGTTAATGAAAATTAACATAGAAGAAACGATTGCGCATA
>JAMPAW010000122.1 GCA_023666975.1 Clostridium sp.
CAGGGCAGGGTTTCTCACGAAAGCCTAATTATCATCACAGAGGCAGAGACATTTTTTGGTTTTTGACATCATTACATTGATTAAACCAAGCAGATATGTTCCCATGGCAGAAAATGTAAGAAACGATCCAGAGCACAGAAATTTACTTTTCAGGATTATGGCGATAAAAAATATTAAGCGATTGCCGTTGCTTTGCTGTATTTGGTTGACACTGATAATATAAGGTGTTATGATAATAAAAGTTAAATTGAAGATGTTTTCGTCTAAGTGTAGAGGCGCATGTGTCAAGAGTAACAGCCGGGAAAGATAAGGCTTAATGACGGGTTGCGAAAGGGGCGCATGCCGAAGAGGAATATCTCCTTATGGGTATTCTGTCTGGATATATAGTTAAGAGCTGTATGTCTGTCACCGAGAGAAGATGAGTTGGCCGTATCGGTAAGTAGACGGTCAGGTATCAGGTGGAGTGCTACGGAATAAGGGAAGAGCGATAAGGCTTCGCCGGCACACTGCTGACGGAGCATTTTTTTAACCATTATTTTTAGGAAAAGGAGAGAGAAGATATGTCAATTTTTACAGGTTCGGCGGTAGCGTTAGTCACGCCATTTAAAACAGACGGGGCAGTGGATTTCGACAAATTAAAATCCCTCGTAGAGTACCATATTGCCAATAAGACAGATGCCATTGTCATCTGCGGCACCACGGGCGAGGCTTCCACGATGACGGAAGAGGAGCATATGGAGGTTATCGCAAAATGTATCGAGTATGTGGATAAGCGGATTCCGGTCATTGCGGGAACTGGCTCTAACTGTACGGAAACAGCGGTTAAGCTTTCAAAAGAAGCACAGGAGGCTGGGGCAGATGCACTGTTGGTGGTGACTCCGTATTATAATAAGGCAACCCAGCAGGGTCTGATAAAGCACTATACCGCCATTGCGGAGGCTGTAGATATTCCGATTATCATGTATAATGTACCGGGGAGAACGGGCTGCAATATCCAGCCGGCCACTGCGGTAACGCTTGCCCGGAAGGTAAAGAATATCGTGGCAATCAAGGAGGCTTCAGGTAATATTTCCCAAGTGGTGAAACTGGCACAACTGGCAGATGGCTGCATTGACATTTATTCTGGCAATGATGACCAGGTTGTTCCGCTGTTATCCCTTGGGGGTAAAGGTGTTATTTCGGTAACGGCAAATATCATTCCAGAGGATACCCATGACATGGTGCAGAAATATCTCGACGGGGATGTTGCAGGTTCTCTGGCATTACAGCTAAAAGCAATTGATTTGTGTGATGCAATGTTTTGCGAAGTGAATCCGATTCCGGTTAAGAAGGCAGTGGAGCTTGCGGGGCTTTGCGGAGGAACAGTGCGGATGCCAATGACCGAAGCGGAACCGGAAAGTGTTGCCAAAATCAGAAAGGCCATGATAGATTACGGAATAAATCTTGCATAGTAATTTTGGGGCAGCGGGACAGGTTAAGCGATTGGGCGATAGGCCGTAGGAGGAATTAGAATTGGTTAGAATGATTATGCATGGCTGTAATGGCCATATGGGACAGGTGATTACGCAGCTTGTTCAAAACGACGATAATATTGAAATTGTAGCGGGAATTGACATTGCAGATGTAAGAGATAATGGTTATCCGGTATTTACTAAGCTGTCTGACTGCGATGTAGAGGCAGATGTGATTGTGGATTTTGCAGCAGCGGCAGCAGTAGACGATTTGCTCGCGTTCAGCAGCGAAAAGGGGATTCCTGTCGTGCTTTGCACGACAGGGCTTAGTGCCGGACAGCTTGAGAGGGTAAAGGAGACTGCAAAAGCAGTTGCCGTGCTTAAGTCTGCCAATATGTCACTGGGTATCAATACATTGCTGAAGCTGCTAAAGGATGCGGCCAAGGTGTTTGGCGATGCGGGATATGATATTGAGGTAGTAGAGCAGCATCACAGGCTGAAAAAGGACGCACCGAGTGGGACTGCACTGGCATTGGCGGATTCAATAAATGATGCTTTGGGCAATGAATATGAGTATGTCTATGACAGAAGCGGGCGCAGCGAACAGAGACCGGATAAGGAAATTGGTATTTCGGCCGTGAGAGGCGGAACAATTGTAGGCGTCCACGATGTGATTTTTGCAGGGACAGACGAAGTGATTACATTCAGCCATACTGCATATTCCAAATCCGTATTTGCCAAGGGTGCCATAGAGGCGGCTAAGTTTCTGGCAGGCAAGCCGGCAGGAATGTATGACATGGCAGATGTGATTGCGGCAAAATAATTCCGTGCAGCTATGGAGAGTATGGAAATGTATTTTAGCGGCATAATATAATCAGGGATTGTTATGGTTTAAGGGTTACGAAGCGCTTTCGTAACCCTTTTTCTTGTAATTCCGCTAAGAATCATGTATAGTGAACACAAGCACGATTCGGAAAAATGTGTGGAAAAGATGCTTTTGAAAGGATAGTAGTAATGAGAGATGGATTTATCAAAGTGGGGGCGGCTTCGCCGGAGCTTAGAGTAGCGGATTGTGATTATAATGGAGAACAGATTTTGTCGTGTATTCAGGAGGCAGTTCAGGCAGGCGTCAAGCTGCTGGTCTTTCCGGAGCTTTGTATTTCGGGCTATACCTGTGGAGATTTATTTTTACAGGACACACTGCTGACCGGATGCAGGAATACTTTGGAAAATTTACTGGAAGTCACAGCGGATATGGATATTTTGTATGTCGTGGGTATGCCTCTTGCCTACAGGAACAAATTATATAATGTGGCAGTATTTTGCAAGGCGGGAAATGTGCTTATGGTGGTTCCCAAAATCAATATCCCCAATTATCAGGAGTTTTACGAGCTCAGGTATTTTGAACAGGGGTTTAGGGAAACGGAGCTTCTGGGAGAACTGGCAGGCAGTGAAAATGTTCCGTTTGGAGCGGACAATCTGCTGGTATGTGAAAATATTCCGGGGCTTGTCATCGCCGGGGAAATCTGCGAGGATTTGTGGGTGTCGGACTCACCGTCGATTTCCCATGCTCTGGCAGGGGCAACGGTTATCTGTAACCCTTCTGCCAGTGATGAGATTGCCACGAAGCCAGAATATCGGAGAAATCTGGCAGCTATGCAGTCGGCAAAGCTGATTGCAGGTTACATTTATGCCGATGCAGGAAATGATGAATCTACACAGGACTTAGTATATAGCGGCCATGACATCATTGCGGAGAACGGTACCGTTCTGGCGGAGTCAGCGCTATTTGAACATAAACTTACCGTGTCAGAGATAGATGTAAAGAGGATACAGGAGGAGCGGCGCAAGATGACGACCTACCGCAATGTGTGGAAAAATAACGGTGAGAAGTATCGGGAAACCGGATTTTCCTTTCAATTGGAGAGGACAGTGCTTTCAAGACCGGTATCCCGTATGCCTTTTGTGCCCTCGGACGATAAAGGGAAAAAGCAGCGCTGCGAGGAAATCCTTACCCTGCAGGCGATGGGACTGCGCAAGCGTCTGGCGCACACGGGCTGCCAGTCGGCAGTTATCGGCCTGTCAGGAGGGCTGGATTCCACACTGGCACTGCTGGTTACCGTGAAAGCATATGATTTGTTAAAAATGGAGCATGACGGGATAATTGCCGTGACAATGCCCGGATTTGGCACTACGGACCGTACCTACCAAAACGCTTTGGAGCTTGCGGCTTCCCTGGGGGTAACGCTCAAGGAGATTCCGATTGTGGACTCTGTCCGCCAGCATTTTAAAGATATCGGGCAGAGTGAAGAACAGCATGATATTACCTATGAAAATGGACAGGCGAGGGAAAGAACGCAGATACTGATGGATATTGCCAACATGTGCAACGGTCTGGTAATCGGAACCGGTGACATGTCGGAAATGGCTTTGGGCTGGGCGACCTATAATGGGGACCATATGTCAATGTATGCAGTAAATGCTTCCGTGCCCAAAACGCTGGTCCGTTATCTGGTAGGTTATTATGCCGAAGAGGCGGACGGGAAGACGGCAGCAGTCTTGCGTGATGTTCTCGATACGCCGGTAAGTCCGGAGCTGCTGCCACCGCAGGAGGGCCAGATTGCGCAGAAGACAGAGAGTATAGTCGGTCCATATGAATTACATGATTTCTTTTTATACTATTTACTGCGTTTCGGATATAATCCGGCAAAAATATATCGTCTGGCGCAGCTGGCTTTTGACGGGATTTATGATGGGCCGGAAATTGTAAAATGGATGAAAATATTCTATAAAAGGTTCTTTTCACAACAGTTTAAGCGTTCCTGCATGCCGGACGGCCCGAAGGTGGGGACGGTATCCCTTTCACCGCGCGGGGATTTGAGAATGCCCAGTGATGCCGCCTGTACGTTGTGGATGAAAGAATTGGAAAATATGTGAATTTTATTAAGTTTTTGTGAAAAAACGAGAAATATCTTTTCTTTATCGGGAAATGTGTTATAATCACAAAGGATTACAAGTAGTTGTGTTATGGAGGAAATGATATTGCAAGATATAGAGGCTGGCGAGCGCAGTCAGGGAACTGCGCCTGCAGTGATAGAAGTGAAGGACCTGTACAAAATATATAAAGTGGGAACTAATAAGGTCCATGCGTTGAACGGTGTCAGTTTTAATGTCTATGAAGGCGAATTCTGTGCGATTGTCGGCACATCGGGTTCTGGTAAATCCACACTGCTCAATATGCTGGCAGGTTTGGAAAAACCGACAAAGGGTGAGATTGTGATTGCAGGCAACCATATAGAGAAGATGAAAGAGAGTGATTTGGTTCAATTCAGACAGAAGAACGTGGGATTTATTTTTCAGTCGTTCAATTTGCTGGGAACAATGAATGCTTTGGAAAATGTGGCACTTCCACTGTCTTTTCGGGGTATGCCGAAGGAACAGCGGTTAAAGCGGGCGATGAAAATGTTAAAACTGGTCGGGCTTAAGGAGCATGTGAAGCATAAACCGAATCAGATGTCCGGTGGCCAGCAGCAGCGGGTGGGCATGGCAAGAGCATTGGTGGTAAATCCCAAGATAATGTTTGCGGACGAGCCGACGGGTAATCTGGATTCAAAGACCTCCAGAGAAATGATGGCGCTGATGAGATATGTGGTTAATGAACATAAAAAAACGCTGGTTATGGTAACGCATGATGATAGTCTGGCGGCTGTCGCAGATAAGGTGATCCGTATTGTTGATGGCAGGATTATTCGTATTGAGGATAAGAAAAAGAATACATTGGAGGATAAAGAACATGAACAAGTATATCAATAGGCACGGCTTGAAATGGAAGAGAGTGATAGCAGTGGCGACGTGTTTGATCTGCGTGGTGGGAATGTCATTAAGGCCCAATCCCGTTTATGCAACGCAGACGGATGCCGTTTCGGGCAGTGACAGCGTGTCTACGGTGGGTACACAGTCTGATACCACGAATATAGATGCAAATGGCAAGCTGGGGAAAAATTCCGACGTGGGGATAGAAGTGACCAAATCCATTACCGGTAAAGCCGGAGACAGTGTTAAGATTTCTTTTGCGCTGATTTCCAACAATATAGAGACTATTAAATTGAAGAGTGTATATCCGGTAATTGATAATACCTTCCCGTTTGAAACCAGTGGAGATGCTTATAAGATAGTGGGGGCGGGTGCCGAGGCAGGAAAACAGGCGCGTTTGGAGGCGGAATTTGGCATGACTGCCCGTAAGGATATTGAAAAAGGATATCACAGCGTCCGTTTTGTCGGCGAGTATTCCAAGGTGGCGGCTGACGGTACAATAGAGGACTACTATATCCTCAAAACGATTAATATCTATTTTTCCGATGCAGCGGCGACCACGGAGTCGTCAGGCTCAAACAAGAAGCCAACTACGGAATCCAAAACGGAAGATGACGGGGACGATGATAATGACGATGATGACCGATATATCGGTGGCGGCTCCTCCGGCTACAGCGGCGGCTCTGACGATGATGACGAGGGGACAGCACCTAAGCTGATTATTACCGGATATGATGTAGATCCGGAGAAAATAATGGCAGGTGAAACATTTAAGCTGACCGTCCATGTTCAGAATACGTCCAAAAAGGTCAATGTCTGTAACGGCAAATTTATGATTGGCAATGAGGCGGGGAATTTTCTTCCGACCTCCGGTTCCAGTGCAATATTTGTTGAGAGCATACCCGCAGGGGAAACCGGGGATTTGGAGATTGAATTGAAGACCTCGGCGGAATTGGCACCCAAGAATTATATTCTTGTCGTAAAAGGGGATTTTGACGACGGCAAGGGTAATGCTTTTACCTATAGTGATAATCTGTATGTGCCGGTTTATCAGGACGTAAAACTGGGAATTACCGATGTGTCGTTGAGTCCGGAAGCCATTGCAGTCGGTGAAGAAGGGGCGTTGATGTTTACGATTAACAACCAGAGCGCAGTGGGTATTTATAATGTGACGGTAGAGCCAAAAGATGATGCTGTGACTGGAGCGGAGAATTATGTCGGGAATATTGCCGGCTCATCTTCGGCTTATGCTACACTGAATCTGACCGGTGTGAAGGAAAATGTGGAAACGGGGAATGTCAACGTTGTTATCTCTTATGAAGACTCGGAGGGTACTGTCGGTACGATTGAGCAGTCTGTGGCCTGTCTGGTGAGCAATGATTATGTAGGGTCTGGACTGAACGGAATGAATGATTATGACGAGGAAGAGTGGGAGGACGAAGGAGATTTTTATCTTTCGTGGCCGGTAATTGCAGCGATTGTGGCAGCGGTGATTGCCGTTATCGTGGTGGTGATTATATTGATTCGCCGGAAAAAGAAGAAAGCAGCACTGGAAAACGATGATTTTGATGATGATTTAGATGATTTTGACAGTGAGTTTGACCAGGAGGATAATGAACTGGTTGAGGTGTTTAAGGTAGATACCGGAGAGGATGATTTGCAGCATGAAGATTTCTGATATCCTTAGCATGAGCTTAGTCAATTTATGGAGGAGAAAGACAAGAACCTTTTTAACCGTGCTGGGCGTTGTGATTGGTACGGCATCGATTGTTGTTATGCTTTCACTGGGTATTGGATTAAAGCAGTCCATGATGGCGCAGGTTGAGATGGAAGGCGGCCTGACGGAAATCATGGTTGATTCCGAATATGATTACGGTATTGAAGATTTGCTGCTCAGTGACGATACAATCCGCAAGTTTCTGGAATTGGAGCATGTGGATTCTGTGTATCCCCAGATTGTGTTTTATATGCCTTTACAGGCCGGCAAATATGAGAGCTATGTTTCTGTGGTTGGCATTTCGGAGGAGCAGTTGAGTGAGATAGAGTTAGGCAGCGGGCAGTTACCGGAGACCGGTCCGATCATGCAGATGATTGCCGGCAATCAGGTGCTCATCAATTTTTTTGATTCCACAACCGGTGAATATCCGTATTTTGAGTCAGAAGACGGAATGCCTGATGTGGATTTGTTGAATACTTCTGTTATTGCAGGAGTTGAAATCGAGGAAGAGACTATAGATGGCAGTGGTGACAGTGGCTTGGCATCAGATTCGGAGGTGTTTGACAGTACATTCAGTACGGAGCAGGAGGATTTCAGTACGGATAACGATTTTGAGACTGCCGATATAGATGGCAGCGGAGATGATGATTCCTCCGTATTAGGTGACCCGTTTTCTGATTCGCTGGACGATTGGTCGTATGACGGATATGAAAATGATTCCTACAGCGAGTTTTCTTCTACAACCAAACGTGTACAGGTGAAGGTTACCGGAATTACAGAAGGAGACGAGAATACCTACAGTGCATATTCCGAGAATTTTTATACCAGTATAGAGGCATTGTCGGATTTCCTCAGAAAAAACTATTCTGTCAATACCGTAATTCCAGGGCAGCCCACAGACAGGAGCGGAAAGCCCTACCGTGACTTGAAATATTCCAGACTGGTGGTAAATGTGGACAGCTCGTCTAACGTGGAGGAGGTGCTGGAAATCATTCAGGATATGGGTTACAGCGCAGATGCCAACAAGGAATGGCTGGAAGCGACAGAGAAAGAGTTTATGATTATAGAGGCAGTGCTGGGCGGAATCGGCGCAGTATCGCTGTTTGTAGCGGCCATTGGAATTGCCAACACGATGACAATGTCTACCTATGAACGAACAAAAGAGATTGGTGTCATGAAGGTGCTGGGCTGCAGTTTGGGAAATATACGATCGATGTTTCTGACGGAGGCGGCGTTTATCGGCCTGCTGGGAGGAATCATCGGTGTGGCGCTAAGCTTTGGATTATCCGCACTGGTTAACTATTTTGCGCCGTCAATGCTGGATATGGAATTTGAACTGGCCGGAGATACGGCTATTTCCATGATACCGCTATGGCTGGTGGCGTTATCCATCATTTTTTCAACGTTAATCGGAATGCTGGCAGGATTTTTCCCGGCACAACGGGCAACAAGGTTAAGTCCGTTAGCGGCGATCAGAAATGAATAAAATTGCCGGAGTCTTACAGGCTCCGGCAATTTTGCTGTATGGATACGATGTTGTCTTATGCTACATTGCCCGGCTGCTTTGCCGCAAAGTCAATTTGCTGCATAATGCCTGCAGCACCAGTGGATTCATGCAGAAAGAATCCGGTCTGGCGGACAACTGCCTGTGTTTCGTTGGTGTCGGCCTTGTTGTGTGAAAACTGTGTGCTGGCGGAACCCAAATAGATGGCACCGATGTCAGCCTGCCCTAAGCCAATCAGCTTATCATTGCCGGCAGCATCTTTCACCCATACCTTAAGCTTGGAATATACGGCATCATTTTCGTCAATCCAGCCGTTTCCGTCCTCGTCATAGGCTGCCAGGTCTTTAAAACCATTGCCGGATTTGGTCCCGAACAGTTCGCTACCGTCATCAATTTTACCGTTGTCATTTGCATCCAATGCAAGAAAAGCATTGCCAGCAGCAAGCTGGGAGATTTCTTCCTTTACGCCGTCGCCGTCAATATCAAATAACCATTTCTGGTCACTGATCGTTTCCGGCGCATCCTGCAGCTGAATCACCAATGGGTCTGTCAGAATGTACTCTGTGCTGGAGGAGAGGACTTCCGAGGTCTCTGTAAATTCACGGCTCATCTGCATGGCAACATTAAAATCAATACTGCGGCCGTCAGCCGTAATAACGGAACCTTTTCCGTTAAAGGTGGTAGTCTCCGTCTCGGTTACTGTCGTCTGCTGATAACTCTGCTTGGTCCAAAACGTTCCGGGTTCGGCTGTGGTTGTCAAATCCAGTATGCCTTCGGAAGCGGAGCTTCCCCGACCCAGTAATTGCTGCCTGATGCGTTCCATTAACTGCTCCATTCGCTTAATCAGCTCTTCGTGGAATCTCTCCAATGCGGATTTGGCATCATCGATAGTCACGGTGTTGTTCGCCAAATTGCTGTACAAGTCGGAAATCAATGCCTGTGAATCCTGACCGTCGGAATTAGAGCGGATAAAGGAGTCGTACTGTCTGGATGCGGCGGTGCCACTGTACCGTGAGTAAGTGGTCGTAAACGATGAACTCGTATAGGACATATTGTTGGTTCCACTCTGCCGCATTAGGGTTGCCTGTGTTACTTGCGCTGTGTTCGTGTAGGCTCTTCCGGACTCTACACTCACCTGACTTGAATTGATCTTCATGTTCTCACCCTTTCAATATGTATTCCCAGTCTAACCAATTCCAGTCTAACCACTTATTATTTCGGGATAATTTGACGATAAATACAGAGCAATTCTGGTAAAAAGCATAAAAAGACTATGATTTATTAGGGCAATCGCTTAATATTTTTTATCGTTATCAAAGTTTCGATAAATAAATTTCTGCGCTCTGGCTCGTTTCTTACATTTATGCCAAGAGAATATATCTGCTTGGTTTGATAAATGTAATGATGTCCGAAAACCAGAAAATG
>JAMPAW010000123.1 GCA_023666975.1 Clostridium sp.
TTACATAATCCCAACTTTTACTTTACATAACATCACATCTCATCCTAGTTTACATAACTCTAAATCTGCCATACTGCCACTATCCGCTTGCATTGCCAAAATGGATTCCCCATTTAAGCAATCCCTTTATATAACTCCCTTTTCAGAAAATGTTTCCAGTGTATCTGGTGTAGAGATGAGCAAAACGCACGATTATCAAAATCCCGTTGTGAAAACTTAGTTTGACTCATGGCTATATCGGATGAAATATGGAGTGAGCATCTATAATTAGTAATCCAGCAACCGCCCATTATCATTCCACTCTCCATACATAATGCCTTTCTTTGTATTATCTAACAACTTTTGTAATCGGCTTTGAAACAAATCAGGCTGTTTTTTCTTTATCTGAATAGTGTCAATGCGGACACGTTGATACAATTCAGGAAAATTGCAAAATTGTCTCCAAATTTCATCGTCCGCCTTTAATGCCCGTAATATCTCATCATCTATGATAAAACCAGAAAACGACATGTCAGGAAGTACAGCCCGTCCTGCATCTGTCATTCGTCCGAGTTTTTCCATTCTACGACAACGCTCTTTATTCAGTTCAGACCAAAGGCTTCCTTTTCTCCTGGGAGCCAACTTTTGGGCAGTGATGCCATTATCAAGTGTTTTGGTCGTACTGTCAATCCATCCAAAGCACATCGCTTCCTCTACTGCATCAATATACCAGAATGTGCCGTCATTCTTTGGTCTGCCACGTTTTACAACTACCCAGCACTCTTTTTCAATTTGATGATATTTTTCAAGCCATACTCGAAGTTCGTCTCGATTTGTCACATCTAATAGATTTTTAATTTCCATGAAAACCACCTTTGATTAATATATATGTTCGCTTTTAGCGGGTACGCCATTCCGAAAAGGAATCTACAAAAACCCATTTTCCGCAAGAAACTCCACGGAAATATCCCCGGTTCCCATATCCTCTTTTTTCACCGGTTCCGACTGTTCCACGTGCAGCAGCTTATCAATGTATTTTCCCACAATATCATTTTCCAGATTGACAATGTCGCCCGCTTTTTTGCCGAGCAGTGTCGTATTGGCGGCAGTATGCGGAATTAAAGACACTTTAAAGCACCGGCTGTCCACATAAGCGACTGTCAGCGAAACGCCGTCAATGGCAATGGAACCCTTTTCAATAATATATTTGAGGATTTTTTCCGAAGTCCGAACCGTGACCCACACGGCGGTATCCTCCCTTGCAAAATGTTCAATTTCACCGGTTCCGTCAATATGACCGCTGACAATATGCCCGCCAAACCTCCCATTTGCCGCCATAGCACGTTCCATATTTACCCTGCTTCCGTTCTTCAGGCTTCCCAGGGAAGAACGCCGCAGGGTTTCCGCCATGACATCTGCCGTAAAGGTCTTTGCATTCTTTCCCGTGACTGTCAGGCAGACACCGTTGACTGCAACCGAATCCCCAATCTTCATATCCTCAAAAATGACATCCCCCTGCAGGGTGAGGCTGGAAGACTTCGCCCCTTTGCTGACGGAAACAACCGTTCCGATTTCTTCTATAATTCCTGTAAACATATCAACACTCCTTTTCCTGCGGATTGCCTGGCAAAACCGCCTCCTGCGCCCGCTTCTTTTTTATCCTTCATTCTCTTCGTCCCTTCCGTTCCAGCTTATAACAATCTGTTTTTGTCATCATTTAACCAATCCAGTCATCAAAATACATTGCAATCAGCCCGCTTTCCATGATAAGAACCATAATGATGCTTGCCACCAATGCTTTTATTGCCAATGCTTTTATTGCCAATGCCTTTATCGTATTTTTTTCATCATGCGGGTTTTTGCGTTTCCGAATAAAGTAGACCGGAAGCATTACTACAAAAAGCAGCACCCATACCACAATTATGCCTGCTATCAGAAATAATATCATCGTGTATTCCCCATTCCCTGCTCAAAGTATCTTGTCAAGCTCCCGAATCATTTCCTCAATATCTTCTCCCACCCTGTCCATGTGGCAGAACAAATCCGCAAACAGTGTATTGATATTCTCTTCAAACCGCTCCGGCAGACATTCACACTGCTGTCTGCACAGCTGCACCAGCCGTTTCTCACCGGGATGTGTCAGACCGTTTCTGGCAAAAAGAATGTCAAAATAGGATTCCATAAATGCCGCCACCCTATGGTTTATGCTGACGAAATCCATTCTGGCAACCGCTTTGCCAATTTGCACGTCATAGGCTGGCATTGCGGTATGCAGCAGCTTCCTGTTGCGCTCAATAATATTTTGCTTTAACGGCTCCGGGTATGGAACCGCAAACCGCTCCTTTGCTGCCGCCAGATTTCCATTTTCGTCATATAGAATTTTACTGTTTAACAGATTATGCCACATACAGGTCGTATAGCCGTTATGCGGCTGATACTGTTCCACGACCAACGCCAGCTCTCCGACAAATGCTTCCAGATTCCGGTACAGGATATCCATGTCAATTCCATTTTTTAATGTACAGTTATCTTCATATTCCCAGAAATGATTGCCTATCTCCATTACCTTGCAGTAGCGGGATAAAATTTCCCGTCTCACCGTTTCCTCAACATCTCCGGTACAGTACAAATATATATCATAATCGGATTTTTCGTCATAAACACTTCCTGCTCTCGAACCGCCCAGGGCAATCGCTTCCACTTCGGGGATTGCCGCCAGTTCTTTCCATAATTCTTCTATGTTCATTCTTCGTCCACTCCTTTTCTGTATTCATTCAGAGATGAGCAAAACTAACGATTGCCAAAACCCAGTTATGAAAACTTAAGTTCTGCTTATCTCTAATATTCATTCTCTTCCCATTCCTTTATAAGAATTTTATCATATCGATACACCAGTCCTCATAAATTCCCATGTTTCCCTGTCCGTCCATATATTCATATATACCGTCTAAATGTTTTTCCCCAACAGCATGATAACCCATTCTTTCGTATAACTGCTTTGCTTTGGGATTATCCTCCGGATTCACGTCAAGCCCCAGGCATAAAATGCCCTTTTCCCGGCAAACATCTTCACATGCCAGTATTAATTGTGATCCAATCCCATAATTCCGCAAAGGTTCCATAATCAGCAAATCAATCATATCTGCACATTTTTCATCATTGGTGTAAGGCACGACATCCTCCTTATTGTCTAAGGACAACAATACATAGCCAACCGCACATTGATGGATAAATGCCCCTATATAAACCGCACGGCCTTCCTCTTGCTGCTACAGGCGTTCCGTATGTACAGACATGTCACCTTTCACCAATAATAAACCGTTCAAGTCACCCTCTGCTATCTCTCTGATTTGATAGGTGATACTATCTATTTTGTTTGACCTTGCCGTCATATCATAAATCCCCCTGTTCATTTACCATTTCATAATCCATTAATCTGCCTGCATATTCGGGATTCTTTTCATTTACACGTTCCCTCACAAAGCGAAAGCCAACACTCTCATAATTTTTTTGAGCAGGCACCAGCCGTTCGTCTGTCGTGACAATGATTTTTTGCACGCCTTCTTCTTTGATTCGCCTGACCGCCTCCTGAAGCTGCACTTTGCCAAATTTTTTGCCCTTATGCTCTGTTGCAATGCAGTTATGTCCAATTTCCATAGATGCAGGGCTGTTTCGAGGGTCCCAGCAGATAAAGCCAATCGGACTTTCATGGAAAACCGTAACAAATCCGCAGCGGTCTGCAATGGACAGATTGTCAAAGAAAAATGCTTCGTCCATTTTCCACGCTTCGAGCCAGTCCCGTTCATACCGGCTCTCAAAAGAATAGGCATCCCGAAGCAGTCGAACCATAATCCCCTTCTGAAATTCACTAAATTTCCGAAATCCAATATCCATTCCTGTTCCTCCGGCTATTCGTGTACTGTAACATTGATACAGTACGCCAACAGCACATCCTCGCCAACCTGTTCTACCGAAACCAGCTTGCAGCCCATTGCTTCCGTGGCAAACTCTACCCCCTCGCCGCCGACCGGCGTATAAAATCCTGCCCCGCCAAAAAATTTGGGTGCCACATATGCCTCAATACGATTGACAATCCCTGCCTTGAGCGCCGCATAATTCAGTGTGGAACCACCTTCTAACAGGATTCCGTCGATCTGCTTTTCGCCAAGCTTCTTCATCAAATCCTGCAAATCCAGCCGTCCATCTAATTCCTTTACCGTCAAAACCTCCACGCCCTCTTTTTCCAGTTCCTCCTTCTGCTCATGCCAGAAACGGTTATACTCCGGGTGCGGTGCGATTGTCGCCAGAATGGTCGGCACTTCCTTTGCCGTGGTTACTACATTGCTGGATAACGGAATCCGCAGTTTGGAATCGCAGATAATGCGGACAGGGTTTCTGCCCCCTTCTATCCGGCAGGTCAGCCTCGGATCGTCATTTAGCACGGTTCCGATTCCTACCATAATCCCCTTTAACGCATTTCTCGTCTGCTGGACACGGTTTCTGGATTCCTCACCGGATACCCACTGGGAATGTCCGGTTCTTGTTGCAATCTTGCCGTCCAAAGTCATCGCATATTTCATCACCACATAAGGAGTATGAGTTGTGATATAGTGAAAAAATACCGGATTTAACGCATCACATTCCTCCTTCAAAAATTCCGTAACCACTTCGATTCCCGCATCCCGCAATCTCTGAATCCCCTTTCCCGCCACTAACGCATTCGGGTCATTTGATCCTACATACACCTTAGAGATGCCATGTTCGATAATCGCCTCCGTGCAAGGTGGCTGCTTTCCCTGATGGCAGCAGGGTTCTAAGGTCACATACATTTCTGCACCCTTTGCAGCATCCTTATTTTTTAGATTTCGGAAAGCGTTTCGCTCTGCATGCAAATCGCCATACTTCTCATGATAACCTTCACTAATGATCTGTCCGTCCTTGACGATAACCGCACCAACCAGCGGATTCGGATTCACTTTGCCTGTTCCCGCTTTGGCAAGCTCTATGGCGCGCTTCATATATTGTTCATTTCCTGTCATTTGACCACCTCTGTCCTGTCTGTTTTATGTGTTCACTTTATGTAAAACTCCCTGCGTTCAATATCTGGTTGTACAATATCGACAATATCATAAGCAGGTACTTTTGAGCCGTTGGTACTTCGCATTGAACACTCAGCGAGGTATTTCCGAGCTTAGTGTGAAAGTGTGCCTGCGTTGATTTGTCGATATTGTATAACGAATGTTCCGGAAAAACAAAATTTCTCATCAAACAAAAAATCCCGAAGCGATTACACTTCAGGGATACATTCCAAACACACAAATGCGCTATCCGCATTTACGCTCACTCTTCTTCCATCCAGACTATACTGTCGGCACCGGAATCACACCGGTTCCTGCCTTGCGGCTCGCGGGCTGATGAAGAATGGAATGCTTTTCATGTCCAATCCTTCAAATACCGCCGGTGGGGACTTGCACCCCGCCCTGAAGAATTATTCACTTTTCCGTAAGTCATTATAACCCATTGTAAGGGATTATACAACCTTAATTTTATAAGGTTTAGGGAATTTGGGAAAAACTAAATTGCGGAAGTTGATAATCAATTTTCTATGCCTGATTCCAATGTAGATTAGAAGCAGGCCATGGACACTCAAATCAATATGCAACTCCTCCTCATCTCACTACGGTCTACAGTTTCCACACGGCACATATCCGTTCTCGATAAGATACTCGCGGGTGCCTTCATAATCTTTCCGATTCTCCTCCTTCATCTGATTAACACTGTCACAGTCAGGTAAGTGAAACCGCATTGTATTGATATTGATAACATATTTCCTGTTTTCCGACTGTTTAACCGCCGTTTCCTGTTTCTCTTGTGAATATGCTTCGTCCAGATAACTTTCTCCTGTTTTATAGTCAATGATAATTCCAGGCTGTCGATTATACACAAACACATTAAAGGAAATTCCCTTGCCAGAATCTTCCACAGAATATGCTTCCATTTGGACACCGCTGGCCAGCAGGTTATTTTCCTCAAACACAGGCGTAACACGGTACATGACATGATTCTGCGTTTCGGTTACATAATCCGCCACCATATCTTCAAACGGCAGCATTCCCACGACATTCAAATATCGTGTACCGGTTATCAGATTTTTCTCGTTGGCATTCTCCCCGGACAGCTGGTATCCGATTAAATGGCATCGATTGTAAAGATATTTTCCGTCCACTATATCATATTTAATTGTATGCCAGCCGGAAGGTTTTACCTGGCCGATATTCCCCCGTTCTTCCACAGGCATTAAATCAATCCCGACACAGGCAAAAGCAGTTCCGCAGCGTCCCAAATCATCTAATTCGGAATATTGTTCATAGGATTCTGTCGCAATTTCCTCTTCCGAAAACACAGGTATATTGTCATTTAGTACAACATATGCACTGTCCGCATGCCCTTCCGGAAAATTAACCCCTGCAATATTTCCCTGTATATCTGCTGATGACGGTTCACTATCCCTTGCCCGCTCACAGCCTGATACACCCAGACCCAATATGCAAAACGCCGCAACAAGAAATATCTGCAATCTTTTACTCTTCATATCCATTCCCTATTCCCCACTAATATAGTAATTTTACTGAAAACCGTAAATGTATCCGTGCCATTAACCGTCCACTGTTATACATTTCACTCTGCTTATATAATAACATACCTGTTAAAATAGTAAACTTTTTTTCAACTGCTCTTTTGTCATTGCCGCTTGATAAATTTCCTGCAATTTTCTGCCGGTCTGCCCCATGCTCCGCTTTGCCGCCACCCGGTAACCCGCCTCTGTCAGATCCTCCGTCCTCTCTTCTAGAATTGCCGCTATTAAGCTGCCGGCCTGCTCCTGATTTCCAAAGGTATAAGCCTCTTTTCCGCCTGCAAGCCAGCCCTGATACACGGGAATATCTCTCACCAGTACTGGAATTCTCATTGCCAATGCCTCTAATACAACTATCCCTTCCGTTTCCTCATAACTCGGAAACCAAAACAGGTCACTTCCGGCATATGCCTTACGCAATTCCTCTTTCCCCACATATCCAGCAAAATGCAGATTAGGCAATTTGCAGCGTACACCGTCACGGATTTCCTTGGGAATACTCCACAGATTGGCGTCACCAAACCAGATAAACTGATAATCCGGCAGTCGTTTCGCCATTTCAATAAAATCCAGAATCCCCTTACGCCGAATCCAGAGCCCCGCCGACATCACTACCTTGTCAGTTTTTGTAAAACCATATTTTTCCCGGAAACGCTCCCTGTCGTCCGCTTCCTTATGGTAATACTCCAAGTCAATACCATTAGACATGACAAAAACAGGTTTTTTCACGCCCTGCGCCAATAACAATTTTCTTGCATACGCACTAGGCGTTACAATAACGTCCCCCAACTGGTAACAAAAACGAATCCATTTTCCGAATAGCTCTGCCATTGCATTGGAACCGATAAAGGAATTCCGAAAGTCTTTCGCTGTAGAATGTGCATGAAAAATAACGCTTTTACCGTGGCCATGCGCCCACAAAGCCATATGGACCGATCCGGGAAAAACCGTATTAATATGTATGATATCCGCATCTTCTTTTTGTTCCGTTAATTCCATACCCTCAGTACCGGAAATTGCATTCCGCTGGTGGTATACTGCTCTTCCGACCCCACTATGCTCAATCCAGCTTTGGTGCTCCGAATAAATATAAATTTTCATTTGAAAGTCCTCCTTTAATCACACTTTGTCCTTTGTTCCACTTTAACCTGCACTAGCCAAAAAAGGTTCTGATTCCGTACTGTAAAATCTGATACAATCCCATGCTGTATAAGAAGATCGCCAGCGGTTTTCCAAGCAGAATGATAACGGTAAACCGTTTTAATGACATACTGCTGACCCCGGCCAAATAGCATAGAAAATCATCAGGCGCCACGGGAAGAAAAATCAGCAGAGCAAATATCCTTTCAAATTGCTTCTTTTTATCGAGAAATCTCTGATACTTCTGATAGAACTTATCTCCCGTCACGTTTTTCACAAAGACAATTCCGTAACGCTTTGCAACCAGAAAAGCCCAAATTGAACCGATACAAATTCCAATATAATTGTAAACAAACCCCCATGCTGCTCCAAAAAACATAACCCCAAAAGCACATCCAATGGAGCCGGGCAAAACCGGAACAACAACCTGTACTGCCTGAATTACCATAAACAGTAGTGGCGCCATTATGCCGCATCGTTTTAACACATATGCGAGCTGCTCAGGATTTTTCATTATTCCGCTTTTCAGACACCAAAGGATAAAAAGAAATACAACTATCCAGCCGGTAATTTCCACTATTTTTTTATGCTGCATGAATTGTTCCACTATCTTCTTCATTCTGCTTCACTTCCTGCTTTTGTATACTGTTGCAGTACAAAGCCGCAACCCGCCCTGCAAACTCCTCTGTCCCCAAATTGGCAACACTTTCTCTAACGGCTCTCTCCTGCACACTCTGCCTGAAATTTTTTCTTAAAAATTCTAATCCCTGTCGAAACATTTTCTCATTCTCATAACTGACTCCGTTTTCATACTCCTTTAAAACCTTGTCCAAACAGGAATCCTTTCTCACCAGAAGAGGTAACCCGGCTGCTAATGCCTCAATATATGTCAACCCCTGTGTTTCAGAAGTAGAACCGGAAACAAAAATATCACCTAGTGCGTAATAGTCTTCTATCCTGTCAAACGGAACCATTCCTGCAAAAATTACGCTTGATTCCAGCTGCAATTCCTTTACCTGTTCCTGCAGGTTTTCTCTCTCCGGTCCGTCCCCTACCAGCAATAACCGTATTTCTTCCCGATTCTCCGTTTTATGAAAATAGGTCAGTAATTCGGCTATATTTTTTTCGGACGAGAGCCTGCCTACATATAAAAGCACCAGCCGGCTATCCGTAATACCAAGCTGTAATCTTAATTCATTTACCCGTCCATAATCCGGTTTGGAAAATTTTTCCAGAGATATGCCTGTGGGTATGACATGAACCTCTCTCTTTACTCCATACTGCTTTAACAGTTCACTGACCTTGTAAGTCGGGACAATAATTTCATCTGCATGATTACAGCAAATCCGGCTGAAATGCTGTGCAATTTTGCGAAAACACTGTTTGTCCGGCATATGCAGATAGGACAGGTAATCCTCATAAATGGTATGATAAGTATGGATATGGGGGATTCCCAGCCAGTCTGCCAGTTTCCTTCCCAGATGTCCCATCATAAATTCGGTCTGTGTATGAATGGCATCTAAATGCAGTGCCGCTATCCTTCTCTGCCAGACCTTCGATATGGCAAATCCCAGCCGCAGCTCCTTTAACATAGGGAGTGGGACACTGGTAATCCGATATACTCCCTTTTCCCGATAAACAGCCGCCTCCGGATTTGACACGGTAAACACATAAACCAAATGCCCCTGTCTCTCCAATGCCTTTTTTAATTCGTATGCAGAATTAGCCACGCCGTTTACTTCCGGATAGTACGTATCCGTAAAAATTCCTATATTCATCGTTTCGTCCACTCCTTTTATTTTCTCAAACAGGCGATTGTCAAACTCATTCTTTCTGAATCCATGTCCTGAGAATACAATTCACATCTCTATATTTTCACGATAAAATCTGAAAAGTATCTTCATCTTCCCCTCAACAATGAGTATTTCTTATTTTGTAACTAAGTATACGCAGCCGACAGAAACGCTGCCATATTTTTAACTTACATTTACCTTACGATTTTGAAAGCAAACTGCAAATGAAACTTGTATAAAGCCCTTTGAACTGACGGTTCGCTGCTAGTACAGCGAAAATTAAGTTTTGGATAGTTTGACGTAGCATGATTGTTTCATA
>JAMPAW010000124.1 GCA_023666975.1 Clostridium sp.
TTTTCCCCCCGACATTCCCCTTTGCCGGTATCAGTTCATAGTGTAAATGCGGAATATGCAGTGCATCTGCAATATTGCCCGCCACAATTTCATTGATACACTCATGCCCACGGACACCCCGGACTGTATCAAAATTAGACATCTTGTAGTAATATTTTATCCCGAAAGACTCTTCATGAGCTTTCAGAAAACTCCCTGCCGTTCCGGAAGAATTTCTGGAAAGTGTCCACGATAAATGTGTAAGGTCAACGATACCGCTATCCTTCATCGCTGCATTCCCTCCTTCCATCCGTTCATCACCACCAAATCATAAAACACTTTCCACTCAGTATAGCAGACATCATCTGAATTTGCCATAAGAAAATACCTTCTAAAACCCTCGCCTAATACATCTTTTTCCTCATTCCCACATAGGAAATCACATACCAGATTCCTGCTTCCAGCAGCATGCTCATCATGACCGCCAAAATCAAATGCCCCGTGATTTCCCATTCATGGTTCAATACCTTGCTAAGCTGCATCACGGCAAACCAGTCAACGATCTTTGGAACGGTGTCCGCCGGAATAAAATCCTCAAATATCTGGACAATAAACAAAATGACAAAATCAAACACGGCAAACCGCAGATATGCCAGTATCGCTGCCGCAATATGCCGGACGGCAGTGGCGATCAGCACGCCTGCAAGGCAGATGTGGATAAAGATAATCAAAAATAAAAACACGCGGATTGGAAGCTGTTTGATTGCCCCTTTGCCGTGGTTTAAGCCGACGATTATCCAGAATACACCGAAAAAAAGGAACTGCGCTGCTGCGACAAAAAGCGCATCTACAATGGTCTTGCTGAGCAAAATCTCCGATATTTTGTTCCCTGCCATCACCTCGTAATAAGCCGTTTTATTCATGTAAGCGATTCCCATTGACACTGCGCAAAATGTACCCAGAAAGAATGGCAGGAACATCGTGATAAAATCCGCTGATGAATACAGGTATTCCGTCAAATCCTGCTGATAAAACTCAAAATCACCCATCAGCGGCAGTCCAATGCCGATCAGGCAGATGATCACCAGCCATTTCATCAGTCCGGAAGAATGCCTTACCCTGTACCACTCTGCTTTTAACAATCGATTCATTCTACTCACCCTCCTTCTTTCCGGCTGCGGAAATCATTTTCCTGCCCTTTATGCGCAGGCTGCCGAATACTCCCTGCCCTTTCCTGGCGCTTTCCGTTTCGCCAACGGATACCTTTGACAGATAATATTCCTCCAAATTCTGCGCCTCCATAACCAGCTTGGTTAAAACCAGGCCGCTGTCGGTAATTGTTTTCGACACCCGCTCCACCTCGTCCAAACGCTCAAACAGGTGGATTTCGTTGTTTTCAACCACTTTATATTCCCGCAGTTGAAGGCTCTGCTCCAGCACTGCGGCAGTCCGGTTCACATCATTCGTGCGGATAGTGAGGAAACTTCTGCATTTTTCCTCTAACTCCTCTGCCGAAAAACACTCCACGAGCCTTCCCCGGTTAATAATGGCAAAATCCGTACACAATGCGGAAAGCTCCGTCAGCAGATGGCTGGAAATCAAAATCGTAATCCCCTCATCTACACTGAGCTTTTTCAGCATATTCCGCACATCGACAATGCCCTCCGGGTCCAGCCCGTTTACCGGCTCGTCCAAAACCATAATTTCCGGGGCAGGCAGCAATGCCATTCCGATTCCCAGCCGCTGCCGCATGCCTAAGGAAAACTGCTTCACCGGCTTTTTCCCCACATTTGCAAGCCCGGTCAATTCCAGCACTTCCAAAATGCGTTCCTTTCTCGCCACGCCCCGCACATAGCGGATATATTCCATATTCTGCCGGGCTGTCATGCTTCCGTCCAGATAAGGCGCTTCCAGCATAAAGCTCATGCGGCTTCTTCCCTCATCTAAATTTTGAGCATCTCCAAACAGGCGGATCGTTCCGCTCGACTGCGCCGCCAGTCCCGCTATCATTTTCATCATCGTCGTCTTGCCGGCTCCGTTTGGCCCGATCAAGCCGTAAATATGCCCTTTTTCAATCGACAGGCTCACATCATCTACTGCCGCCGTCTCTGCTCCGGCTTTTCCGTACATCTTCGTGAGATGTTCCATTTGTAAAACAGGTTCCATAAGCACCTTCCTTTCTCTTAGGTATTTACGAAACTCCTGTTTTTCAAGACATTCGTTGCACAATATAGACAAATCAATGCAGGCACGCTTGCGCTGCTTGTCGCTCGCAACAGTGCTAAGCTCGAAAAAACCTCGCTAAGCACTGGCGGCTCCAAAGCACCTGCTTATGATATTGTCTATATTGCACAACTGGATTTTGGAAATTAGGAGTTTCGCAATTACCTATTTTTCTCTATCTTACTCCCCTACCCTAAAGAAAAAGTTAACCCAAAGGTTAAGAAAAGGTTAATTTCCCTCCTGTTTCAAACGGTATCCCATTCCCCAGATTGTTTCAATATATTCCTCGTCTCCTGCGTACTGTTTGATCTTGTTCCTAAGATTGCTGATATGCACCTTCAAGGTACTGTCCTCACGATAAAACGGCTCATTCCAGACACTTTCAAACAAATTCGCTTTGGAAAACAGCTTGGCGGGATTGCGCAGCAGCAGTTCCAAAATCATATATTCCTTGCCGGTCAGGACAAGCGCATTTCCCTTTACCGTCACCGTTTTTGCCGTACAGTCCATAACCATGTCCCTATACTGTATGCTCCCCTGCCTTTCGAGTGTTTCCCCTTTCTGCGTTCTGCGCAAAACTGCCTCGATCCGCACTGCCACCTCGTCCAAATCAAACGGCTTGGTAATGTAATCATCTGCGCCCATGCGTATCACGTCAATCTTCGTCTGCACGGTATTTTTTGCAGATAAAATGATGACCGGTACCTCGGAAAATTCCCGAAGCTTTGCCAGCACCACATCTCCGCTTTGCAGCGGCAGCATCAAATCCAGCAGCACCAGATCAATATCCGCCCTGTCACGAAGCATCGTCAAAGCGCCCAGACCATTTTCCGCCCAAAGCACAGTGTACTGCTGCGATTCCAAATACGCGCGGAGTAAACGGTTAATCTCTTTATCATCTTCTACCACCAGTATCTTTGCCATTTCTCCACCTATTCCAAACCGGCAATTCCGTCAACCGGCAGTGACAAGACAATGCCGTTTGCCTCGCTTTGCATGCCAAACTGCTTTCCGATCACCTGCATAATCGCACGCTTATCCTTCTTCGGGGCAATGATGAGAACGATCTCCCGCTCCGGCTGTACACGGATTCCCCAGAATTTCATTGCCTCCTCGCTTCCAATGCGCCTGCTGTGAAATACGGTGCCGCCTTTTGCGCCCATCGGCCGTGCCGCATCCATGATTTCCTCGCTAAATCCCTGATTCACAATCGTCATAATCATACTGCATTCGCTTTCCACCATTTCCAATTCATTCCTTTCTAAAGGCATTTTGCTGTTTTCCGGCTGTAATGTTTCCATCAGTTTAATCATATGGGAACTGCAGCCCGACATCGCAACCGTAAATGCAATTCCGCTATTCGGCATTCCGAGATGCAGTTTTTTTTGCAGTTTTTTCAGCATTTCGTCTGCGAAGGCTTTTGGCATCATACTCATCAGTATGCTCTTCTCTCCTCCGTCCAGCCCAAGCGTATTCATCATCTCGCTGGATGCCGTTCCCTGCGCCCGGAAATGGTACTGTACCGGAAGACCTCCCTCCTGAAACATTTCCACGGCTTTTTTCCCCAGCTTTGGTGTTGTAATGAGAAACAACATGCGGAAAACCATTTTATTATGGTTATCAGTCATCTTCATATCCCTCCTCAAACTCATAAATTTCATCCTCAGTATCCAGGACGGCAGACCGCTGCAAGGCAGCCTCCTCCATTTTATTCAACTTATACTGATATTGTAACCCCATAATCTGTATCGCAATCAACGGCGTTAATGCCACCAGCGCAACAACGCCGAACGCATCCGTCATCAGATCGCCTCCCACGGCTTCACAGGCACCGATACAAAGCGGAAGCAAAAATGTGGTCGTCATCGGGCCGCTTGCCACGCCGCCGGAGTCAAAGGCAATTCCCACAAACATCTTGGGAACAAATCTGGTTAAGACCAGTGCCATGATATAACCGGGTATGATAATCCAGTAAATCGGCAGTCCGGTCAGCACACGCAGCATGGACAAACCGACACTGACCGACACGCCGACCGACAGGCAGCGGTTCATGGACTTTGCCGACACAGCCCCGTTTGTCACGCTTTCCACCTGATGATTCAACACCTGTATCGCCGGTTCTGCCTTTACAATATAATATCCGATTAACATGCCGATTGGCACCAGCAGCCATTCCCAGCTTTCGGAGGCAACCTCTTTTCCCAGAAAGGAGCCGACCGGCGCAAAGCCCACATTTACCCCGCCAAGAAACAGCACCAGACCGACGTATGTATATCCAAAACCCACGGCAATACGCTTTATCTGGTTTTGCTGGTAACGCCGGCTCACCAGCTGGAACAGAATAAAAACTGCGGCAACCGGCAGCAGGGAAACCAATACTTCCCGGATATATTGCGGAAGGGAAAACAGAAATTCCCGTATCACATCTCTGGTGGTATTTACGTTTGCCACCTCTGTTTTGCTGTATGCCGCCTCTGTCGGACGAAAAAAACAGCCTAAGAGCATGACGGCAAGAATTGGGCCGATACTGGAAAGGGCTACCAGGCCGAAGCTGTCGTCTGCTGCATTCTTATCACTGCGGACAGAGGCGAGCCCGACGCCCATTGCCATGATAAATGGTACCGTCATCGGGCCGGTCGTCACGCCGCCCGAATCAAATGCAACTGCCAGAAAATCCTTTAACACAAAAAGCGAAAGCCCGATTAACACCGTATAGATCACAATCAAAATCGTGGAAAACGGAATCTGGAACAAAATCCGGACAATTGCCAGTGCCAGAAACATTCCGACGCCTACCGCCACGGTCAGAATGAGAATATGGTTCGGAACGGATGGCACCTGCTCCGCCAACACCTGCAAATCGGGTTCCGAAACGGTGATGATTGCCCCCATTGAAAATCCGATGAACAAAATCATCGGGATTTTCCGGGTTTTGGATATCTGGACACCGATGCCTTCTCCGAGCGGTGTCATTGACATTTCCGCACCAAGCTGAAAAAATCCCATGCCGACCACGAGCATAACCGCGCCGGTCAGGAACATCACCATGATTCCCAAATCTACCGGAACCAGAATAATACTGATTAACAGGACAATTCCGGTTATGGGTAAAACTGCCGAGAGCGATTCCAATATTTTTTCCTTTAATTTTTGATTCATATTGTATTGCTCCTTCTATGCTTCATTATGTATACCATACTGGAATACCGTGATAATGTCAAGGAATCAAAAAAGAAGCCGACTAATCACTAATCAGCTTCTTTAAACATAATAACTTGCTTCTGTGTGAAATACGCTATCCGTTTTTCTTTTGCTTTGTCTACATGTTATTTTTTACTCTTCCAACCGACGATATTGACATAAAAATCATTGAAGTCATCATCGTTCCAGTCCTCACCGCAGCAATTAAAGCTGTGTCCGACTACTTTTCCGGTAGCCGTAATAATAGAAGTCGCTGTCGGAATTGCCCTGACATTATCCGATTCCGGAATGGATATTTCCAGCACCAAATTATTTCCCGTATACTGCGCATTTCCTACTGCCAAAGGCGGAGCGATGTCCAGGCTTTTCTTCTTTTCCTTAAAATAGGTTTTGCTGTCGTCTTTCAGCGTTATGATAACCTCATTCGCTGCCTGCGTAGTAACAAACCATGACAGGTATTCACCTTTATCAAACGTATCCAGCTTAATCGTTACCTTATTGCTGCATAAATATTTCTTGTTATGGTCGACAGCGATATCGTGAAGAAGGCGCTGTAAAAATACAACGTCCAGCATGTCGATTTTTCCGTCATTAGTTATATCCGCATTTTCCAGCAATTTACCTTTCAGTTGAAGTTTATCAGCAATCATCTCCTGAATCAATTTAACATCATCGTTAGACAATGTACCGTCACCATTCGCATCCCCGGAAATTTTCAAATTCAATACTTCCCTGAGTTCCTCAAGGTCACGGTATGTAATCTGACCGTCATTATCCATGTCTGCCATCTTAAATTGGCTGCTATTTAGCTTAATAATCCCCAATGCCGCTTTCCGCAGCATTTCCGCATCCTTCACATCAACGACCTTATCATTGTTGATATCTCCTTTTGCCATCTGTATACCCCCTATTGTAATCTGGATAGATATTCCACATATCTATTATACATAAGACTAATATAATCGTCTATAGCCCTTATTACATTTTAGGCGGTCAAAATGCACAATTCATGCCAAACTACGTCAATAATCCATTCTGGTCAGACTGCAAAAAAACTGTCTATTCATACCAGTTTAACCACTGATAATCTCGCACAGAGTAACCGGCTCTCTTTCGGCATCCAGAATCACTTCACCAATGGAATCCGCATGGATCGTCCCCTTTATCGGATTTTTCACGCTGTCGATACTCCCGTTAATTCTGGCACATACCTCACTGTTTTCAAAGGACAAATCGGTCTGCTCCATAACGCAGTCTTCCAGGACAAGCCCCTTGCAATAACAAAGCGGCTGCGTTCCGACAATGCGGCAGCGGATAAATTTCAGATTTTCAGAGTACCAGCCCAGATATTCTCCTGTTACAACAGAATCTATCACCGTGACATTTTTCCCATGCCAAAAAGCGTCCTTCGTCTGCAAATCGGAATTGCGGATTGTCACATTTTCAATATATTGAAAGGAATATTTTCCGGTCATCGCAAGGTTCTCAATCTCCATGTCACGGCACTCAAAAAACGGATATTCCGATTCCAGACGGCAGTCTTTTACCTGAATCCCGCTGCACCTCCACAAAAACTCCGGTGAATGTATGTTACAGTCCGTCAGGCGAATCTGCCGGCACTCACGCAGTGCCTTTATCCCGTTCATCTCACAGTTTTCCAAGGCGATATTTTCGTCATACCACAAGGCGGCACGGCAGTTTTCGGTCATAACCGACCTGCGGACAACTCCGTTCGTTGTATGCCAAAAAGGATACCGCAAATTAAAACAGCACTCCTCAACCACAATATCTCCGGTCTCTTTCAATGCCGATTCTCCGTCAGCAGGCCCGTCAAATGTACACCCGGTAATCTCTGCATTATGAATTCCGTATAGTGCCCGTTCTTCATCAAAAGTCTGTTCCACTATTTTCTGCATCATCACTGCTCCCTTCACTCACTTCAAACATTCAATTTCAAGCCATTTTTTCCGCTCAAAGCGTATCAGGAATATTACTCCTCGAAAACACAATTCCACTGCCATGGCAATCCACACGCCTACCAGACCGTAAGGCTTCGCCAAAAGATAGGACAATACCAGCCTTACCGCCCATAAGCTGATAAAATTCATCACACTGGGAATCAGCGTATCTCCTGCCCCCCGCAGCACACCGGTAACCACAATCGAAGCGCCAAACAGCGGCTCCGCAAAGGCTTCTATCCTGAGAATCCGAATCCCCAGCGCACGGACCGCCGCGTCCGGTGTCAAAATCCCAATCATAAACGGGGCTGCAGCAAACATCAGTGCACCGGTACATGCCATAATCACCATTCCCGCTCCCACGGTTATCCGGCCAAAGGAAACCGCCAGTTTATTGCGTTTTGCCCCGATACTCTGTCCGGTCAATGTCGTCGCCGCATCCGCAATGCCATACCCCGGCATATAACAAAGGCTCTCTGCCGTTATCGCAAACGAGTTGGCTGCAATGGCCGTTATTCCCAGCGGCGCAACAATGCGGGTTGCCACCACCATCGCTCCCGACACAATCACCCGCTCCAAAGCGATTGGCAGCGAAATGGTGACTGCCCGCTTGATACACTGTTTCTGTAATCGAAAAGATTCCCCTCTTTGCAAATGGAAGATCGGTGAGCGAAAACACAGAAAATACAACAGCAAAAGTGCAGTGACAAAATGAGCAAGCGCAGTGCCTAAAGCGGCTCCTGCAACGCCCAGACCCGCACCGGGAATTCTTAACTGTATCCCCGCAAAAGAAATGTTAAATCCCTCGAAAATCAGGCAGGCGTTAAAGATAACGTCCAGCACGCACATCAGGGAATTTAAAATACCGGGAATCTTCATATTGCCGCTGCATTGAAGCATGCTTCCAGCCAGTCTCGCCATGCCCATCGCCGGCAATGAACAGATGTAAATGAAAAAATACAGCGATGCTTCCCGCTGAATCTCCTTTGCACCGCCTAACCAGACCGGAAGAAAAAAGCTGACCGCCGCACCGGCCACTGCCAACGCCACGGAAAACAGCAAAATTGCCGTCAATGACTGCCTCAGCACTTCCCTTGCCTTCTCAAAATCCTTTGCACCGATATACTGCGCAGCCTGAATGGAAAAACCCGCTGCACCGGAAGAACACACGCCGCCAAAAAGCCATGTCGTACTCGCCACCAGCCCGATTGCAGCCGATGCGTCCGCCCCCATTTTCCCCACCATAGAGGCATCAATATACTGCATTAAAACAGAGGTAAGCTGCGCGAGAACTGCCGGAGTGCTTAAGGTTACGACCAAAAAGATTTTCTGCTTGACGGATAATTCCTGACCGTTCCTGATATAAGACAATAAGTCTACCTTTTCTGTATTTCCAAACAAATTTCTCAATCCTCTCCTTATCTTTCACGGAAGAAGCTCCTATTCTGCCAGCTCCAGCATTTTTTGCAGCGGAATTAATGCTTTTTCCATGATATCCTGTTCAAGAACCACCTCCGGCTTCATGCTCTCTAGCGCACTCACCACTCTATCCAAAGTTATCCGCTTCATATCGGGGCAGAACTGGCTGTTCCCCACAGGATAAAATGTCTTTTGCGGATTTTGCTGCATCAACTCAAAAAGCACGCCCGTCTCCGTACAGATGATAAATTCCTCCTTGTCACTGGCCGTCGCACAATCAATAATTTCCGATGTGCTGCCCACAAAATCAGACAATGCGACAACCTCCATTGTACATTCCGGATGCGTCAGCACCAATGCCTCCGGATGCGCCTTCTTTGCCCGCTCGACGTCCTGCGGCAATATCCCCTTATGTACGTGGCAGTACCCGTCATGAAAAATAAATTGCTTCTGCGGTAATTTCTCTGCCACATAACGCCCAAGATTATTGTCCGGAACAAAAAATATTTTATCTGCCGCTATCCTCTCCACGACCCGCAGTGCATTAGAAGAAGTGACACATACATCGGAAACCGCTTTGATTTCCGCCGTGGAGTTGACATAACATACGACTGCCACTTCATCACCGTACTCGGCCCTGACCTCCGCAATCCGCTCCGGTGTCACCATATGTGCCATCGGACAGTCTGCATCACCATCAGCCATGACTACTCTTTTTCCCGGATTCAGTATCTTGGCACTCTCCCCCATAAAGGAAACCCCGCAAAACAGGATACTGCTCTGCTTAACCTTTGCCGCTATTTTGGCCAGATAATAGGAGTCACCCACATAGTCGGCAGCCTGCTGCACTTCGCCGTCCACATAGTAATGTGCCAGAATAACTACATCTTTTTCCTCCTTTAATTGCCTTATCCTTTGTACAAGCCTCTCGTCCATGGGTTATTCTCCTTTAATCTTCATATTATCTTAGGTAATTGCGAAACTCATTTTTTTCAAAATGCCCGTTGTACAATATAGACAAATCAATGCAGGCACGTTTGCACTGCTTGTCGCTCG
>JAMPAW010000125.1 GCA_023666975.1 Clostridium sp.
GCCGCAGGCTGCGAAAAGGTAAATTATGGGAATAAAGCTGGAGGTTGACGGATAAATGACGGAGAGCAAAATCAGTCCCGAACTGAATGTGGCGATTGGAATTCCTGAGGCAGAGAGAGAAAAAAGTCTTGATTTAAATGTCGGTTATAATGAGAATTTTGGGGAATGGGAACTGATTATCCGATATACGGGAAACTTGGACGTGATCAGGGAAGAACTGCAGATTTCCGTCGAGGAGCTGCTGGGAGGATATGCCATTGTGCGTGTTCCGCAGTATTTGATTGGAAGGCTTTCCGATTATCCGCAAATCGATTACATCGAAAAACCAAAATCACTGTTGATTGAAGAAATGGAGGGGATTGCCGCTTCCTGCATCAACCGGGTCAGGCTTCCGGATTATGATTTGAGGGGGAGAGGCGTACTGACGGCCTGTCTGGATTCCGGAGTCGATTATACACATCCGGATTTTCGAAATGCAGACGGCACAACCCGTATATTGACAATGTGGGACCAGACGACGGCGGGGAATCCGCCACCCGGATTTACAACGGGAAGCGTATACAGTGCGGAGGATATCAATGAAGCGCTGGCGAGGCAGAATCCGAGAGAGCAGGTTCCGGAATTTGACGGTACGGGTCATGGGACTGCAGTACTTGGTATTATGGCGGGGAACGGGCGCGCTTCAGGCGGCGAGATTGTCGGAGTTGCGCCGGAAGCAGATATTATCGTAGTAAAACTTGGAAATGCGGATAGCAGGGGATTTCCAAGAACGACCCAGCTGATGTCTGCTGTGGATTTTGCCGTGCGCTATGCGATGGAATCGGGACAGCCGTTGGCAGTGAATATCAGCTTTGGCAATAATTACGGGGCGCATAACAGTGATTCGATGTTAGAGAGATATATAGATAACGTTTCCAATCTGTACCGGATTTCAATTGTTGCCGGTACGGGCAATGACGGCATTACAGCCAGGCATGCGTCCGGTAATCTTTTGGAAGGACAGCGGGAAAAGGTAGAGATTTATGTAGGAGATTATATGCGTTCTTTCAATCTGCAGATTTGGAAGCACTATTTGGATGAATTTGACATTTATCTTGAGTCGCCGACAAGGAGAAGAATAGGTCCGTTTTCCAGCTATTCCAGTGTACAGAATTATACATTGCCGCAGGAGAGGATTGCCGTGTATTACAGTGAGCCGACTCCGTATAACCCGGAACAGGAAATCTATATATCATGGATTCCCAGAGATGATTATATTACGGCTGGTATATGGAATATTTATTTAGAGCCTCGTAGAATTATAGCAGGGGATTATCATATGTGGCTTCCAGTGGCAGGGAGTACGTCCTCGGAAGTATCCTTTGTCAGACCGGATATATTTAATACGCTTGTTGTGCCCTCTACGGCAAGATATGTGATATCCGTATCGGCATATGATTCGAGAAATGATACTTATGCTGCCTTTTCGGGAAGAGGTCCCAATCTGGAGCCGGGATTGCCGCCGGCAATAGGAAAACCGGATTTGGCGGCACCGGGAGTTGAAATTAACACCTGTGCCGTGGGAGGCGGATATAAAAATGTTTCGGGAACATCGTTTGCTGCACCGTTTGTGACAGGAGCAGCGGCATTATTGATGCAGTATGGAATAGTGGAGGGGAGAGACCCCTATCTCTATGGGGAAAAGATTCGTGCAAGCTTGATTAAGGGAGCAAGAAAGCTGCCCTTTCAGGATGTGCGTCCCAGTCCCAGAGTTGGCTGGGGAGCAGTCTGTGTAAATGCGAGCCTGCCGGAATAAATATCCAGAAAAATAAGAAGGTTTGGTCAGCGACCAAACCTTCTTTTAATGAGGGGGGAGAGGATTTCAATACAACCGAAGTTGTATTATATGAAAAGCTCTTACAAGAACATAGTATAATCCAAAATTGTGAACAAATTATGTTTTTTTTGCTGGAATGTGAAAATTAATTTGTATAAAATGTGTAAAAATGTGCCAAAATAATATTAGAAAAATTTGGCGTTGCTTTATGGACAAAGTTGTAAAAATGCACAATTTTATTGATGAAGAGTGTGAAAATTGCAAGAAAAAGAAAAAAAGTCAAAAAAGAACTTACAAAAATTCGTTTAATTTGTTATTATAATAGTAAGTTGCACGTTGACCTAATTTTAGAAAGAGAGGAGAAGAATGTTTAAGGTTGGCGATTATATCGTTTATGGAATGAACGGTGTATGTAAAGTGGAAGAGATTGGACCAATGAATTTGAGCGGTGTAGAAAGTGATAAGGAATACTATACGTTGACACCATTTTACACAAAAGGAAGCAGGGTATTTACCCCTGTGGATAATCAGAAAGTTCCGATGAGAACAGTGATTAGCAGAACAGAGGCATGTAAACTGATCGACAGTATGAAACAAATCGAAGAGATTGAAGTAGCAGACGATAAGCATAGGGAAATTGCATATAAAGAAGCAATTAAGTCTTGTGATTGCATAGAATGGATTCGTATTATTAATACTGCACAGAAAAGGAAAGAAGAACGTTTGGCACAGGGCAAGAAAATGTCTGCGTGTGACGAGCGTTATCTGAAATCAGCAAGGGACAACCTGTATGGTGAATTTGCGATCAGCCTGGATCTTGAAAAAGATGAAGTGGAAGAATATATTGAACATCGCATAGCAATGAAGGATATGGCATCCGCATCTTGACACACCCAGTAGCACAGAAGCAAAAAGCTGCTCCCAGTGGGAGCGGCTTTTTGTTATGCAGGGAAATTTTAAGATTTTTAAGTTATGTGTGTACTTTTCATCAACAAGCTGTTAAAATGATAACGGAAACGGTAGGAACAGATTATTGGGAAAGGCAGGTCTGGTTATGGGCAGACGTCGGAGACGCAGCGGAAACAGAAGAGATCAGTATGGTATTTATGAACTCTCGGAATATAACCAAAGGAAAAAGACCAAAAAAAGAAAGAAAATGACACTTCGTCGTTTTTTGGCAATACTGGTGAAGACGGCTGTTGTAATTGTAGCATTATATGGTATTGCCATAGGAGTAAAGTACAGTATGCAGAGGAAAGCGCTGTCCCTGTATGAAAAAGGGGATTATGAAGGCGCACTAAGTTTATTTGAAGAGGCGCTGACACCGCATCTTCCGCTGTTAGAGGGCTTTGATAATGATGTGCGCTTTTATCTGGCGGATTGTCATGTCAATATGGGGAATTATGGATACGCATGTTGTGAGTACAGCAAAATCAAAGTATGGTCTGGCGGGAAAGAAGTGCCGGGGCTTGATGAACTGCAAAAAATTGCCTATGGGCTGCAGCTTTATGACTGGCAGGATTATCGGACGGCACTGCCGATTCTGTTAGAGGCTTATGAAAGCGGATACGGAAGTCTGGTTTTATATGTTGGAAGCTGTTATGGCCAGATTGGTGATTTGGGAAATATGCAGATTTATTATGATGTTTTTTTGCAGAATAATCCGATGAACAGTTTTATGTATGCACAATATGCAGCAATTTCTTTAGATGAAGGAAAAATGGAGGAGGCATTAGGGTATATTGAAACAGGGAAACAGCTTGATGACCAGTCCAATATCCGGGAGCTTCTGTTCGACGAGATTGTTTACTATGAGAAAATGAAGGACTATAATACAGCTTATGAGAAGGCAAAAGAATATGTAGAGCTATACCCCGGCGACGTCGGAGGCAAAAATGAATATGACCTGTTATTTACCAGACAGACGATAAATGAACAAAAATAGTCATTTTTCACCCTTATTTCACATAAATTTGTTGAAATAATGACACAGATATAGTATTATGTAACTATATTATGTTAATTTATTAAACAGTGAGATAATTTTCAAATAAAAGGCGGGGATAGAAAATGGTTAAATATACGGCAGATAATAAACGTGTTGGTTTAAAAGTTTTTTTTGTATTTTGCCTGGCATTCGTCTGTATGTGTCTGATACCGGTTCATACAGAGGCGGCGACGACATGTCAATCAAAGATGTCTTATCCGGGTAAGACCAACGCTCAGGTCAATATCCGTAAAAAAGCAGGTACGAAGTATAAAAGCTATGGCATGCTGAGCAAAAATACAGAGGTTACAATTTTGGGCTATGTCACAAACAACAAGCAGACATGGTACAAATGTAAGGCGAAGGTCAACGGTGTAACGAAAACCGGATATGTCAGTGCCGCTTATATTACGAAAGATTCTAATCCTGCCGGTGTAGTAAACAATAAGGTGACTTCTACCGTAAATGTACGTAAAAGTGCCAAAACTTCAGCAAAGTCTTTAATTAAGATTCCCTCCAAAACACAGGTTTCCGTTCGCGGAATCAAAAAAGTATCCGGAAAGTATTGGTATAAGGTGAAGGTTACCGATAACAAGAAAACGACCACAGGGTATATACTGAGTACTTATATTGATGTGAAACGCAATTCCTCCGGCAAGTCCGATAGTCCACAGGAAAATGCCAGCCAGGAGCAGGATGGGTATGTCAATGAAAAGGTGACAACATCACTTAATGTACGTAAATCGGCAAGTACGAAGAGTGCCATACTGACAACGATTCCGCCCAAGACAAAGGTTAAGGTTTTAGGGACCAGCGGTGACTGGTATAAGATAAAAGTTACCAGTAACGGAAAGACAGTGACCGGTTATGTTTCCAAGATATATATCACATTGGGAACAATTCCCGATAATAACAGTAATGATAATAACAGTAATGATAATAACAACAATAATAATGTCGTTACAGATGCTTCGTTTGAGGTGTTGCTGGCGGCATTTCCGGAGAGCTATAAGCCGGCACTGCGGGCATTGCATAATACTTATCCGAACTGGAGATTTGCAGCGGTTAATACGAATTTAGACTGGGCAACAGTAATCCAAAACGAAAGTGTTGCCGGAAGAAATGTTATCCAGAGTAATTATCCGAAGGGAACGGATTCTCTGGCACCATTTTCATATCTGTCAACGGAGGCGGGTGCATATGACTGGTCGTCCGACACTTATGCAGTGAAAGACGGAACGAATTGGTATAGTGCAAATTCGGCTGTGATAGCGTATTATATGGATCCAAGAAATTTCTTGAATGAAAATGATATTTTCCAGTTCGAGGCTTTGGCATATGATGCCTCACACAGTAGTACTGTGGTTCAAAGCATTTTGAATGATACCTTTATGCGGGGAGACTACAGTGTTATTGATTCGGCTACAAATACAGTGGTAAGCGGTTCATATACACAAGCATTTATGGATGCAGGGGTGAAAGCGGCTGCTAATCCCTATTTTCTGGCGGCCAGAAGTAAACAGGAGGTTGGCATAAACGGTTCTAATGCAACCAGCGGAACCTACAAGGGCTATGAAGGTATTTACAACTTTTATAACATCGGTGCCTTTGACGGCGGGGACGCAGTGGCGAAGGGACTGCAATGGGCCAAAACCGGTACGGCATATGAGAAGCCGTGGACGAATCCTTATAAGTCTATCGTAGGCGGTGGACAGTATATTGCGGAAACGTATATTAATAAAGGGCAGAATACCGCATATTTCCAAAAATTTAACGTGATGCCGACAGATGTCTCTACCCTGTATGTGCATCAGTATATGACCAATGTGCAGGCTGCATATTCCGAGGGAAGAAGTACAAGAAATGCGTATAATGCAATGGGAATTTTGCAAAATACGATGGTATTTTATATACCTGTGTATAACAACATGCCGCAAAGTGCCTGTCAGCTTCCGGCAGCGGCAGGCAATCCCAATCCGTTTTTGAAGAGTCTGACCGTCAGCAACGGAAACAGTAAATTGAGCGGCATGACACCAACCTTCAGCCTGCCAACCAGCGGTGGAGTTTTGGGGAATAATACTTATACAATAGTGGTCAAAAAGTCGGTTTCCAGTGTGAAAATAAATGCTGCGGCAATCAGTTCAAGGTCTACAGTATCCGGAACAGGAACGGTAAAACTTAATGCCGCCGGCAAAACGACTACAGTTAAGGTCACCTGTCAG
The DNA here is from genome assembly GCA_023666975.1 of Clostridium sp. The sequence goes on from JAMPAW010000125.1 coordinate 6,026, forward strand.
GCACAAAACGGAGCTGTTCAGGAGTATACGATTAATATTACGAGGAAATCGAGTTAGAAACATCATCTGGAATAAAAGTGGTATCTGGAAATATCGGTAAAGGATAGAAAGGATGGACGGCAAAAGATGAGAAAGAAATTCGCAATTTTATTGGTGTTTGTGTTGGTTTTCGGTCTTTTTATGGCGGAGGCGAAGCCGCAAAACAGGGTATATGCAAAAAGTGCGCAGATGTATTTGGAAATTCCGGATTCTGTGAAAAAGGAAAATGAGATTACTGTCCGGGCAGTATTGGACAGCGGAGTGGATTTATATTCGATAGATGCTTATTTATCCTATGATGCCGAGATGTTGGAATTTATTCCGGATAATGAATTGGTTACAGGAGCTGACGGGATTCTGGAATTAAAGGATATCTACGGAGAGGAAACAAAAAAGGCCGTATATGAGATTACCTTTAAAGCGTTAGAGACCGGAACGGCACAAATCGGTTTTACGGATGTGTATCTTATTGATTATGAAGATTTGGAATACATTACGGTTGCCCCTTCCTCCAATAGCTTTGAAATAGGCGTCAATAAGAAAGTGGAAGCGGATGCCCGGCTTTCGGATTTGATTGTGGCACCGGGAGACCTGACAGCGGTGTTTGACCCGGATTGCCTGGAATATGAAATGCATGTGGGATTAGATGTAGAAATGATTGGTGTCAGCGCAATTCCGATGGACGAAGAGAGCGTGGTTGAGCTTGACATGCCGGAAACCCTTCAGATTGGCGAAAATGATGTTGTCATTAAAGTGACGGCACTTTCCGGTAATGTAAACGTATATTCGATTAAAGTGATTCGACAGGACTGGCCGGAAAGCGTCATGGAGGAGCGTGAAGAGGAGACCGGAGAGGCGTCGCCGGAAACTGCTGGAGAAGAATGGACAAAGCAGCAGAATACGGAGGAAAGCAAAGAAGAGGAAGGTGAAACGGACTATCCGCAGCAGGAGTCAGCGGATACGCCAGTGGAGAGTCCGTCTGCCGAGACAGCCGAACCGGAAGCGCAGCTGACAGAACAGCTGGTAGAGAAAGCACAATAGCGATAAAGAAGTTCTTATTGGTTGGAGAGCATCTCTTTTAAGTCTTCAATTTCAAAAATATAATTTTGATTGCAGAAATGGCAGTTTACCTCGATTGGTTTGCCTTCTGCAATCATTTCTTTTATCTCTTTTTTTCCGATGCTCATGACGGCTTTACAGACACGTTCTTTGGAACAGTCGCAGTGATACTCCGGAACAGTGGAATCACTGAACGAAATGTCATAGCCGTGAAAGAGCTTTTTCATCATGTCGGTCGGAGACATACCCTTATCCAGCAGTGAAGTTATCGATGAAAAATCCGCTAATCTGGTTTCTAAATCTGAAATCAAGGTTTCTTCGGCAAAGGGCATCAGTTGGAGGATAAACCCGCCGGCATGTTTTACCGTATTGTCTTTTTCCATTCGTACACCCAATGCGACAGAGGTAGGGATTTGCTCGCTGGTTGCAAAATAGTAGGTTAGGTCTTCGGCAATTTCACCGGAAACCAGAGCAGCTTGTCCGATATATGGCTCTTTTAAGCCGGTATCTTTGATGACCCGCAATATTCCGGACTGCAGTGCACCGCCAACGTCCAGTTTGCCCTTTGTGCTTGGCGGGAGCATAAGCTGTGGATTATTTACATATCCCTTAACCTGAGCTTTTGCATTGGCGGTTACAGTAAGTCCGCCTATAGGACCGGAGCATTGAATCTGTAAAGTGAGTATGTCTGTGTCGTTCTTGCACATACTGCCCATGATAGAGCCTGCTGTCAACAGGCGTCCCAAGGCAGCCGTAGCTGTCGGACTGGTGTTATGGAGTGACCGGGAGGTTTCCACCAGATTCCTTGTATAGGCGCAAAAAAAACGAACCTGATTGTCTGCGGCAGTTCCGCGCACAATAATATCTTCCATGTTTTCTCCTCTCATAAGAATACCGTAATGATAAAAGTGTCCTATCATTACGGTATATATAGTATAATTTGGTTTTAAAAATCTAATCTATCCTGTTCCTCCAAGACATCTGGGTCCTCTGAGACATCGGATAAACCCTCATTTTCATAAGCGGAAACCGTTTCTTCATTAGAGTTTGCCGAAGTCCATGTCGGAGTGGTAGCAGGTTCAGGAGTAGAGGTGGGAATGCCGAAGCTGCCGCCAAAGGTAATAATCGGAATCGTTTCGTCAGAAAAAATCTCCGTCATATTTTCTCCTGTCGGTTCCGGGTTGCTATCGGATTCCTGTGCTGGTGAAGCTTCTTCCGGACTATTGCTCTGCAAAGTACCATTTGTTTCTTCGGGAGGGATTTCTTCCGGTGCAGTATCATTTGTCTCTTCGGAAGAGATTTCTTCTGGTGCAGGATTATCGGCATTAGCTGTTTCAACGGAATCGATCGGGTTGTCTGTATAGTCAGTGGCAGTCTGTTCCGGTGCAGTATCAACAAAAGCGGTGTCTTGCACGGAACTGCCTGTTTCTTCAAAAGTATTTACAGGGGAGCTGTCCGCAGCTGCCTCTGCTTCACCGAAAGCATTTGCAACGGTGTTATCCGCAGCTGCCTCTGCTTCATCGGAAGCATTTGCAACGGTGTTATCCGTAGCTGCCTCTGCTTCGTCGAAAGCATTTGCAACGGTGTTATCCGCAGCTGCCTCTGCTTCATCGGAAACATTTGTAGTGGAGCTGTCTGCAGCCACCCCTGTTTCGTTGTGAATATCCTGCGTGTCAACCTCTTCCGCCTCTTCCTTTGCATTAAAATGGATAGGAGTATACTCTCGTACGTTCTTCTTATCGGGGAAAATGCAGTCGGAAAAATCGTCCTCTTCACTTTTTAAGGAAAAATTATTGTTTTCCTGATTGTTATTTTGACCGGGCAGCTTTTGCAGTAAACCCAGCAAAGTATTCGTGGATTTCCGGTAGATCGAACTCTCTCTAATCTGGTCCCGGAAGATATAGCAGACGCCTCCAACGGCAGCAGCTACAGTTGTCAGGGCAAGCAGCTTGCCAAGCGTATGATCTTTCTTTGCCATAATATTCTCCTTATTTATAGTATAGTATTACCTAATTTTATATTTTAATACGTTTATACAAAAAATGCAATTCTTTTTTTGTACAAACTATACAAAGTGAGTTTGTCATAATAACTGAAAAGGAATTAAATTTCAGTTGTAAATAGGTGAAAATTGTGATAATATTAAAAATAGTTAGGTGGATTTTATTTATTTCACACAAATTGAACAGGTAAGGAGGAGTTGGAATGCAGAATTTGCCAGCAAATGTTACACGCAGTAATGATACGAACATTATATCAATTGCAGCATCCTCAAATAAAGGTATGTTAATTCGGTTTCTGAATGAACAGGTTGAAGAGGGTTTTTATGCATTGGTAATTGATTATTTAAAGGATCACAATTTTGATTTATCCACTATGCTGGTTGATGACGATGTCAGAGCACAGTGTACAAAGCTATATGAATTGAGTGAATTTGTGGATGAGAATATCAAAAAGCCCGGAAAATATGAGATTGAGGAATGGATTGAACCTCTATTCAAATTTGTATATGGTGATATAACTC
>JAMPAW010000126.1 GCA_023666975.1 Clostridium sp.
CAGAGGTTTCTTTTTTTTCAATTGGCATTATTTCTGAATTACAGGAATGCTCCTAATTCTTTTTCTATTAAATACAGACCACCCTAAAAACATATTATTAATTATATTTACTACTTTACTGCTCCTTTCTTTTCTATATTTAACATGCTATATAGAATGGTTCATTGTATTTCTAAATTAAATCCAAGTGTCATTATGCTTAGTAATTTTTTCATTTTTCTCATATAAAAACGTTCCTTATCGAAAATGCTTACATATTGCAATAACCATAGCATTGTAAAGCATTAACTTCTATCCCTCTTGCAGAAAATGACCTTTCATTACAGAAAATGGCACTAATAACTTATCAGTTATAAAATAGCTAACTTCTTATTTGCTATATTTACGGCAAAAGAGATAAATTTCATAATATGCCTTGCAGAATGTGACCATCTATTGCAGAAAATGACCAACAAAACAAAAAATCCCCTTGAATCAAACCTTAGTTCAATTCAAGAGGACTTTTTCTCTATCGGCTCTTTCCGCTTTTTACAGGCATATTCTTTGTTGCATTATCCTTAATCACTGCTTTCTCTGCTTGCTGCTGGTGTGCCTCAAAAGCCTCTGCCCCATACTGGCCCCCCGGCTCTGCCACCCTTGCAAGTTCAGCCGGGTTTACAGCCTCCATGTTGACAATACTGCCTTTTTCCCGTTCTGCCTTATCTGTCTGGTACTGTTTCACATCTGCGGCAAGCTGTTCAGCCTTTTCTATGGCGGCATCCGCACAGTTTAAGATACCAGACAGCAGCTTTCTCTTTGCCTGTATATTCCATTTTTCTCCAATGACCCTTTATGCGACTCGCAATCTCAATTTAATATCAAAGTCGTTATACTCTTTTTATTATATTTTTGCATCAAACCTCTTTTGTATCATTGACGATTGATGAAGATGTAGAATTTCATTAGTAAGAGGCACAATGCGACCTCTTTGTGCTAATGCATTTACCAGTATTTGCAAAGCACTCATATCAGGTTGTGTTAGTGACACTCCATTTTTCCCATAAATATTACTTTTTATTTCGGAAAGGACTTCATTTGTATAGTCCATCTGCTTCCCAAGCCATTGCTCAAATGTCGATGAAGTAACTTTTCCATTATACAACTCCCTCCCTTTTTCTTTTTGATAGCTCTCCCAATATTGACTATGCCTTACCTTTTCATTTTCCAGCCATGTTCTTTGTTCAGAACCATACCCATAATCAGTATCAATATCATAAAGAGAACCATTCTTATAACCAATGGTAAGTCCCCTTTCTTCTTCGTTATCCCACCCCTCTTTTGCAAAGACCTTGTAATCCTCATACAATGATGACATAGGCAAATCATCTATTTCACCATTAGCTCGCAACTCATTATACCGTTCTGTTACCACATCCCATAGATTCTGACCATCTGGCGTATAAATTATGCCATCTTTGTTTTCAAGTTTTCTCATATCTAATCCTGTCAGATCATTTACAAAATGCCACATAACTGCCTTTCCCTGATAAGCTGTATCATATAAATACTGCTTTGGCTGCTCAAACCCATTATATACAGGATTGCACCAACGTAAATGTTCATACAGGTATTTTCCATTCTTACCCTGATTGAGAACTTGCTCAATCTGCCTTGCCAATGCTTCATCGACACCACTCACATGAATGTTATACTCATATGGATCAACTCTTAACCGTAAATCTGTTCCCTCTGGAATAATAATTCCGTTTTCTTCAAAAAGTTGATTTACAGAATTGTTTAAACCATTACGCACCTCATCATTCCATTCGGCATCGTTCATAATCCCACCACCAAATGTTTTTTGTATAACCGGATCATAACTGTTAACTGCCGCAGGTAAACCATTCAAAACCCTTTTTTCCGCTTCTGAACAAATTTCTCGTTCTCGTTGTGTTAATCCCTTTACATAATATGGGGATTTTGTATTGTAGTACTTATCCCATATATGTTGTGCCGGATTATCAAATTTTTTATTTTCTTCATTTACCTTTGCATAATGTTCATCAATTACTTTCGTATATTTTTCATACTTTGCAATAATAGAAGGAATTGGAAATGTTGTTCCGTCATTTTGACTTGTTGCATTTTGATTTAAAGATGTTCGCTCTGTATAGATCGGATCTGAAGCATTCCTCTGACTTGATATTACTGCCGCATCATTTTTTTTAGAATATGTTGCTGATTCCTCAATCTTTTCATTTTTTGAACGTGCTGCCGAAGGCGAAGTCTTATTATACTCTGAATAATTTTTTGCCGCATATTGATATGAAATATTATTAATCATCAATTTTCACCTTTCTTTTCAATATCATCTATGGCGAATCCAAAGCTGGATCGCCGTAGATGATATTTCGCTATAAAATTACATGAATTACTTGAATAACTCGTAATTGGTATATTGTATATCATAATCCCAATGGAAAGTCATTTGCACTCTGCTCATTGTTGTACTCATATATGCAGTTTGAGTGTATCTAAATCCCCATAATTGCCCTACTTCTATATTATTCTCTGTCCCGATATTAAAGCTGCCACTATCAGCAGATGTATATGCCGATGTAATCCAGCCCCAACCGCCCGGATTTAATTGATGATGAACACCTCCTACGCTATATGAAATAGAACTTGATGTAGAAATTCTATCTACAATGGCATGCGGTGGAACTTTTGAATTATTAGCTAAATTCATTGTCAAAACAGTTGATGTACTGTTTCCCGGATTACTTGCTGTACCTGAAAAAGTAAATGTACCATAACCAGAACGTATCCGAGTGTTAATGGAAGGTGAACCGCCTCCTGAAATATCCATTGGATCTAACTTTGTTACTCTTATATATGCAACATTATTTGTCTGAGTACCGTCCACATTAACAACAAGATTGTTAAAGCTACTATTGCTACGTGATACTAAACCTCTAGGCGCAACATTTGGAAGCAAATCACTTCCTGAAAATCCATAATCTAATGGTTCTCCATTATTATCAAGAAATTCTATAATTGTGCCCTTTTCAGATTGAGAAAGAAGTAAACTTGCATATACTTTATCTCCTGCATCTATAGAGAATTTATAATACGCTTGCTGCTGCCCTCTTGGTATTACATCTGGAAGTTTTGTATACGCATGCTCCCAGTCACCAAAATCATACGCTGTCCGTAATGTTGAATATACCGATTTATCTACCAGTTGTAATGTATAGTCACCAAATGCGAAATTATCGCCTGTTGCATCTGAATATACTTTGATAAAATATGTTTGGCTATCTAAAACATAATTACTACCTGCTTTATCTGCTCTTACCAAACGATTTCCTGCAGTCGCCTCATAAACTTCTGCCTGATAGTTTCCTGCTGTTACTTCATACACTCCCTGGTTAACATTTACAATATACCAGTCCTGATCATTTTCCACATGCAGAGATCCATTTCCAGATAATCCAGAAATACTTGTCGCTTCAAATGCACTATCATTTGGTTCATTACGATCAAAAGAACCTGCTGCATCAAGGCTAATGGTCAATGTGAAGCTTTCTGATGAGCTGCTCCCACTTGATGACAACACACACATCGCAAAGTTCCCTACTGTTGCCTGATTATGAACATACGCTATACCTTCATCAACAGTTTTTCCAGTATTAGAATCTATAAATGTACCTAATGAACTTGCTTTAATTACTGATAAAGAACCATCTGTCCCAATTGATGCCAATACCAAGTCATAATCCAGATTATCATTATTAGGGCAACTTAAAGATGCATTAACAATGTCTCCTTCACCTAAACTAAACTGAACAAGTTTTATATCGTCTTCAGATGTAATGAAATCTGTAAACTTCTGCGTAATACTTTCTGCACTGCGCATTTTGGACGGTGATGCTAAATTTCCCATCGAAATTCCTGATTCCACATCATAACCCGCAAGGCTTATGTTGCTTTCTGTCAACGATATATTGCCAGCACCTTTATGTAATATTTCATCGACATTCAGTTCTGGTACTACCTCGTCATTATTCTCTGCCACTGATGAAGCCTGCACAATCGCAGCTAAATCTTCAATTGATATTTCGTCCTGCGATAAAAACTCTGCTTCTGCCTCTGGAACCACCTCTGAAACTGCTGCATCTTCCTCCATAGAAGTTTCTGCCTCTGTTACAACTTCTGTTATTTCTGACGCATTTGCAACCGATACAGGTGTAATACTGCTCACAACCATGATTACTGCTGCGCTCAGAAAACCAATAATTTTTTTGTGCTTCATGATTCATCCTCCTTTTACTAAATGAAAATAATTATATAATCAGTTTCACATCTCCATCTATTCAAAACTTATTGATACTGTAAGCATAAAAGCTTTGCTATACCCCCTTCCCAGTATGTAGAATTATGTGATACTGATTTTTTTATAAACTTTAAAGATATATTTAGCTATTACGACACCAAAGAGCAGTATCATAATATCCCTTGCAGAAAGTGACCTGTTTTTGCAGAAAATGACCAACCGAACAAAAAATCCCCTTGAATCAAACCTAAGTTCAATTCAAGAGGACTTTTCTCTATCGACTTTTTCCGCTTTTTACAGGCATATTCTTTGTTGCATTATCCTTAATCATTGTTTTCTCTGCTTGCTGGTGTGCCTCAAAAGCCTCTGCCCCATACTGGAACCCCGGCTCTGCCACTACCGCAAGTTCAGCCGAGTTTACAACCTCCATGTTGCCAATGTTGCCTGTTTCCCGTTCTGCCTTATCCGTCTGGTACTGTTTTACTTCTGCGGCAAGCTGTTCCGTCTTTTCTATGGCGGCATCCGCACAGTTCAGGATACCGGACAGCAGCTTTCTCTTTGCCTGAAAAGGCTTCTTTATCAGCTCTGTCTTTGAGAACTTCTTTTCCCCGTATTCCTTTTCTGGTTTATCCGCAAAGGTACGGAACGTGTTGGCGATCTTCTGTCCGGCTTCTCTCATGCCCTTGCCAAAAGCATCAATCTTCCCAACGGTCTTATCCACATCTTCTATGGACTCCTGCACATTCTGGCGGATATTTTGCAGTTTCTTCTTAATCCCAAGAAACTCCGACACCTTGTTCAATGCAGCTTTTCCTTTCTGCTTTGCCGCTGTTACAATCTCCCCTGCTTTTGCCTGGATCTCTGCCTTGACTTCTAACAGCTTTTCTTTCATAGCTTTGCAGTCCTCTTCCAGCTTGTTTACTGCTCTTTTGAGTGTCTGCTTCAGCCCTTTCTCTGCCTCATGCTCTTCCATCTTATGAAGCTGGTCTTTTACCGCCGTCAGTTCCTCTAAGACCGTATTCATCTTATTTTCCATGACATCGACATACGCTGCCATTTCAAAGATATTGTTGGCGGCTTCCTGCATATTGTTCTTGCGCAACAGGTCAATCAGTTCCGTAAGATTTTTTTCCTTTGTAAGTTCCACGTTTTCTGTCATTTCCAATTTTTCTTTCCCTTTTCACAGGGCGGTTACCCGCCCTGCCCTTTCTGATGATTTCTGCTGCTTAGCGGAACGGCAGCGGTTCCCCACTGACTTTCATAAAGCCCCTGTCATCGGTCTGCATCTGCTGAGTGGCACGTTCCTGTCCCTCCTGCATTGCCTGTTCCTTTGCCTGCTGGTAAGTTTCCAGTACCGCATCATTGAGCTTTTCCCGGAACTCTTTTGTAATCGGGAAACATACGTCCCTGTACTTGTTGCCCGCCTTGTAGGACGGCATTGCCACGAACATTCCGTTCTTGCCCTGCACCACGCTCAGATTGCCTACCGCAAAACTGTCATTCAGCACGACGCTCGCAAGACCTACCATGTTGCTGCCCTCACGCTCAAAAGGCGTTACCCTTACCGTGAACTCCGGTTCTTCCGGCTCCTCTGCCTCCATTTTGACCTCTGCCTTGCCTGTCTGCTCCATTTCCTCATAGAGCTTTAAGATGTCGCTGTACAGTTCCTCACGGAACTCCTTCGTGATCGGATTGCAGACGTCCTTATAAACCGGGTTGTTGTACTCGTCCCTCTCCTTTGTGCGGAAACTGGGCATGGATACGAAATTGCCCTTGCTGCCCTCAATCACCGCTACATTCGTGACCTTGAAGCTGTCCCCGAACACAAGTGTTGCAAATGCCCTCACACTTTTATCCGGGTTGTTTACTGCGTTTAACTGGATTGAATACTCCATAAGTTCCTCCTTTTCTGTCCTTTTTGGACGATAAAATATTATTTTGTTATCTGAACTGCCTTTTTGGTCAAAATGCAAGGCAGGCTCATTCTTCCGCTGGCAGGCTTCCATCCGGCATACGGATAAAACAGGATAACTGTCCCAACTGCCCTAAATCTGTTTTCCCATGCAGAAAATTCGCAAGGGTAATCAGAAAACCGTCCTGCTCAAAGTAAAGCCATTCGTCCTGCCCTTCCTCTTTCACGACGGTTATCCCAAAGTCGGGCAGATAGCCGCCCTCCTCTTCATCATAATTGCAGTAGATACCTTCATGCAGGTTCAGCCCCAGTTCGGGGATATGCACCTGCCATCCGCTGATGACAATCTGATAATCCTCATCGCTTTCCATGATGTCGTCCGGCACTTCTGCAAGCTGCTCCATCTCCGCAAGGATTTCTTCCACTTTCCCCAGTCTGTATGCCTTTTCCATGCAATACCTCCTCTCCGGTTCCCTTTACTTTGCAAGGTTCCTGTTCCAACTGTTCCGGTGTGCATTGCCCGTCAAGCCATTCATGCACCGTATCAATGAAGTTTTCTTCTGCATCATACAGATATTCCTTATCTGTCCTGTCATAAATGACAGTCAGCATTTTTTGCGGTACAAGCCGCCCCTCTTCCATGTGGCAGAAAAACCCTTCATGCACGTTGATTCCATAGCGTGGCAGGTAAACATGGATACCGCTGGTCAGCAGTATGCCGCCGTCCATTTCCGTCTGCCTGTCCGATTCCGTTGGCTCAGTGCCGCTTTCCCGCAGAATATCCTCCACCACGCCAAACTGGTACTTCCTGCTGCTTTCTTCCATGTTATTCGCCCTCCTTGTAGATACAGTGGTAAATCAGCCGCATTGTCCCGCTGTTTTCACAGGTCAGCAGGGTAAGCTCCGTTTCTGCCCCCTGTGCTTTCACGGAATTGTCATACGGTCCCACGACTTCCCATGAAACGGCTTCATACAGATACACGTTTCCCTCTTTATCCATGACCTTTACCGTGTCTCCCGCTGAAAGCCTGTTGAGGTACTTGAAATAAGTGCCATACCTGCTGCCCCTGTGTCCGGCAAGCACACAGTTTCCCTTGCTGCCGATTGCCGCCGTTCCGGGGATATGCCCGATCCCATAGGCAAGCTGCTTGCTGTCCGCCCCTTCCACAATGGGATATTTCAGTTCCAAGGCTTCTATCTCGATCAGACCGATCACGTCCCCGGACGAAAGCATGGCGGCATCCTCTTCACTAATGGGGGCTTTGGTATCCGCCGCCTCCGTTTCCCTTTCTTCCTCTTTTTCTCCATCCTCCTTATGCTCCTGTTCCATGTTTTGCTCAAACTGCTCTATCAGTTCGTTTGTCTTATGGTTCCCGTAGAAATGATAGAAAAGGGGGACTGACATAGCTGCCAGTCCCGCCGTAATGAATATTGCTGCCAAGATTTTACGCATCATCTTCCCTCCTTCCCAGACGGAAAGCAGTTGTAAGTTCCCGGCTCCGCTACCCTTGCATTGTCCTGTACTTCGCAAAGGTCCACATCTTCGGTCTTTCCGTTCTCCAAGTCTAACTGCACGTTCAGTTCATTTAACCTTGCCACTTTCTCATTCAGTTCCTCTTCCTGCGTGAAAGGCTTTTCGTATTCCTGCCTTGACTGCTCCATGTCACGCTGGTACTGCTCAATGCGTTTTTCCAGATCCGGTATATTGCCCTGTATGCCGTGGCAGAGGTTTTCCAGCTTTACCATGTTTCCCACGGGGCTTGTGGAAAGTTCCGCCTTATAGTCGGTATTTCCCCGCAGCACCATATTGTTTACGCCGATGAAATTCTTTTCCACCAGAAGTTCAAATCCCTTGAAACTGCCAATATGGGTTGTTTCCCCGGTCTTGCACTGGCTGACCGCCTGCAGCATGAACGTACCGCCGTCCGTGCGCTCCGTGAATTTTGTGCTTTTTCCGGCTACGTCCACGGTAATTGCAAAATCCGACTCCGCAATAAGCGCCGCCTCTGCGGTCTTTGCGTCCTCACGCACACAGGCTAGTTTTGCCTCTGCCGCTTTGATGTACTTCGGGTAACGGATCATGAAATTGTCCTGTAAGGAATACCTCTGGCTGTCATAACTGCTTTTCAGCATTTTCAGCCGCTGCACGTCATTTTCAAGCTGCATTTTTTCCTTAATCAGCGGATTGCCCGTTGCAACGGCTTTTATCTCCGCATAGGACAGGGTTGCCTCGTCAATGTCCTCACAGGTTCTTGACACAGCTTTGCTTGTCATGACCTGCGAAATGAAACGCTGCTTGTTTTCCACCAGCGACCATGAATATGCGTCAAATGTCCCTTTTGTGACATAACGGTAGATTGCCACCTCGTCATTCTCATTGCCCTGCCTTACGCCACGCCCCTCACGCTGTTCAATGCAAGAGGGCTTCCACGGGCAGTCTACATGGTGCATCGCCGTAATGTGCGCCTGCACGTTTACGCCCGTCCCGCACTGGTCCGTGGAACCGATCAGTATCTTCTTTTTGCCACTCCTCATGTCCTTGAAAAGCGCTTCCCGCTGTGCATCGCTCTTTGCATCGTGTATGAAGGCAATCTCCTCTGCCGGGATGCCCTGTTTTACCAGTTCGGTTTTCAGGTAATTGTAAATGTCAAACTGCCCGCCGTTCTTTATGCGCTCCGCCCAGTCCGGCGTCCATGCCGTTTTCGGTGTGCCGATGTCCGAGAAAATAAGCTGGCAGCCGATCTTACCGTCCTTGTTCCCGGCAAAATATTCGGCTGCCACATTCGCTGCTACCTTATTCAGTTTCCCGTCTGGGTTGTTCGGCGCATCCAGTTCCAGAAGCCTTGCGTCCGTCCCTAAAAGCCTTGCCTCCCCCGTTATTTTTAAGAAATTATCCTCTTTCGGATCAACGCCGCCCCCATGAATCCTCTCCGCACGTTTCGCAAATTCTTCCATGACCTGCTTCACATACCAGTCCGGCTCACTCTCCACGATAATCGGCTTGCCTCCCCTCAATGCAGGGACTGGAAGGTTCAGCATATCGGAAGTCTGCACGTCCGCCACCTCACGGAATGAAGTCATAAGCTCCGGCACGTTCGTAAACTTGTTGAAACGGCTCTTGAAGCGGAAGCCGCTGCCTTCCACTGTCAGTTCCAGTGCGGTTGTCACTTCGCCAAAATTTGACGCCCATGAATCAAAATGGTAAATGCCCATCCGTTCCAGTGTCCTTTTCTGTAAATAAAGCTGCATCACATACAGTTCGCACATGGTATTGCTTACCGGGGTTCCGGTTGCGAATACAATACCCCTGCCGTCGTTGATCTCA
>JAMPAW010000127.1 GCA_023666975.1 Clostridium sp.
ATGAAACGATATCCTCTCTTGTAAATGATATTTTGGAACATTATGAAAATAACCGTGAAAATTTACTCACTGGTAAAGCCATGATTGTTGCTTATTCAAGGACAATTGCCATGAAAATATATAATAAGATATTAGAAATCCATCCTAAATGGACAGAAAAGGTCGGTATTGTAATGACCGAGAGCAATAAGGACCCCGAGGAGTGGCGTAAAATTATTGGCAATAAAAGACATAAGGATGAATTGGCAAGGAAGTTCAAGGATGACGAAAGCCCTATGAAGATTGCAATTGTAGTGGATATGTGGTTGACTGGTTTTGATGTGCCATCGCTTGCCACCATGTATGTATATAAGCCGATGAAGGGCTATAATCTGATGCAGGCGATTGCCAGAGTGAATCGTGTTTTCCAAGATAAAGAGGGGGGACTGGTCGTTGATTATGTTGGTATTGCATCAGCATTAAAGGAAGCAATGAATGATTATACATCCCGTGATAAGAAGAATTATGGTGATACAGATATTGAAAAGGTTGCATTTCCGAAATTTTTGGAAAAATTATCTATTTGTCAGGATATTTTTTATGGATATGATTATTCTAAATTTATGTCAGGTACAGATTTGGAACGTTCAAAAACCATAAGCGGAGCAGTAAATTTTATTGTAGCAGTTGATAAACAAGCAGAAAGGGAAAGTTTCATAAGAGAAGCATTGCTTCTCAAGCAGGCATTATCACTTTGTTCTTCTTTAGTAGAAGAAAAACTGCGGATAGAAGCAGCATTTTTTGAGTCCGTAAGAGTGCTTGTTATGCGATACATCAATAAAGGGGAAGGCAAGAAGATTTCATTGCTGGAAATGAATACACGAATTAATGAACTATTAAAGGCAAGCATTAAGGGTGATGGAGTAATCAATTTATTTTCTGATGTTTCACAGGAATTTTCGTTATTTGATCCGAAATTTCTGGAAGAGATTTCGAGGATGAAGGAAAAAAACCTTGCCGTGGAATTGTTAAAGAAGTTGATTGCAGAGCAAGTGCAGATATATCGTCATACAAATGTTGTGAAAGCCGAAAAGTTTAGTGAAATTATTCAGGGAGCGATGAACCGCTATCTCAATGGTATGCTTACGAATGAACAGGTTATAGAAGAACTTCTCAATTTAGCAAAACAGATAGCGGCAGCACATAAAGAAGGAGAACAGTTAGGACTGACAGCAGATGAATTAGCGTTTTATGATGCCTTGACAAAGCCACAGGCAATTAAAGATTTTTATGAGAATGAGGAATTGATTGCTATTACAAAGGAATTGGCTGATACACTAAGAAATAACCGTACCATTGACTGGCAGAAAAGAGATTCGGCTAGGGCAAAAATGAGAATGATGATTAAGAAGCTTTTGAAAAAGCATAAATATCCGCCAGAGGGTATGGATGATGCAGTGCAAACGGTAATGACACAATGCGAATTATGGACGGATAATGCGGATATGGATGAGTGATGCAATGTGCCATAGACACATTCTAATTCTTTCTTTCAAAGTCCGATTCAGATGCGTTTTGAGAAAATTTCCTAATTTTACATGATTTTATGCGGTGGTGTGATGATTCCTACGCCATTCTGCGTTTTTTGGTGTAGCCATTCTACGTCATTTTGCGATGTTGGCGTATCATTCCTACGCCATTTTTGCATTCTGAGGATGGATGCCAGCCCCCTACGGTCATGACACCCAACCCCCCGTTCATATCATGAACAAAACTTTGCCTGTGCTTGTGTCGATATATATGTTATACCATAGTCATGAGCAAAACTCACTATTTCCAAAAACCAGTTGCGAAAACTTACGTTTTGCTCATAGCTATTATACTACATAAGGCAGGTGATTGAAATGCTGTCCATAGCAGTATGTGATGATGAAGCCATAGAGTGCGCCAATATGGCAAGGAAAATCAAAGACATTTTGGAGGAAATGAAAATCCCGTGTATTGTCCGTACGTTCTTTCATGGAAAGGAACTGTTGCAGGCATTGGAAAGCTTTGACATTGTTTTCCTTGATATTATTATGGATGGATTAGACGGGATGAAAACAGCGCAGATTTTCCGTGAAAGGGCATCGGACAAGATACTTATTTTTGTGTCTTCGAGCAGGAAGTATGTGTTTGAAGCGTATGATGTGGAGGCTTTTTGGTACATGCTAAAGCCTGTGGATGACGAGAAGCTGAAAAGGGTGCTGCAAAAAGCGGTCCGCAAGACCGAAAGCCGCTCACAGGAATTTATCATTGTCAGCAGGGAACGGCAGAAAAGGAAGTTATTTCTGGATGATATCTATTATTTCGAGATAAAAGGAAGAATCGTTGATGTGCATGGCACGGAAGGCATTTTTACCTATTATGAACGGATCGGGGCATTGGAGGATAAGCTGCGGGAGAAAGGCTTTTTCCGGTGCCATAAAAGCTATCTTGTCAATTTGAAATATGTTGACGGGTACAACAGGCAGGAATTGATTTTGGAAAATGGGGAAACAATCGTGATTGCGAAAAGAAGGTATGAGGAGTTCTGTCAGGAGGTGCTGAAAACGATGCGGGAAAATGGGGGGATTTTATGAAACTGGTTTTAGACAATATCGACCTTTGCCTCATAGCGCCATTTTATTTTGGATATATATGCGCGGCAGGTAAATTTTGCAAAAAATATTTAAGTGCCTCAAAGAAAAATGAAATTTTGTTTGTGGTTCTTTCGTTTGGCGCGTGGCTGCTTTGGAATATTGCGGACAGGCGGTATTTTTTTCCCTACTTTTTTTCTGCGGTGCCAAATATTGTGTTTTTTGTGGCATTGGTGCGGTTCTTTCAATCTGACAGGGAGAAACGGATTCTGGCTGTTTCCGTGTTGATAGCAGCGCAGAGGCTGTCTGTGAGTTTCGGCGAGGCTTCGTTATCCTGCCTGATATTGTTTTTCCGGCATACGGTCGGGAAAATTCAGGAACCATTTTTAAGCGGGTGGGAAATCGGACTGATTGGCTGCGCTGACTGTTGTTTTGCTTTTCTGGCTGTCTTCTGGATGTCGAAGCATCTTGAGCCTGTCTTTTGCGGAAAACGGGGAAAATGGTATGTCGTACTGGCTGTTCCGCTGTTTATGCTTATTGCAGTATTTGATGTGGCAGGCTGGGGCGCGAGCCATGGCGTGATGGTCAGGAGCGGTGGAAATATGGGGCTTTATTATGACCAGATTTTCAGCCATGTTGAATTTCTGGTTTTGGCGGTTCTGTCCATGGCGGCGACCGGATTTTATGTGTTTGGGATGAACCGGATTTATCTGGAACAGGAAAAGAGCAGCCGGTACCATTCGCAGATTGCGGTTTACAAAATGCTGACAGAGCAGTATAGCCAGTCGGAGCGGTTGCGGCATGACATGAAAAATCACATTATTGCCCTGTCCGGGCTGTTTAGCAGTCAGGAATGGGGGAAGCTGGGTGAATATCTGAAACAGTTGGAAGAAAACGGTCTGGAAGCTGTGGCGGATGTGACAGGGAGCCGGGCTGTGGATGCCCTCCTGTACCAGAAGCGGAAATGGGCGAAACGGGAAGCAGTTAGCTGGGAATGTGACATACGGATGCCGAAAGCATGCGGTATCAACGAGTTTGACCTGTGTGTGCTGTTTGGAAACATACTGGATAATGCACTGGAAGCGTGTGGGCGGCAGCCGTCCGGTGAGAGCAGATTTATCCGTATTCAGGCGGGAACCGTCAAAAAATGTTTTCTGCTTGAGGTAAAAAACAGTATGAACCGGACAGAAACATGCAGGGAAGGATTTACAGAGAAAGAAAATGCAAACGGGCATGGAATCGGCCTGCTGAATGTAGGGGATGTGGTGCATAAGTATAACGGAGTCATGCATACAGAAACCGAAGACGGCATTTTTGTAATCTCAATATTGATACCGTTAAAGGAAGCCGCACATGACATCAAACAGGCTGTTTGAAACAGGAATCTAATGCCGTGTATTTATGCTGTCGAAAGAACAAGTAGGCGATTGCGAAATGTAAGCTTTTCAAGACGTCCGTTGTGCTGTTTCACAATTGCCTGGAAAAACACGGTTGACAGGAGGATGATGTTATGAATGTAAAGGTAATGGAAGGACTTGTAGGCGCAAGGACAAATATGAACCTGCTGGATACGCCTATGCGCATTTACAAAGAGGCGAGACAAAAAGACGATACGGCAGCAATGGAGAGGGCGATGGGATATGCCGGTGAATTTGCAGACAAGGCGCAGGAATATCAGGCAGAAGTGGAAAGAGGCATGGAGGAAGATGCTAAGGCAGCCAGGGAAAAGGTGGAATTAGAAGGTGAGAGCATACCGATTCCAAAGGACGAGTATATCAGCAGTGAGAAAGCCGATAGCAGACCAAGCGGGCTGTATCACATGGAACGGGATGAAAACGGCAATCCCAAAGTGGTGTATGACGATCCGAAAAAATTAAGTGGAACGGAAAAGAATGGAGGGCCAGACATAGAAACCGGCAGCCCCCAAAAGGAGGAAGAAGCCGGGCAGTCCAAAGAAAGGCCTGCACATCGGAAAGATGATGTGGAAAAAACCACGGCTAATACGGATGCAGTTGACAGGGAAATCGAAAAATTAAAGAAACAAAAGCAGCAGTTGGAACAGCAGATAAACACAGCTTCTGGCAATGAAGAAAAGGTAAAGGATATGGAAAAGAAATTGTCTCAGATGGAGGCGGAACTAAGCCAGAAGGACAATGATACATACAGGAGGCAGAATGCAGTGATTTCCTGATAAACGGCCGAACGGGAAATGTTGAAAAACAGCCGGACTTATATTATAATCACCGAAAGACAGTTCCACAGACCATGAACGGAAAGGAAAAACAGATGGCAGAGAAAATCATATTTGCAATTGCGGGCTTCATGGTACTTGCAGCGGCATTAACGGTTGTTCTTTACCGCAGGCATACAAAGCGCATAATGTGTAATCTGAATGCCATGCTTGATGCGGCAATTAATGGGACCTTTACGGAGGAAACTTTGGATGAAACCCTGTATTCTGCCGTGGAAAGTAAACTTGGGCGGTACCTGGCAGATTCGGAACTTTCGGCGCGCAATGTAACGGAGGAGAAGGAAAAAATCAAGACACTGATTGCAGATATCTCTCATCAGACCAAAACACCTGTCTCAAATTTGCTGCTGTATGCGGATTTGTTGAAAGAACAGGAGATTTCGGCTGACGGGAGGGAATATGTGCAAAAGATTCATGAGCAGGCGGATAAGCTCCATTTTCTCATTTTGGCACTGGTGAAAATGTCCCGTCTGGAAAACGGAATCGTCAGGCTTGTCCCTGTGCAGGAGGATGTCAAAGACATGGTAGACTTTGTCTGCAGGCAGCTTGAGCCGAAGGCCACGGAAAAGGGGATAAAGCTGATTGTCCGCACCCAAAAAGCTGCCGCCTGTTTCGACAGAAAATGGACGGCAGAGGCACTTGGCAATATCGTTGACAATGCGGTTAAATACACCAGTGCAGGAAGGGTTACCCTGGAAGTGAAAGAGTATGAAATGTTTGTCTGCATCGAGGTTGCCGATACGGGGATAGGGATATCGGAGGAGGAGCAGGCGAAAATCTTTGGACGGTTTTACCGTTCAAATACCGTGAAGAACGAGGAGGGGGTAGGACTTGGCCTCTATCTCGCACGTCAGATTATTTCCAGTGAAGGTGGTTATATCAAGGTGAAATCAAAGCTGGGAGAGGGTTCCGTATTTGGAATATATCTGCGGAAACAGGAGCAATTTCAAGAATAACATATCCAATTGTGTCAAAACTGTAAGAATTCATTTTCTCCCGACAGAATGTGGAAAGATTTTTGTGGCATAATCTGTGTTGTAAGATAAAAGTCTTGCAATGCAGATTTTTTCTTTTCGGGCAAATACGGAACTGGAATAGAATGGAGGGCGAAACATGACAATATTATCAACGAAAGAACTGAAAAAGGTTTATGGAAGCGGGGAGAACGAGGTCCATGCCCTGGCAGGCGTGGATTTAGAGGTGGAAAAGGGCGAGTTTGTTGCGGTTGTGGGAACATCGGGAAGCGGCAAGTCTACGCTGTTACATATGCTGGGTGGGCTTGACCGTCCCACGGCAGGCAGTGTAACGGTAGACGGGAAGGATATCTTTACGTTGAAGGACGAGGCGCTTACTATTTTCCGCAGAAGGAAGATTGGGTTTGTGTTTCAAAGCTATAATCTGGTGCCGGTATTGAATGTCTATGAAAATATCGTCCTGCCGATACAGCTTGACGGCGGCAAAATCGATCAGGCATATGTGGAAAATATCATTGAAACCTTGGGACTGGAGCGTAAACTTGACAGCCTGCCGAATAATCTGTCCGGCGGACAGCAGCAAAGAGTTGCCATTGCCAGGGCACTTGCCGGCAAACCGGCGATTATCCTGGCAGATGAACCGACCGGAAATCTGGACTCGCGAACCAGCCAAGATGTGCTGGGGCTTTTAAAGATTACCAGTGAAAAATATCACCAGACAATGGTAATGATTACCCATAATGAGGAAATTGCCCAGCTTGCCGACTGGATTGTCCGCATTGAGGACGGACAGATTGTGAGCGGGCACAAAGGAACTGCGGACAGGCAGCCGGATACGGACGGTGTACAGGAGAAAGGCGGTGATGAACATGAAAGTGGCAAATAAAAAATGTATCCGCCATTTGAGCATAGAGGGCATGAAGACGGCGCGGTTCCGCAATGCCATAGCGATACTGGCAATTGCCCTGACTACAATATTGTTTACGGTGTTGTTTACGGTCTTGCTGACCATGCTGACCGGATATGAGCAGACCAATTTCCGGCAGATGGGCGGTTATGACCATGCACATTTTAAATTCCTGACATTAGAACAGTTTAATGAGATCAAAACGGACCCATTGATTCGGGAATACGGCATGCGGCAGTATGTGGGACTGATGGAGAAGGAGCCGTTTCACAAAAGTAGTGTAGAGGTAAGCTATTGCGATTCCAATACGGCAAAATGGTATTTTCTGGCACCGACGGAGGGTGCACTTCCGGCAGAGGGGACAAATGAGGTGGCAACCGATACGAAGATACTGTCGCTGCTTGGCGTAAGGCCGGAGCTTGGGGCAGAGATCACGCTGACCTTTCAGGTGGAAAACGAGGAGGTAACAAAAACGTTTGTGCTGTCCGGCTGGTGGGAGGCAGACCCGCTTGCACCGGCGAACCATGTGCTGCTTTCAAGGAGCATGGCAGAAGAGATTTTGTCGGAGGTAACGCTTTCCGGCAGCGATAATTTTACTGGTAAGTATACGTTAAGCATGATGTTTGACAGTGCTTCGCATCTGGAAGAAAAGGTGCAGGCGTTAGTGGAGCGGCATGGTTATTCCAGAGACCATGATGCGGATAACTATCTTTCTGCCGGATTTAACTGGGGATATGTGAGTACGGACCTGCTGACGGATTTGCTGAGGAGCGTGGACTGGCAGGCAATCCTCACGATATCGGGAATCCTGCTGCTCATCATCTTTATCGGTTATCTGATTATCTATAACGTGTTTCGGATTGCCGTGGAGGGAAGCATCCGCTATTATGGGCTGCTAAAGACGATTGGAACGACGGGCAGGCAGCTCAGACGAATGATTCGGACGGAGGCTTTTGTGCTGTCGGCAGCGGGAATCCCGATTGGCCTGCTGACCGGGTATTTGGCAGCAGTTCGGCTGACACCGGCGGCATTTACCGGACTGGGGATTAATGCTTTCTATCTGGGGACGATATCGGCTAACCCATTCATTTTCATCGGTTCAGCAGTGTTTTCGCTGATTACGGTATTTGTTTCGTTGAGAAAGCCGGGAAAAATAGCGGCAAAGGCATCTCCAATCGAAGCACTCCGTTTTACCGAAGGAAATCACATCAGCGGAAAAAAGAAGCGGGGAAGGCAGGGTGCTTCCGTTTGGCGGATGGCTGCGGCAAACCTTTCCAGAAGCAGGAGCCGGACGGCAGTTACGCTGTTGTCCATGTGCCTTTCGCTGGTACTCCTAAACCTGACCTTTACGATGGCAAACAGCTTCGATATCGAAGAATATATCGGTGACCTGCTGGCGGATTTTGTTGTCTCCGATTCCGGAATGGTGGGTGACACGGTATGGGGAATGGAGAGTTTTCCTGTTCTTTCCCAAAATATGAAAGAGGTAATCGAAGGTCAGGGCAATGTCGCCGAGGCCGGCAGGGTATATGCAAGTAAATATAATGCTTATCAGTTTATCACCGAAGAGGAGTATATCCGCAGGTGGACGAAGGCTAATCCGGAGGATTTGATAAGGGCTGGCATGGAATATGAACCCCACAAAAACGGCCTGATTGGGGACACGATTGAGCTGTACGGAATGGAGCCTTTTTGCATGGAAAAGCTAAATGTGCTGGCAGGCGATATCGGCAGGCTCGCCGATACGGCAGAGGGGCAACAATATATCGCCTTTGTCTGCGATACTTTAGAAGGAGCGGAAGATGATATCAGCCAAAGCCCGGTACAGGTCGGGGATATGGTGACAATACGGTATTGCGACAAAATGGTATATTATGGACTGGAAAGCGGGGAAACTTACGAAAATTTGGAAGATGTCCCGCTGGAAAGCGGGGAAGGGTTCGATTACCGGGCGGTCGAGTGGCATGATGTCGAATATGAAGTGGCGGCATTAGTCACGGTTCCCCACGGAATGGGCATGGGCTATTATGGTCTGGGTGACCGTTTTTTGCTGGATGCCGAAAGCTTTATCACAGAGACGGGAATTGATGACCCGATATACTACCTCTGCAATATGGAGGAAGGTGCAGTGGATAAAATGGAAGCATTTCTGTCGGATTATACCGAGAATCAGGCAAAGGATATTGTTTATACGAGCAGGCAGCAGCAGATAGAGGATTTTGATGATTTTTACCAGATGTTTCTGGTCATGGGAATTTCCATTAGTTTTATCATCGGTCTGGTCGGCGTTTTAAATTTCTTAAATTCCATTGTGACGGGGATTCTGACCAGAAAGCGGGAGTTTGCCCTGTTACAGTCGGTTGGCATGACGGGAAGGCAGTTGAACGGCATGCTGATAACCGAAGGGCTTTGCTATGCAGTGGGAGCTGTTCTTCTGGCACTGCTGATTTTCACGGTGGGAAGCCCTGTGGTGTCTGTGGGGATAAACCAGATATTTCCGTTTATCCATTATCGTTTTACCATTGCACCGATTTTTGCCATGCTGCCGTTTTTTGTGGGAATCGGAATTGCCGTGCCGTTTTTGTCCTATCGGATTGCGGTCAGAAAATCCGTCGTGGAGCGGCTTCGGGAGACGGAATAGTGGGTGGTATGGTGATTTATACTCGCGAACGAAATTAATTGTCATTTCCAATTATTCGCCGCGGTATATGCAGTTACACTAAACATTTGCCTGCAGCAAATATTAAGTGTAACTAGTACAGCGAATATTAAGTAATTGGCAGTTTGACTTGCCTGATTGTTCATCTG
>JAMPAW010000128.1 GCA_023666975.1 Clostridium sp.
GAATGACGGCGGTATTCTGCCGGAATGAGCAGTCTGTCGGGCAGCTTTTCCGACAAACTACGGATGCCGACAGGCAGACGGTGTTTACCGACGGCAAACACTGTCTACGCTCCGCTTCGGTCGGTGCAAAACGGATGTCCACTGGACATCCTGCACCCTCGGAGAGCGCCTTACTTCTGATACGAATGTGTCAGAAGTAATAAGGCGTTACTTTTGACAAAAGTAACAAAACTGTAGTTAGTTCTTATATATAAAATACGAAGAAAGAAGGTGAAGCATTGGCGGCAAAAACAATTTCCTTTCCAAAAGGAAAGGGGCATCTTACGCATAATAACAGGGATTTTATCTGTAGTAATGTGGCACCGGAAAGGACAGCTTGGAACCGGATTTACATTCAGGAATCTTTAAGAGATGCTTATGAAAAATGCTTCGGTCAGTCGCTCAGGGATTATAATGCGGCGCAGAAGCGCAAGGACAGGCAGAAAGACGATTATTTGAAAGAGATAGAAAATTCCGGAAATAAGGAAAAGACCTTTTATGAAAATATCGTGCAGATAGGAAAAAAAGAAGATACTCCGGTAGTGGATGAAAACGGCGGATTGACGGAAGATGCAAAAGCGGCGGTAGAGATATTGGACCGGTATGCAAAAGCTTTTCAGGAGCGCAATCCGAATCTGTATATGTTCAACTGTGTGATGCACTTGGACGGGGCAACGCCGCATCTGCATATAGATTATATCCCTGTGGCGCATGGATATAAGAACGGTATGGAAACACGCAACAGTCTGACAAAAGCATTCCAGCAGATGGGCTTCGCAAAGGCTGTCAGCAGGAAGCAGAATGAAACGGTCGCATGGCAGGAACGGGAGAGGGCAAATTTGATGGACTTGTGCAGGGAGCAGGGGATTGAGATAGAAGTCCTCGGCATACAGCGGGATAATCTTTCCCTGCCGGAATATAAGGCGGCGATGCGCGAGGTGGAGGAACTGGAACAGCAGGCGGCAGCGCTGGATCAGCAGAATGAGGCGCTTGGACAGCAGAATAATGATTTAGAACAGAAAGCATCCGCACTTTATCGGCAGGTGCAGGAAACGGAAACACAGAACAATGAACTGGTCTTGCGGGCGCAGAAACTAACAGAGCAGATTGAAGAAACAGAAGCGAAAGAAAAAGCGGCAAAGGAGGCTCTCGCAAAACATGATTTAAGGGCGGAAACGCTTAAACTGATTTCAAAGGAAACATCAGCAGAAACAAAAAACATAAAAAGCGCGGCTGTTCCGGTAAATAACCTTTTCGGCGGCGAGGAATATGTCAAAGTGAAGAAAAGCGACTGGAATAAAATATTAGATGCTTTCAGCAGGGTGGTGTCAAGAAATCATCTTTTGGAAAAGTATGAGAAGAAGATTGCCAAGTTAGAGAAAAAGATAGAAACGCTTAATGACCAAGTTGAAAAGCTGAAGCGTTTTGTAGTATCAAGAGGACTAGGAGAGGCGTTTGTGGAATTTGTAAAATCGCTTGCGCCAAAGAGCATGAAACAGAAGCTGGAGGAAGCAAAGGCGGATTCCGTAGCGTACAATCAGCAGAGAAAGAGCAGCCAGCAGGATGTTGATAGGAAAAACAAGCAGTGGCAGCAGGAAATGTAGATTCAAAGGAAAGTGAGGAAGAGAGCAATGAATATAACTTATGAAAAATGCGGGGACTATCTGATTCCGAACTTGATACCTGATCCAGAACCGGAGGGAGAATTAAGAAAATTCGGATTGATGCGGAAGTTCTATTTAGAGAATCATAAGCGGGGGATTTATTCGGGATTATTGTTATCGGGCGAATTAAAAAAGCATCTGCTAATGATACAGGAACAGGCGGAAGAAAGGTTTGATCTGCTTGTAGGGCAGATGGCGAAGCAGGAAGGAGTGACGGAACAGTTAAAGGCACAGGATCAGATATTGTGGGTTCGGAGAATGAATAATATTCGGGCAAGGGCAGAGGAGATTGTGCTGAATGAGATAATTTACTGCTGATAAAGGTGGAGTAGGCAACTACTCCACTTTTAGAATTTATTGTAGAGAATATCAATCAAAGGTTATTTTACCATGCTCTTTTTCAAATTCGGAAATATGCCTTTTCATCAAAACTTCTAATTCCCTGTTGGCAGAACGGGCATTATAGTCTGCAACATACCGGAATTTCCTGAGTATTTCGTTAGTTGTCCGCAGTGTAAATTTTGCCATATCATTCATCATAAGAATACCCCCTAATTTGACACTATTATACCGCCAGAATGACGGCAAAATTTATGTTGACGGCATAGTGACGGCATATTATAATTTCAATATAAATAAATTACGAAGGAAGGTGCGGATTATGGAAGCAGGGGAAGAGAATTTGTTGGATATACTTGTGGAAGAAAGAATACATAAAGGTCTGGATAAAGCATTAAGTGAGAATGAACGTTATCAATCTGTGCAAAAAGAAGTTGATGAGGCTATTAGTGAGTTAGAAAAATCCGGATTGAGCAGGGAACAGAATAAAGCAGTAGACAAGGCTATTTCAGCGGCTAACGCCAGTGGAACAGCATATGGTGCAACTGCTTATAGGCAGGGTCTTTATGATGGCATTGGTTTAATGTCAGAAGTAAGTCAAATCAGCAAGATGAATCATCAGCAGGATTTGATAGCAGAGAAATAATAGAATTTTTAGTTATGTGTTTTTCTTTTTAGTAATGTTACTTTTGGCATTTGTCAATTAATTTTTGGATAAGTAAAAGGCGTTTGTTGTAATAATGAACGCTTTTTATCATATGATAATGGATAAATATTTTATTTTATATATATTTTCTGTAGTTATATTTTTAAATTTGAAATTGAATATCTAACGATTTCGTGATATAATTTGTAAAGAATTGAAAGAATGAGGAATGGCAATGGCTGTAACATATGAAAAACTGTGGAAATTGTTGAAAGAAAAGAACATGAAAAAAGTAGAAATGCAGCGAAAAGCTGGAATTAGTGGCAATATTCTTGCTCGAATGGGTAAAAATGAATATATTTCTATGGAGAGTGTTGAAAAAATATGTTATGTATTGAACTGCCGTACAGATGATATATTGGAATTTATACCAAAAGGAGATAAATAGATTATGCCTACATTGGACTGGATAGGAAAAGATAAGGTTATCAATCATCATCAGGAAGTACCTTTTAAAGTGCTTGAAAAGATATATACTTTTGATGAGAATGGACAACATGAAGAGGAAGAGTATGATAGTGAAAATTTACTAATACATGGCGATAATTTATTAGCATTAAAAGCTTTATTGCCAAAATATGAGGGTAGCATTAAGTGTATTTATATAGATCCTCCGTATAATACCGCAAAAAGTTCAGAAGCAAATAAGCAATGGGTTTATTCAGACAGTGTAGATGATCCGAAAATTAAGGCATGGTTAGATAAAGTGGTTGGCGATGAAGGAGAAGACTTTTCAAGGCATGATAAGTGGCTTTGTATGATGTACCCTCGGCTACGTCTTTTATATAAGTTATTGGCAGATAATGGAATAATATTTATTAGTATTGATGATAATGAGCAGCATAATCTTCGATTTATTTGTGATGAAATCTTTGGAAAAAATAGCTTTTTGACGCAATTTGTATGGCGCTCAGATGGTAATTTTGATAATCAGGCTAAAATAAAAGTTTGTCATGAATATATCTTAACTTATATAAAGAAGCCGGAACTCTTAGGCTTGCCCAATGGCATTGATCCAAATGTGGATGAAAAGAGTAAAATTTTTAAACCTGAGATTCGTAATACCGTGGTAAAGAACGGTCCCAAAAATCCAATGTCAAAAGTAATATTAAAGGCAGGTTTTCCATGTGCTTTTAAAAATGGAATTATCAAAGCAAGGAAGGACAAGTTTCCATATTATTTTCAAGATGCCATTGTGGAAAATTATAGATTAAAGGAAGATGTAATTGTTGAGAGTGGTTGGTCCTCAAAAACAATATTACAAAACTTTATAGATGAGGGATTTAGAACAGTATTAGACAGTAAATTGCAAAAAACGGTTTTTGAAATAACTTCATCGGGAACTATAGAAATGGTAAAAAAGAGAGAGGATGTTAGTCATGTAATGTCGGTGCTTTCTAATTTGGGTAGTACACAAAATATGAGCAATGAGCTTGCTAAGATGGGTTTAGATTTTGATTTTCCCAAACCTGTAGATTTGATAACTTTTTTGATAGGATTTTATTGTGAAGATGGAGATATTGTTTTAGATTCTTTTGCTGGTTCTGGAACGACAGCACATGCTGTATTAAAGAAAAATTCCAATGAAAATAATATCAAGCTTAGGTTTATTCTTGTTGAGATGAATGATTATGCTGAAAGCATAACAGCAAATAGAATAAAGCAAACGATTAAAGGTTATAAGAACGTAAAAGGATTGGGTGGCAGTTTTTCTTTTTACGAACTTGGGGAAAATATGTTTGATAATCAGGGAAATATTAATGTTTCTATTCCTATAAATAAAGTAAGAGAATATATCTGGTACATGGAAACAAAACAAAGTTATGCCCCTGTATTAGATGGAAATAGTTACTATTTAGGTGCAGATAAGGGAACTGCATATTATTTTTATTATGAACGAAATAAAGTCTGCACTTTGAATTATGCTTTCCTTTCTACTATTAGAGAGAAAGCAGACACATATGTTACTTATGCTGATAAATGCGCATTGAGTGAAGAAGAATTGACGTTACATAATATTGTTTTTAAAAAGATTCCGAGAGATATTTCACGATTATAAGGAGGGCGGGGATATGCGTTTAAAGAATTACCAAAAAGATGTCATTAAGGATTTAACCCGCTATTTGGAGCTTTTAAATCAGACGCAGGATTTAGAAATTGCGTATCGTTTATTTTGGGAGGAAAAGAATATTAGGGTAGGCATAGGCGGTGTTCCGGCTTATCAGAATATTATAAAAGGTGTTCCCAATCTGTGCATGAAGGTGCCAACAGGCGGTGGAAAGACATTTTTAGCCTGTAATGCAATTAAACCAATATTGGATGCGTTACCGCCTATGAAAGCAAAGGTTGTTGTATGGCTTGTACCGTCTGATACAATTCTTACGCAGACAATAGCAGCGCTTAAAAATACCAGACATCCATATAGACAGAAGATAGATACAGATTTTGAAAATAGAGTAGAAGTATATTCTAAGCAGGAACTGCTTTCCGGACAAAACTTTAACATGGTTGCCGTGAGTGAACAGTTATCTATTTTAGTATTGTCTTATGATTCTTTTCGTGGAAGAAAGGAAGCATTAAAGGCAAAGCAGGAAAACAGCAATCTTGCATCTATGGCAAAAGAATTGGGGACTCCGGAGAATCCGATTGAGGATGTAGATGAGACGGCATTACTACAGGTTATTAATCAGCTTTCCCCTATTGTAATTGTGGATGAAAGCCATCATGCAAGCAGCAAATTAAGTAAAGAAATGCTGAATAATTTTAATCCGAGTTTTATTTTGGATTTGACAGCAACACCTACAAAAGAGAGCAACGTGCTTTGCTTCGTGGATGCTGTACGCTTAAAGGCAGAAAATATGGTCAAGCTGCCAGTGATTGTATATAACAGGGATAACCAGCAAGGAGTTCTGGCAGATGCGATTGATTTACGGAACTGTCTTGAATTACAGGCGAAGAAAGAACAGGAAATATCGGGGGTATATATCAGACCGATTGTATTGTTTCAGGCACAGCCGAGAGGCACAGAGGAAAGTACAACTTTTGAAAAACTGAAGGATAATCTTGTTCGTAGCGGTATTCCAAAAGAGCAGATTGCGATTAAGACGGCAGATATTAATGAGTTAAAGGGCGTTGACCTTTTGCAATCGGATTGTCCGATTCGGTATATTATAACAATCAATGCGTTAAAAGAAGGATGGGACTGCCCATTTGCATATATTCTGGCATCCATTGCTAATAGGACAAGCCGTATTGAAGTAGAACAGATTGTCGGAAGGGTACTGCGCCAGCCATATACAAAAAAGCATTCTCAGAAAGCTCTTAATGTGTCTTATGTATTAACGTCATCTAATGATTTCCGAAATACATTGGATAATATCGTTAGTGGTTTAAACAGTGCCGGATTTACCGATAAGGATTATCGGGTTGGGGAAACATCAGTTTCTGAATCGCCCAATCTTACAGCAGGAGAACAGGCTACACTTGATTTCAGCCGGCAGAAAAACGATATGTCAGAGAATGTATCATTTGAGACTGAAAATACAGAGGACTGTCTGGATTTTGATGTCGAAGCATTACGAAAGGATATTGAGCAGAGAAATGAGAATATTTCTAAGGGGGAATGCAATCCGGCAGCAGCAATGATAAGTAATGCCGAAGCAGAGCATGATGCTTTTGAAAACGTAGTGGCGGAAGCGCAGAATGAGGGATTTACAGGAAGTTCATGGGAGGAACGAGAATTTAGGACATATTTTAATATGACGCCGGAGTTTGAAGAGGAAGCTTCGCATATTAGAATACCGCAGTTTTGTATCAAAGTCGAAGAAAGCCTTTTTGTAGATGGATATGAGGTGAAATTAAAAAAAGAGCATTTAGATGAAACATTTTCGTTAAAAGGAAAACCATACGACATAGATTTTTCGCAGACTGACAGGCAGATGGTAGCAGTAGATGTAAGAAAAAACAGTGAAAACAGACCTAAAGTATTTCAAATGAATGAGTCGGATCAGAGGGCTATGAAAGAGCTGTTTTCAAGATACAGTCCAGAGCAGAAAGTAAAAACATGTAAGGAAATTATCCATAGACATGTCAATAAAATTGATGCAGTCGATTCAAGGGAACTGTCACAGTATGTTGATTTAATTGTGGATCAGATGGATAATGATGTTTTGTCTGCATTGGAAAAGGCACCACAGGGATTTGCCAATCGCATTAAATCATACATAGAAGGGTTAATTGAGAAACACCGTCAGAGGCAGTTTGATGAATGGATTGAGGTGGGAAAAATCACTTGCCAGCCAATGTATGAGTTTAAGAAGAAAATAGCACCGCTTCATAGCACCAGTACATACGGAGGAAGTCTGTATCAGGCGGAAGAGGAAGTAAATGATTTTGAATATGACATGGTTATGGCGTTGACAGGCTTGGATAATATTAAGTGGTGGCATAGAAATATATCAAGACAGGAGTTTTGTATCAATGGATTTGCTAATCATTATCCGGATTTTATTGTTATGACTAAAAGTGGGAAAATACTCATGATTGAAACAAAGGGAGATCATCTGGAAAATAGGGAAACAAAAGATAAACTTGCAGAAGGTCGGGCGTGGCAGAATTTGGCAGGGACATCATATCGTTATTTCCTTGTATTCAAGAGCAAGGAGTTGAATATTGCGGGTGCGTATCAGTTTGACAGGTTTATTGAGACTTTGAAGCAGTTATAGTAAAAATTGTAGGAAGGATATGTTTTATGAATTATAGAAAATTGCATGCAAATACGCATTTGAGTTGTGAAGTAGTATCAATTGGACAAATGGGATGCTCTTATATGGGAACGCTTTCTTTAGATGAACATTCGGTTGCATTATTCGATGTAGTAGATGTGGATATGGATTTTTATCATAGAATTAAAGAGATGAAAGATTTCATAATATGTGCTAAGACCTCAAGTGATTGTATTACATTATGGGGAACTACAATTATTGAGGTAAAATTCCATACACATAGTAAGGTTCAAATTTGTTTTTGGATATCAGATATTTTCGTGGGTTCAGAATATGCTATAGAACAAAACGCAGATATACTTTTTAGTGGATTTTCGTGCCGATTTACAGATTTGTTTGAACTTTTGGGGTTATATCCTTATAAAGTAGAGAATGTGGGTTCGGAATGGGAGTTTAAGTCGGTAACTATTGCGGATAGTACAAAAACTATGGAATTTGATAATGGTTATTCTTGCTTTGTTACTCCATACGTTTATAAGAAAGATAATGATTATATTTTTTCTATGCAAGGGAGGTTGAATTATGTTGCTTCAGAATTGGAAAATATTACGGAATTGAAAGAGAAAATTCGTATGCTAGAATTGTTTTTGGAAATTTTATGTGGAGAAACGGTTACAGTATTGGATGTAACGCTGGATAAAAGAGATAGCATTTTTGAGTATATAGGATTATGCAACTATCCAAAGAATAAATTAAAAGGGTTAAGTAATGGAATGGATTCAAAATGGTATCCAAGGAAAAGTATTTTTAAATTAAGCGATTGGAACGATACTGGAAAAAATGTGATTGAACTTTTTGCAGAATTGGCAAGGAATAATGTGCTTGCGATGGAAAGTTATAAGCAGGTATTGCTTGATGAGGAAATAAAAATTGTTACATATAATAAATTCTTAAAAATAATGCAGATGATTGAGGGGATTATGCGAGATCCGGTTTTGCAACAAGAAATGGATGATTTCAATAATAAAAAACGAGAAGTGCTTGCGAAGATTGAAGCAGATGAGGTCAAAAGCTTCATAAAAAAATATTGTGTAAATAATGGTGAAAGTTTTAGGAAATGCCTTAAAAAAATAACCAGAGAATGCCTTAGAGTGTTGTCCGATGCTGGTACAGATAAAATATTTGAGAATTATGATAAATTGATTACGAAGATTATAAACGATCGAGATGCCTATACTCATGCTTTACAAGGGCGTGAACCAGTTATGAATGAGGAAGAAATTAATTTAGTTAATTGTTGCTATAAGGAATTCTTTAGAATAATAGTGCTGGAGAAACTTGGAATTTCTGAAAAATTAATTAGAACGCGGTTTTTGTTTAATAGAAAGTTTGTTGATTCATATAAGATTCTTTTTGGATTGGCAATAACAAACGTAGATGAAAAGCATAATACAGGTGAGTTTGATGATGACATGTGTGATTATGTGTGAGGATTTGTTATAGAAAAGGATTTTTGAGGAGTGTGGATGGTTATGCCTATGCAGGAAATAGCAGCAAAAATTGAGAGGAAGCAATTGCTTGATGAACTGGAACTTTTGAAAAAACTTGATAGTGATGGGAAAGAAGTAGTAACGAAAGAGGATATACTGCGTGTAGTGGAAGCAAAAGAAAAAGAGCTTTTGGAAGAGATTCATTATTTAGAAAAAAAGGAAGAATCCTTAATAGGTGGTGAATACGATTTATCCTTATTTGATAAGAATATACTTTGTGAGGATTCTAAGATAATTTTACGGAAACCGATAAATAATGATTTAGATTCTTATTATTCCTTAAAGAAAGAATATGCGTATATGAAATCCGCATTTGCCAAGCCTGAATTTAAAGATGAATTGTGGAAGGAATATTTATCTGACGAAAGTCTGTATTATACAATAGCCAAGAAAGAAGATAATATTTTTATTGGTT
>JAMPAW010000129.1 GCA_023666975.1 Clostridium sp.
ACGTGCGACAAGCAACGCAAGTGTGCCTGCGTTGATTTGTCTATATTGTACAACGGACGTTAGTGAAAACAGAGTTCCGCAATTACCTAATACTATAAAATTCAAAAGGAGAATAACTATGTCAAACATTCCAAACGATCCAATGATGCTGCTAAGCTATATCAATACCAAACTGCGAGATGATTATCCCAGCCTCGAATCACTTTGTGAAGACTTAAACCTCGACCAAGAAGAGCTTAGCAGTAAACTCTCCACTATCGGATACACCTACGATGCAGCACTAAACCGCTTTTTGTAAAATATCTGCTGCCGTCCATTGCGATATTTCCATATGGCACTATACTCCCAGAAATTGTTTCATTGCTGCAAATTCCTTTCCCATTGTATAATATCCATGGTCATAAAAGGACTGCAGCTTTTGCCGGCTGATTTCGGTCCGCTTTGGACACTCTATCGAAGGGCGCAGCACAAATATCTTCCCCTCTCTTTCCAGCCGTTCAATTGCCTCCACCCGCTTATTGTAATAGAACGAGCGGTAATAGATACATTTTACCAGATTGGGATAATCTTTAAAAAAGGCGATGTATGCCCGTGCTTTCCGGCTGGGAAATTTTTTCCGATACCCATACGGTCTCGTCAGAATCAGCACATTTCTTCTATGCCCGCATTCCAACGCACGCTTCAACGGAATCGAGTCCGCCAGTCCGCCGTCCAGATACGGCACACCGTCAATGGTAACCATCGGCGCAGCCAGCGGCAGGCTTGCCGATGCACGGCAGATATTCGTAAGCCGCTCTACGCTTTCCTTTTCCTGCATATATTCTGCCTGTCCGGTCAGCACATTGGTGACCACCATTTCACACTCCATTCCCTGACGGATATAAGTTTCAAAATCATAGGGAAACGTTTCTTTAGGGAACGTCTCAAACAGTTTATCCATATCATATATACTGCGCTTCAAAATCGCTTTGCCTAACGAATTGCGGTAATCATTTTCTTTGCTCTCCGGTGCCATGCAGTTCAGGCTTCTTCCCTTCTGTTTGGAAACATAGCTGAGCGCATTACAGGCACCCGCCGAAACACCGATGACATACGGAAACAAAAAATCCTGCTCCAGCAAATAATCCAGCGCTCCTGCGGTAAAGACTCCTCTTGAGGCTCCGCCTTCCAAAACAAGACCTGCCGTCTTCTTTTTCAACTCATCTTGTATCATTTTTCCACTTCCTTCTCTATGTCTTTTCCTGCTTCCTTAATATCCTTGGACTTCTCCACATTAATCTCCTTGACAATCTCTTCCATCGTCACCGATATTTCCTCTTCCAGTGTATGTATCTGCCCGTCGTCAGCTATCCGGTCAATATCGTAATATGCCGCAGTATCTAACGGCAGATTTTTTGCCTCCAGCTTCATTTTACAAAGCGAGCTGACCAAGGCATAAATGCAGGCAAAACAGGGTGCTCCCAAAATCATTCCCGGCACGCCGAAAAATCCGCCGCCGACAAGAATGGCAAACAGAATCCACATACTGGATATCTGCAGCCGGTCGCCGATAATAATCGGTCCGATAATATTGCCGTCAACCTGCTGTAGAACCAGAACGAATACGACAAAAATAAGTCCCTGCTTATAATCCACCATCAGCAAAATCAGCGCACTGGGAATTGCACCGATAAATGGTCCAAAATAGGGAATAATATTCGTCACCCCTACTAAAATACTGATTAAGACTGCATACTCAAGACCCACAATCCGCATA
Organism: Clostridium sp.; assembly: GCA_023666975.1. The sequence continues at coordinate 1,757 of JAMPAW010000129.1, forward strand.
AAGCAGTAGCAGATAACACCGATAATAAAAGAATCAATGATTTTTCCGTTAATAAATCCGCCAAAAATTTGGTTTGCGTAACGTGCACCCCGGACAATCGTATTCGCATTCCGCACATTAAACAGGCTAAAGACCAGCTTCTTGGCAATCGACACTAGAATTTCCTTCTCTGCCATGACATAAATGGAAATAATCAGCGCAAGAACGACATTCAAAATCATCTTCAAGCCGCCTACTATCCCCGAAGTTACGCCGACAACAATCTTATCCATATTCGGCAGAATGGAATTATTCAGATAAGCCAGAGCCTGCGAATAAACACGGTCCAGCCCCATAAGGACATATTTACTCACTTCCGGATTATCTGGGTGGAGTGAATCTACCCATTTTACCACCGTGTTATAGTAATTGGGGGCATCGGTTACCAGTGTTACCAGCGACTGGTACAACTGCGGAATAACCATGTACAATCCGCCTATCAGGATAATCAGGAAAAAAATAATTGTGCACAGTATCCCCACTCCTCTGGAAAACCGTTTGCAGGCTTCCTCCTTAGCTTCTTTTCTCCATATCTTCCCGGCAAGAGGAAGAAAACAGTACCGTTCAAAAAAATTCAATATCGGATTGAGCAGATAGGCAAAGACAAAGCCAAAGATAATCGGCATCATCGTTCCACTTATCACACGCTGAAACTCCTCCACTCTTGCCTCATGCTCTAACATATATTGGAACAAAATTGCCAGTGCAATTACACAGAACGCAACCGCTCCGATGCTCAAATATTTTTTCTCAACCTTCCACTTCAAATCATTGTCCTCCCGTCTTCCGAAAAAAAGGCAGTCATTTAGAAAGGAATCTGCCCTTCTAAATGATTGCCATATTTTTTACTTTCTAACCATTATGACTGTCGCTGCTCATCATTTGCTGCTACCTCAACTACTGACTTTGCAAGACCTGCAAGCCCCTGAATCTCTGACGGAATGATAATCTTCGTTGCCTTGCCGTCCGCAGCCTTGCCAAATGCCTCTAAGCTCTTTAACTGAATAACCTCCACAGAAGGTTCCGATTCATTCAACAGTTTGATACCGTCTGCATTTGCTTTCTGAATCGCAAGAATTGCCTCTGCCTGACCTTCCGCCTCACGGATAGTTGCTTCTTTCTTCGCTTCCGCACGCAGGATTGCAGACTGCTTATCTGCTTCCGCCTCCAAAATGACTGATTCCTTATGCCCTTCTGCACGTAATACTGCAGATTTCTTCTCACCTTCTGCAATCAGAATCTGCTCACGTCTTTCACGCTCTGCCTTCATCTGCTTCTCCATTGCATCCTGAATTGCTGCCGGCGGAATAATATTCTTAAGCTCCACACGGTTCACCTTAATTCCCCATGGGTCCGTTGCCTCATCTAGAGTTGCCCGCATTTTGGTGTTAATGGTCTCTCTGGACGTCAGTGTCTCATCAAGCTCCAAATCACCGATAATATTACGAAGCGTCGTAGCGGTAAGGTTTTCGATTGCCATAATCGGATTCTCTACACCGTAGCAAAACAGCTTCGGGTCTGTAATCTGAAAAAACACCACGGTATCAATTCGCATCGTTACGTTATCCTTCGTGATAACCGGCTGCGGTGCAAAATCGACAACCTGTTCCTTCAACGTAACCCGCTTTGCAACCTTATCGATAACCGGTGTCTTAAAGTGCAGTCCTACGGACCATGTTCCCGTGTATGTTCCCAGACGTTCAATGACATAGGCATGCGCCTGCGGAACAACGCGAATGCTGCTCATCACAACTATAATTACCACAAATACCAAAAAGACTAAAAATCCTATACCTGACATAATGTTCTCCTTTTCTCTTATCTAATCATCATTTCTCCTGCTCTGCCGTATCTGCCGGCTGCTCAGCTTTTGCTCCCACGATTAGCTTCACACCCTGGATTTCGTGGATAACAACCTGAACACCTGCCGGAATGATTTCATCATCACTTTGTGCCCTTGCCGTCCACTCCATACCGTTTACTTTCGCCTGTCCTGTTCCTGCAAGATTGTTAATCTCCTGCAATACAACTGCAGTCTGTCCGATCAGCGATTCGGCATTCGTCTTTTCCGTGTTGGCATCCAAATGCTTGACTGCAAGCGGTCTTGTCAGAAACAATAACAAAATGGACACCACCAAAAACAAAATGACCTGAACGACTAAACCCGCATGGCAAAGGCATGCAATTGCTGCAATAAATGCGCCGCCGGCAAACCATATCGTCGTAAGTCCAAGTGTGATAATCTCAATCACAAGGAAAATTGCCGCAAGTGACAGCCAGGATATCACCTGTACTGCTATACTCATATTTTCCACCTCCCTCTCCTATTTATTCATAGGTGTTTGCGAAACCCATATTTTCAAAGCATTCGCTGTACAATATAGCCATATATCATTTGCCGTCATAGATAATCAGTGAATCTACATTGTACTTGCCAAGACGTTCCCGTCCTTTAAGTCCCGCCAGTTCCATGACAAACTGGATTCGGACTACTTCTCCTCCCAGACTCTCCACCATATCAATAATCGCTTCCATGGTTCCCCCGGTAGCAATCAGATCGTCTATAATGACTACTTTATCTCCCGGTTTCACTGCATCTTTATGCATTTCGATCACGGCAGTGCCGTACTCCAGTGCATACTCCCTTTCTATCGTCTCACACGGAAGCTTTCCCTTCTTGCGGACGGGCACAAATCCTTTTCCCAGCATATATGCCACAGGCATACCAAAAATAAACCCTCTGGATTCCGGTCCGATTACAATATCAAAATCGACCCCTTTAAGACTCTCTATCATTCCGTCCACGGATTTCTTCAATCCTTCCGGACTCTGGATTATGGACGTGATGTCCCGAAAAATAATCCCTTCTTCCGGAAAATCCGGAATACTCCTCACATACTGGTCAATGCCACATCTGTCCTGCATAAGTATACCTCCTGATTTTATCCCTATTGAAAATCATGTCACTTTGTAAAATACAATATTAGAATATCACACAGGAGGAATCTGCGCAAGATTTTCATTGCTTTTTTTCGCAGGCCCATCTGCGCGGATTTGCCTGAACACTTAAAACACGGACATGGAGTGAGCGACCGCCCCTGCAATCCATACGCTGATAAACACGCTGCTGATTGCTATCACGATACCGGCCGGAACTGTCCAGCGTGACCTCCCGATGCCGACACTCATCAAATAGACCGAGACAGTATAGAACAGCGTTTCTGTACAACTCAACAGAATTGATGCGGCCATGCCGATATAGGAATCCGTTCCAAATTCTTTGAAAAGGTCAAACAGCAGACCATTTGCACCGGAGGCAGAGAACATTTTGACAATACCAGCCGGAAGTATTTCCACAGGAATATGAAACAGTTCTGCCACTGGTTCAAGCCACGAGCTTAGCAAATCCAAAGCTCCAGAACTTCTCAATACGCCCACTGCCACCAAAAGCCCGACAATCGTCGGTGCAATATCGAAAATAATCTGGAAACCCTTTTTTCCGCCTTCCACAAAATCTTCAAAAACCGGTTTCCTGTTGATTATCCCGTATCCCACAATATAAAAAATGACCAGAGGAATCAAAAAGACAGAAAGAAAATTCAAGAAACGTATCATAGCCGCCCTCCCCGTTTCCCAAGCATGCAAAGCACTTTACAGATGATGAAGGCCAGCACAGTAGTCAGCGCCGTTGCCAGCAGTGCCGGACCCACCACCGCTGCCGGGCTTGCACTGCCATACTGGCTCCGGTAGGCAATCATATTAATGGGAATCAACTGCAGCGATGAAATATTTAACAGCAAAAATGTGCACATCTCGTCACTGGCAACCCGTTTATCATTTCCCCTCTCCGCTTCTAACTGCTGTAAGGCCTTCATTGCCTGCAGTCCGGTCGGCGTACAGGCCCATCCAAGCCCCAGGATATTGGCGATAAAATTGGCAGATATGTACCGGGCCGCTTCATGTTCGATTGGCAAATGTGGGAACAGAATTTTTAATACCGGCTTCATTTTCTGCGTAAGGCTCTCCACCAGACCGGAGTTTTGTGCAATGTAAAGCAGACCGTTCCACATGCTCACTACTCCGGCCATAACAAAAAGAAGTTCTACGGCTTCTTTCGAGGACGCAATCACTCCCTCGCACACGGCATTCAGATTTCCTTGAAAAGCGGCCACCACAATTCCAAATAAAATCATTCCCGCCCACAGATAATTCAGCACATTTAATCCCCCTCTTCGATATTGTAAACGAATATTTTGAAAACAAAATTTCGCAATTACCTAAATATACGGGGATATGCGCAAAAATAGAACCTGTATTCTTAAACTGCGCTGCCGCCTATTCTCTTCTGCACTTCCGTATCATCAGTGCCGCCGCAATCATGATAAGCCCTGCCGCCAAAAGATATCCCTTTTCCGCAATATCTTCCTCTGCACTTAACGCAAAAAGCCAGAATTTGCCCAGATATTTTCTACCGCTTCCCTCAGAAATAATAAAATACAAAAACGGCATCATATAAGCCAGTGCGATATTGTCAATGAAACTGTAAAACAAAAGTCCTATGCCGCCCATAAATATACAGTTTGCGATTGCCGCATAAAGACAAGCTCCATAACGGAAGCTGCAGTTATTCAGTTTTAGCGCATATAAATATACCGAAAGGATTAGGGCAAGGCATACTACCGCCTCCGACAGCCGAATCAAACGGACGCCGGTAATCGGTGTTTTCTTCGAGGCAGTCAAATCCCGGATATCCTTATTGGTATCCGGAAGAAACAGCGGTATCAGAAGGATCACTCCTAAAAATCCCAGGTAAAATTCTATTATTTTTGCGACCTGCAGCTCTTCTAAATTCTCCACGCCCATAATCAACGGTGTCACGGCACAGAGAAAAACGGCAATCACACAGTGTGAAAACAGATTGTGCTTTAAGTTAGCTTTTGCGATTCCGAAGCATCGTTCCAACACCCACAAACTCCCCTTTCCGTTTTTTATTGTAGACAAAGACGGTACACACGAGCAATAGCAGCGAAAAGCCCGTATAAAATAATCGGTTTATCATCAGCTGCCCTCTCATCTGCTGATAAACGGAATATTGCCCTACGGCATTAAACCGCGGAATCAGATTCCAGCCTGCCACTCCGACCAGATTGCTGCCGCTCATAAAAAGGCTGATAAACCACCATGCTCCCTGAACCAGAATAGCAATGGCACTGTCCGTCAGTTCCGTCAGGAAAAATCCCACCGCAAGGCTGACCAGTATCGTTGGCAGAAGCCAGAAGCCAATATGCCGGATAAATGCCAGCGCATCATAGTGCGCATGGATACGATTTGCATAATAGACAGACTGCAGCATCGTCGAACAGCTCAGCATAATCACCGGAATGACCGTCATCAGCACGGCAGCCAGAAAACGGCTAAATACAATTGAAGCCGAGCCTGCCCCGCTCATAAAGATAACCTGGTCGGCCTGTGCTTTCCTGTCCCTTAACGCCCTTGTCACTGCCAGAAAGACCGGCAGAATTGCCAGCATGATACCGACATAATCGCAAAACAGCCTCGCATATGCATTGGTTACCCTGTCATTTTTTACCAGGCTTTCATATTCCGCCAATGCCTGTTCATAGGATTTCTTTCCCCATGTAAATGCCAAATCACCTTCGCTGTATTTACTCCCTCCGCCTAACAGATTATCCAGAATCTTCATTTGCTCTGAAAATTCCTGCCACGTCAAATCCTGCCTGACAGTAATGGCTGCAGCTGCCTGTTCATCAGCCATCGTGATGCCGTCTTCCGAAACAGCCTGTTGATACAGCCCTTCTATTTCTCTTTGTGCTTCCTCAAGTTCCTGCTCCGACAAACCGGTTATCTGCAATATTATCTGCTTTACCTGTTCCTGCTCCTCATCATTTAATATTACTTTTTTATAGAAACCAATCGGATAAGTGATATATTGTCCCCTGTCATATTCCGCCCACAGGTCAGACAGTGCATTCTGCATAATCAAATCCTTGTCCGTTGTATGTATCATGCCATAATCCGCAGCTCCCGGTTCCGGTTTCTCTACCGTTTCAAAAGTTCCCATTTGGGTAAAGAAATCCAGTACCAGTGCAATGAGAAAAATATAATAGGTGACACTCTTTAAATACTGGACACACTCCTTTTTTAACAGCGTCAGAAACATGATACATCACCCCGCTCCCTATACATCAGATACATATATGCAGCTTCCACGTTGACTTCACACATCTTCGCTCCTTCAAAGACACTCTGCTGCGGATTTTTTAACAGAAAGCGTACCGTCACCGATTTCCCCTGATTCAGCATTCCGGTTACCAGATACTCCTGTTTCACCTTTTCCAGCTCCATGCGGGAAATATCTGCGGTGTAAATGTTCCCTTCCGCAATGGAGAGCAGTTCAGAAACGGTACCTTTATAAATAATCTCCCCCGCATCCATGATTGCAATATTTTCACACGTAGCTTCGATATCGCCGACAATATGCGTAGATAATATGACTATCCTCTTCTCCGCAATCTCACACAGCAGGTTGCGGAACCTTACCCGTTCCTCCGGGTCCAGACCCGCTGTCGGCTCATCGACAATCAGCACCTTAGGGTCATGTAAAATTGCCTGCGCAATTCCGAGTCTCCTTCTCATTCCTCCGGACATTGCCTTTACTTTTGTCTTGTGGTTGTTCTGCAGATTCACTCTTTCGAGCAATTCCGGAATACGTGTTTTCCGTTCTGCCTTTGACATTCCGGACAACACACCGAGATAATCCATGGCCTCATATACACTCATATTTCCATACATCGAAAAGTCCTGCGGCAGATATCCTGTCATTTCCCGGATTTTCCCCGCATTTCCCACAGGCACGCCACAAATGTCAATCTCACCGCTGCTGGCGGGAAGCAACGTTGCAAGTACCTTCATCAAAGTTGTCTTTCCCGCTCCGTTTCTGCCAAGCAGTCCAAACATTCCCTGCGGAATAGTGAGATTAATATTCTTAAGCGCCTGTTTGGAACCATAAAACTTATTGACATCTTCTAACCATATTTCTGTTTCCATATTTTCTCCTTTCATCTTCTTAATCGGTATTGAAAGGATAGAATATATTTCTCTACATTTTCTCTATAAATGATAAAATCAGGAAGTCTGCTTTGACAGGCTCCCTGATACTAAACTTTATTCATTCCCACTATTTTCGGATATGATTTTCTCGATTTCTTCTACTGAATATGAAAATTGTTTGGCAATGTCTTTTATACTTACTCCTAATTCGGCATAAGCAAGTATACGACCTTTTTCTATGCCTTCTTCACGACCTTCTTCACGACCTTCTTCACGACCTTCTTTCCTACCTTTTTCTATGCCTTTTTCTATACCTTCCTGAAGTGCCAGACGTTCCCGCTCAGCTATCTCCGGTGCCATGATTTGTTCCAACGTTGCACACATTTCTGATTCCTCCTTCCATTCCGCAATCTAAACTGTACCCCTTGTCAAGGACATTTTTTCAAATTTGTTATAGGGAACATAT
>JAMPAW010000012.1 GCA_023666975.1 Clostridium sp.
ACCGTGGTGAAATGTTGGATTCGGCAATCAATTTCGTTCGCGAGTATAACATTACAAGCCAGAGCGCAGAAATTTATTTTTCTGTGTCATGGCGATAAAAAACATTAAGCGATTGCCCTAGATATGCAAAAAAATAATAGAGTTGGGAGGTGAAATGTGTTAAAATAAGCAGAGTTAGGATAGTTATAGATAGGAGACGGTTTAAATGATACAGATTCACATGCCGGATAATGCCAGCAGAATTATTGATACATTGCAGAAGGCGGGATATGAGGCGTATATTGTCGGCGGCTGTGTCCGGGACGCAGTTCTGGGGAAGGAACCTGATGACTGGGATATCACAACCTCGGCAAAACCGGAGGAGGTAAAGGCGCTGTTTCGCAGAACCATTGATACTGGGATTGCCCATGGAACCGTGACCGTAATGTTTGGCAGGGAAGGCTATGAGGTTACGACTTACCGGGTTGACGGTAAATACAGTGACCATAGAAGACCGTCTTCCGTCACCTATACGGCAAGCCTTCTTGAAGATATGAAGCGTCGTGATTTTACAATCAATGCCATGGCATATAACGAGACCGAGGGAATCGTGGACCATTTTGATGGGGTCGGAGATTTGAAGCGCAGGATTATTCGCTGCGTAGGCGAGCCGCGGGAACGGTTTGATGAGGACGCACTGCGTATTCTGCGGGCAGTCCGTTTTGCTGCGCAGTTAGATTTTACAATTGACGAGGCAACAAGGGAGGCAATCAGGGAACAGGCGTTGTTCTTAAAGGATATCAGTGCGGAACGCATTCATGTCGAGCTGACCAAGCTGCTCGTGTCGCAGCACCCGGAAAAGCTGCGGCAGGCATATGAGCTGGGAGTAACGGCAGTGGTTTTGCCGGAGTTTGACCGCATGATGAAAACGGAGCAGAATAACAGGCATCATCAGTATAATGTAGGAGAGCATACGCTCCGTGTCGTGCAGGAGGTGCCCGCTGACGAGGGGCTGCGCTGGGCGGCTCTTCTCCATGATGTGGCTAAGCCGGCGACGAAGACCAGTGATGAAAGAGGTGACCATTTTAACGGGCATAATCAGTTGGGTGCGGATATGGCAAGGCAGATTCTTGTGCGACTGAAGTTTGATAATGCCACGATTGCAAGGGTGAAGCGGCTGGTGCTCTGGCATGATTACGGTATGGGACAAGTACCGTCCCTGCGGACATTTCGCAGGGCATTAAGCAAGATGGGGGCAGACCTGTTTGAAGACTACAGTTATATTAAACGGGCCGACATTCTTGCACAGAGTGAATATATGAGAAAGGAAAAGCTTGACAATCTGGAGACCTTAAAGGGATATTACCGCCGGATTGTGGAGGAGAAGCAGTGTCTTACCCGTAAGGAGCTGGCGGTTACCGGAAAAGATTTGATCGACCATGGCATGAAGCCCGGCAAGGAGCTTGGCAGTATGCTGGATTACCTGTTAGACTGTGTGCTGGATAATCCGGAATTGAATACGGTGGAAGACCTGTTGGCACTGGTTGAAGATTTTTAAATTAAGGTGATATTTTTTGAATCCCCCTCATAAGATGAAAAAGTAAGGAGGGGGTGTTTTTATGTCTGAAAAACTTGCTGAAGTATATGAACAGTACGACATGGAAATCCTTGCCACAAGAAAAGGGAGAGGTGCCACGATTCTGACCACAACGGAGGGGCTGCGCATTCTGGAACCGTTTCGTGGCAGTGTGACCAGGCTGGAGCAGGAATATGTACTGAAACAATTATTTGAAGAGGCGGGATGCCGAAATTTGGACTGCTTGATTCCCAACAGAGACGGGAGGCTGTTTACCTGTGACAAATACCGGCAGCCGTTTGTCTTAAAAAAGCATTTTGAGGGAAATGAATGTGATATGCACAACCCTTCGGAAATTCTGCGGGCAGTGAAGGCGCTGGCGCAGTTTCATATATATGGAAAACAGATTGTATACCAGTTTCAGGACGCATGGCAGAACAGCCTCCGTGAAAAAGAAAAAAAGCAGGTGGAGGAGATTAAGAATGCCATTGCCAACGGAGAGGAGCTTGAGAAGATTTCTTATGTTTATGAAATCAGCCAGCAGGCATTGGAGGAGGCATTAAGGAGTGCCGAAGCCGGAAGCGGGAGTGCCAAAATGCCGGACGACCGGGAAGGTGAAGGGCATAGAGGAGACAGTGGAGAGCGAGACGGACGGAAAAACGAGAGTGAAGCGGAGCAAAAGCAAGAGGATGCATACGAATATAACAGTGATTCTGATATTAAGAATATGTTTGTCCGTCATAATGTAGAGTTGAAGAAGATTCAAAAGTTTGTGCTGAAGGTGAAGCGTAAAAACGCCTTTGAAACTCTTTTTTTACAGGTGTTTTGGGATTATTACAACCAGGGAATGACCTGTGTGGAAATGTTGTCTGAGGTGCTTCAGGAACAGGGTGATGTATTCCATGAGCATTATGGTATTTGTCATGGCAGTTATAATCATCATAATGTGCTTCTTGATGAAAGCTCGGAGGCGATTGTCCATTTTGAGCGGTTTTCGAGAGGAAATCAGTTAAATGACCTCTATCGCTTCGCACGAAAAGTAATGGAAAAGAATCATTTTGAATTTGGACTGTTGAGAGCGGTTTTGAAAATATATTCGGAATATATTACACTTTCTCCGGGGGATTATCATTATATGTATATCCTATTTTCCTATCCGGAGAAATTTTGGAAAATTGCCAACGGCTATTATAATACAAATAAGGCATTTCTGTCGCCGAAATATGTAGAAAAGCTGGAGACGGTGATTTTACAGGAGGAGGAAAAGCAGAAGCTGCTGGAGCAGTATAAAAAACAATACATCATTTAGGCAGAGGCAAAATACAAATTTTACCCTTTTCATTTTCACGTGCTTTGTTATATAATAGGAAAAACGAACTGCCGCATGAATAAAGGCGGCGCAGACGGCAGTTCGGCGGATAACCAGAGGTTTTGCAAGATTGGCTGCAGGAGAGGAATGGATTATGGATATACAGAGGAAGAGATTAACCTATCGGGGCATTGTGTTTTTACTGCTTATGCAGGGGATTCTTTTTGGTGTTGCCGGCTGCGGTAACGGAAGGGTCGTGGCGCCTTCCCATGATGATGAAGTAGAGCCGGCCAATAATATTTCCGTGTTTGCTGTGGTCAGCCGTTTAGACGAGGTGAACGGAGAGATTACCTTAAGGGGCGTAAATGGTGAGACGGAGCTTGAGCTGAGCTATACAGGAGGGGCGGACATCAAAGACAAATACGGAGATATCATGTCTATATCGCAGGTGAAGCTGGGGAGCATGGTGGATATTGTCTATGACGCAAACCGTAATAAGCTGGTTTCGCTTTATATGAGCGCCAATGATATGGTTCAGCGGTTAGATGAAATTTCCGGTGCCGAGATTGATTATTTGGAAAAGACGGTCAGGATTGACGGCAGAGTTTATCAGATGAGTAATAGTATATGTGCCTTCTCTGATAACACGGAAATCGGACTCGATGAAATCTGTTCGGAGGATCAGCTGACCGTATGGCTGTATAACGACTTAGTATGTTCGGTGTATGTGGAATTGGGACATGGCTATGTGCGTTTATCAGATTATGCTTCCTATATCGGAGGCATGGTAGAAATCGGTTATGATGTCATTGTCCCCGTGACGGAGGACATGTTGCTGACCGTCAGAGAGGGGAAATATACGCTCCGGATTTCCAAGGGTGATGATGTGGGGACCAAGGAGGTAGAGGTGTTGAAAAACCAGGAGCTGGATTTGTCACTGGCCGATTTGGCGATTGAACCCAAGCTGACCGGTTCGGTGCTGTTCAGTGTGACGCCTGCTGATGCGGCAGTTTATATCGACGGCAAAAGGATTAATACAGAGGGGGCAGTGGAGCTTGTCTATGGCAAGCACAAAATCTATATTACTGCTGAGGGATATCAGACCTACAGTGCCTCATTTAATGTCAAATATGCTTACAAAATTAAGGAATATACATTGCTGGCGGAGGGCGATTCAACCCAGAGCAGCACTACGGCGGCGACGACCAGCACTACTACGGAAAAAAGTACTTCTACGGCAACGACGGAGACTGCTACTACGCAGTCCTCCGAAGATGACAATGTAAAAGATGTGGCGAATGCGGAGGGGACAAAAACGGCGAATAAAGTTACCGTTGCGGCACCCAGCGGGGTGACTATCTATTTTGACGGAGAATATATCGGAATTGCGCCGATGTCCTTTACAAAAGTTACCGGAAGTCATATAATTACACTGAGCATGCTGGGATATTTATCAAAGAGTTATACGGTGACATTTACCGACGACGGTAAGGACGAAACATTAAAGTATGACGATTTGATTTCGATTACCAGCCTGATTCAATAAATGAATAATTGCGTGAGCGGTCGTTCAGAAAGGGGTTTGAAATGGATTACAAGCAGATTTATGAGGAGTGGATGAAGAATCCGTATTTTGATGAAGACACCAAGAAGGAGCTTGCATCGATTGCAAATGATGAGGGGGAAATTAAGGAGAGATTTTACGCTGACCTGGAGTTTGGTACGGCAGGATTGAGAGGGATTATCGGTGCCGGTGTAAACCGCATGAATATTTATGTAGTGCGTCGGGCAACGCAGGGGTTGGCAAATTACATAAAAAAGCAGGGCGGTGAGAGAAAGGGTGTGGCAATTGCCTATGATTCCCGCAGAATGTCGCCGGAATTTTCGGAGGAAGCGGCTCTCTGTCTGGCGGCCAACGGAATTAAAGCCTATCGTTTTGAGTCGTTAAGACCGACACCGGAGCTGTCGTTTGCTGTCCGGCATTTGGGCTGTATCGCCGGCATTAATGTGACGGCAAGTCATAATCCGCCGGAATATAACGGGTATAAGGTGTATTGGGAGGACGGTGCGCAGATTACGCCTCCGCATGACAGCGGCATTATGGACGAAGTGAAGGCGATTACGGACTTATCGGTCTGCAAGACGATGGACAAGGCAGAGGCGGAAAAGGCAGGTCTTTATGTGACAATCGGGTCAGAGGTCGATGACGCTTATATTGCGGAGCTTAAGAAGCTGGTCATTCATCAGGATTGTATAGATAAATATGGCAAGGAGTTGAAGATCGTTTACACGCCTCTTCACGGAACAGGTAATATTCCTGCAAGAAGAGTATTGAAGGAGATTGGCTTTGAGAATGTTTATGTGGTTCCGGAGCAGGAGCTGCCAGACGGTGAATTTCCTACTGTCAGCTATCCGAATCCTGAGGCAGAGGAGGCATTTACGCTCGCACTCAAGCTGGCAAAGGAAAAGGATGCTGATTTGGTGCTGGCAACGGACCCGGATGCGGATCGTCTCGGCGTCTATGTGAAAGATACAAAATCAGGAGAGTATATTACGTTGACCGGTAATATGTCCGGCTGCCTGCTGGCAGATTATGAGCTCAGCCAGATGAAGGCGGTCAACGGTTCTTTGCCGGAGGACGGTGCACTGATTAAAACGATTGTAACCTCTAATCTGGCAGATGAGATTGCTAAGGCTTACGGTATCCGGTTGATTGAAGTGTTAACCGGTTTCAAATATATCGGACAGCAGATTCTTAATTTTGAGACGTCCGGCAAGGGAACTTATCTTTTTGGCTTTGAGGAAAGCTACGGCTGTCTGATTGGAACACATGCGAGAGATAAGGATGCGATTGTTGCCACAATGGCACTTTGTGAGGCAGCGGCGTATTTCAAGGGACAGGGCAAAACGTTATGGGATGCCATGCTGGATATGTATGACAAATACGGCTACTGCATCGATGCGGTTCAGTCGGTCTCCCTGAAGGGCATTGAGGGACTTGCCAAAATTCAGGAGATTATGAATACGTTAAGGGAAAACACTCCTGCAAGAATCGGTAAATATGACGTATTGTCGGCAAGAGATTACAAGAAAGATACGGTTAAGAATCTTGCAACCGGTGAGGTTACCGCAACCGGGCTTCCGAGTTCAAACGTGCTCTATTATGACCTTTCTGAGGATGCATGGCTCTGCGTCAGACCTTCGGGAACTGAGCCAAAGGTGAAATTCTACTATGGCGTAAAAGGGACATCTTTGGACGAGGCGAAGGTGCTGTCTGATGAGTTAGGGAAAGAAGTTTTGGCCATGATAGATAAGATGATGTAAACGATAGAGAGTGAATATAAATGTAGAAATGCAGTAAGACAGGAGGCAGTCAGTCCTGTCTTGCTGCATTTTTTTGTGGGGGTATGCGGTGGAGAAGACTGGTCAGAAAAAGTAAAAAACAAGTTATCGTGATTTTTTCTTGACTTTTTTCATGCTATCTGCTATTCTATAGTCTGCGGCGAAAGCCGGGGCTTTTTTTTTGTGTGCAGATTTTAGGATAGTCTTTTACAATATATCCGGTAACGCTTGGGTCTGTGGACAGGGAAAAGGTATCGACAATTTAAAATGGAGGTGGAAGTTGTGCGAGTGAAAATCACAATGGCATGTACAGATTGTAAACAGCGTAATTACAATTTGACCAAGGACAAAAGAGTCCACACTGAGCGTATGGAACTGAAAAAATATTGTCCGTTTTGTAAGGCTCATACCTTACACAAAGAGACCAAGTAAGCAGAATTACGGAGGTGATATAAGATGGCGAACGAGAATGAAGCATCTTTTAAAAGAAGTAGTTTCACTGAGTTGAAAAATGAATTCCGTAAAATTATTTGGCCCGACAAGAAGCTTCTTGGTAAACAGTCTGTGGCAGTGATTATTGCAGCAATCGTAATCGGTTGTATGATTGCGGCGATTGACTGGGTTATGCAGATTGGTCTGACATTCATTATCGGTTAAGGTGGGTGAGAACATGGCAGAGGCAGAGAATAATAGCGAAGCAAGATGGTATGTAGCACACACCTATTCTGGATATGAGAATAAGGTTAAGGCCGATATCGAGAAGACGATTGAGAACAGAAAGCTTGGCGACCAGATTTTGGAGGTGACGGTTCCGTTACAGGATGTCGTGGAACTGAAAAACGGTGTCAAGAAGCAGGTTTCCAAAAAACTGTTTCCGGGATATGTGCTGATTAATATGATTATGAATGATGTCACATGGTATGTTGTTCGTAATACGAGAGGCGTGACCGGATTTGTAGGACCGGGTTCAAAGCCGGTACCGCTTACCGAATCGGAGATGAAGAATCTGGGAATTCGGGTTCCGGAGATGGAAATTGATGTAGAAGTGGGTGATACGGTCAGAGTAGTATCCGGTGCCTGGGAGGGTACAGTAGGTACGATTACGGATATCAACACGGGCAAACAGGCAGTGACGATTGAAGTGGATATCTTTGGTCGTGCTACATCTGTGGAAATAAGTTTTATGGATGTTACAAAAATTGATTAATGAGGAATCATGTGCCTCTAAGTCGTTTTGAGATGGCACATGGACAAGCAATCGGTTTGTTTCACAAATTGATGACAAGCAGTGGGAGGGTAATCCCGTATGACCACATGATTTAGGAGGAAATAGAAATGGCTAAGAAAGTTGAAGGTTATATTAAATTACAGATTCCGGCAGGCAAGGCAACTCCTGCACCACCGGTTGGACCGGCATTAGGTCAGCACGGTGTTAATATCGTAGAATTTACAAAGCAGTTCAACGCTAAGACAGCAGACCAGGGGGATTTGATTATTCCGGTGGTAATTACTGTTTATGCGGATAGAAGTTTTAGTTTTATTACAAAGACTCCGCCGGCTGCAGTTTTATTAAAGAAAGCATGTAAGCTGACAAAGGCTTCTGCAGTTCCGAATAAAAACAAGGTTGCTACTATTTCTAAAGCTGAGGTTCAGAAAATCGCAGAGCTTAAGATGCCGGATTTAAATGCAGGCAGCATTGAGGCAGCAATCAGCATGATTTCCGGAACAGCCCGTTCCATGGGAATTGTTGTTGAAGATTAGCAGAGAACTTGGTGAAACCGAGCCAAGGGCGAAGGTTGAACCTAGTCGTAGCTATGTCGCCGCCGTTAGCGAGGTGCTTTCGAGCTTACAAGGCGACGTTGAGAACTTGGTGAAACCGAGCCAAGGACGAAGGTTGAGTTTAGTACGAAAGTCTATCCCGATACTTAACGAGGGCGAAGCCGGAGTTTAGTAGAGCGGATAAGTTGAGAACTTGGTGGGTATAACCCCCAAAAGCAAAGTGGGAGGGTCGCTCCCGATAATACCACAGGAGGTTTATAGTAATGAAAAAAGGTAAAAGATATGTTGAAGCTGCAAAGCTTGTAGACAAGACACAGGTTTATGATATTCCGGAAGCTGTTGCACTCGTGAAAAAGACGGCAAGTGCAAAGTTTGACGAGACTGTTGAGGCTCATTTGAGAATGGGACTGGACGGCCGTCATGCAGACCAGCAGATTCGTGGTGCAGTTGTTCTTCCTCACGGAACAGGTAAAACCGTTAAGGTTTTGGTTTTTGCAAAGGGTGAGAAGATTGACGAGGCTCAGGCTGCCGGTGCGGATTATGTCGGCGGTGAGGAGTTGATTCCAAAGATTCAGAATGATGGATGGCTGGATTTTGACGTTGTGGTTGCAACTCCTGACATGATGGGTGTAGTCGGTCGTTTGGGACGTGTATTAGGACCGAAGGGATTAATGCCTAACCCGAAGGCAGGTACGGTAACTCCGGACGTGACGAAAGCGGTTAATGATATCAAAGCCGGTAAGATTGAATACAGACTTGACAAGAACAACATTATTCACGTGCCAGTTGGAAAGGTTTCCTTTACGGAGGAGCAGTTAGCAGACAACTTCCAAGCGTTAATAGATGAAATTATTAAGGTTAAGCCATCTGCTGCCAAAGGACAGTATTTGAGAAGTGTTACACTTTCTTCTACTATGGGTCCGGGTGTAAAGCTAAATACAGTTAAGCTTGTGTAAGCAGCGGAATTGTTTGACCTTGGCAGACTGCCATAAGAGTCAAATGGAAAAATGCAATAAGACGGGAATTCAGCTCCCTGCTTATTGCATTTTTTTGTAAGCATAAAAAATCAGAAACAGACAGAAGAGCGACGATAATTGTTGAAAGTAAGTAAAAAGAGTGGTATTATTTTAACAGGATAATTATTTTGATAAGGAGAAAGAATGATGAGTATAAGGATTGGAATATTAGGATACGGAAATCTTGGCAGAGGTGTGGAGTGTGCGATTAAGCAGAATCCGGATATGGAGCTGGCAGCTGTTTTTACAAGGAGAGAGCCGGCGGCAGTTTCAATTTTGACGAAAGGAGCCGAAGTATGTAAGATTTCCGATGTAGGGAATTGGAAAGACAAAATTGATGTGATGATTCTTTGTGGTGGAAGTGCGACCGACCTTCCTGAACAGACGCCGGAGTATGTCAAGCTGTTTAATGTGGTCGACAGCTTTGATACGCATGCTAAGATTCCTGAGCATTTTGAAAATGTGGATAAAGCGGCAAAGGAAAACGGAAAACTTGCGATTATCTCTGTGGGCTGGGACCCCGGAATGTTTTCACTGAATCGAATGTATGCGAATGCAATTTTGCCGGTAGGCAAGGATTATACGTTTTGGGGAAAAGGGGTCAGTCAGGGACATTCCGATGCAATCCGCCGAATTGAAGGAGTGAAGAATGCAAAGCAGTATACAATTCCCGTCGAGAGTGCATTACAAGCTGTGCGTGAGGGGAAAAATCCGGAGCTTACGACCAGACAGAAGCATACAAGAGAGTGTTTTGTCGTACTGGAAGAAGGTGCTGATGCGGCAAAGGTAGAGCAGGAGATTAAGACAATGCCAAATTATTTTGCCGATTATGATACGACAGTGCATTTCATCAGTGAAGAGGAGCTTATTGACAAGCATAGCGGTATTCCTCACGGCGGATTTGTCATTCGTTCGGGAAAGACCGGCTGGCAGGAAGAGAACAACCATGTAATCGAGTACAGTCTCAAATTGGATTCTAATCCGGAATTTACGGCTTCCGTTATCGTAGCTTATGCAAGGGCGGCCTATCGCCTCTCGTGTGAGGGACAAACCGGATGCAAAACAGTCTTTGACATTGCACCGGCATATCTCAGCGCAAAAAGTGGTGAGGAACTGAGGAGTACTTTGCTGTAATAGGCAAGTCCTGTGGTTGTCGGGTTGTTCGATAGAGTTTAGGAGGAGTGAAGTATGGCAGTTGTTAATGCACGATTTAAGCTTCCCTTTTCTATTGAGGTGATGTGGGATGTGCTGACCTCTCTGGAAAATTATTCTTGGCGGAGTGATTTGGTTAGGATAGAAATTATCAATGAGAAGCAGTTTATACAGTATACAAGCGGGGGAGATGCTATCACTTGTACGGTTGTGCAGGAAATCAAATACAGGCATTGGGAATTTGAAATGGAGAATGAGGACATGAAAGGCCGGTGGGCGTGTATGCTTTTTTCGTGGGGAGAAAAGAGAACCGAGATTAACCTTGCCGAAGAGATTGTCGTCAAAAAGTTCTATTTGATGCCGTTTGTTAATTCGTACCTGAACCGGCGGCATATAACATATGTGAAGGATTTGACCAGATTATCCATGGATATGAGAGAGGAAGAAAAGCGGCTTGCCGGCAAAACGATGAAAGAGTAGCAGGTAATTGCGAAGAGAAGCATTATCGAAAACAGCAGGCAGCGACAAATGAAAAGGTCACTGCCTGCTGTTGCTTTTCTGTTTGTGCCAGTCTTCGGTTTCGGCGTCGGAAGCGTTGAGAAAGCTAGAATCGAAATGTATCCTTTAAACCGCTCCAGAGCTGGTCCTTATCACTTAAATTAAGGGCTGTGCCGTCCGCTAACCGATAGCTCTCTGCTGAGGCTGTACCGTTGTATTCGCCTAGGAGCTGCGGCCATTTGATGCCGATTTCAGGGTCATTCCAGGCAAGGCCACCCTCGTCTCCCGGATGGTAAAAGTCGGTACATTTATAACAGAATTCAGCAATGTCACTGAGGACAAGAAAACCGTGTGCGAAGCCCTCTGAAATATAAAATTGCTTTTTGTTCTCCTCCGATAATTCCACGCCGAACCATTGCCCGTAGGTCTTGCTGTCGCTTCTTAAATCCACGGCCACATCAAAAACAGTTCCTTTAATCACCCGCACTAATTTGCCCTGCGGGAACTCTTTTTGAAAATGCAGTCCGCGCAGCACGCCTTTTGTAGAGCAGGACTGATTATCCTGTACAAACTGCATGGTCAGTCCGGCTTCCTCCATATCCTTTTGGTTATAGGTTTCCATGAAATATCCTCTTGTATCTCCGTGTACGGTCGGTTCGATAACATACAATCCCTCAATCGGACACTTGGTAACGTTGATTTGTCCCATTTTGTTTTCTCCTTTTCCTATCATTCTAAAACGGAATCTCCTGCAGATAACGTCTCAGTGCATCTTTCCAGTCCGGAAGCGGTTCAAAACCGTTAGCGGCAAGCTTGCTTTTATCCAGACGGCTGTTGAATGGTCTGGCAGCCTTTGACATGCCGTATTCTGCCGTCGTAACCGGAGTGACGGTAATGAAGTCTTCTCCGTATTCCGAATGTCCCAATTCTGCTGCCTGCCGGAAAATTTCTTTCGTAAAATCATACCAGCTAATGTAGCCGCCTTCGTTGGTTGCGTGATAATAGCCGTATTTATCCGTCTGAATCATATCGACAAGAAGTCTGGCCAAGTCGTAGGTGTAGGTAGGTGTGCCGATCTGGTCGTTGACCACCTTGATTTCGCTGTGCGTTTTTCCGAGATTTAACATGGTTTTGATAAAATTTTTACCGCTTGTACCGAATACCCATGCGATTCGCACGATAAAGAATTTTTCCAGATTGCCGGTTACTGCGCGTTCGCCGGCAAGCTTGGTTGCACCGTATACATTAAGCGGTTTGTAATCCTGACAGTCAGGCTGCCAAGGCTCAGTTCCCTGTCCGTCAAATACATAGTCCGTTGAAATGTACATCATCGGAATATTTAACTGTGCACATACCTTTGCAATATTTTTGGTGCCGCCAAAATTGATGCCCCGGACCTTGTGCTGGTTTTCCTCATCTTCGGCAGCGTCAACGGCAGTCCAGGCGGCGCAATGGATAACGGCGTCCGGCTGTTCAAAGATAATACGGGCTTCCGTTGTCTCGCTGTCTGTTAAATCAATCGGGACGTAGGGCATCTGAGTAACGGCAGAGCCGTCGTCAACGCCGCTGTAGGATTCGGCAATATCACTGCCTATCCCTTCTATGCCACGTCTGGCTAATTCGTTCATCACATCATGGCCTAATTGTCCGGCCACGCCGGTCACTAATATTTTCATAAAACTATATCTCCGTTTCTGTAACTTGTTGCATTGTTGGTAAAAGGTGATTAGCGGTTTTTGTACATTTTCTCATAATAGTTCTGATATTCTCCGGAAATAATGGTTTCCCACCATTCTTTATTGTCCAGATACCACTGAATGGTCTTTTTGATACCGTCTGCAAATTTGGTTTCCGGCAGCCAGCCCAGCTCACTGTGTATTTTGGTCGGATCTATCGCATAGCGCATATCGTGGCCCTTGCGGTCGGTTACATAGGTGATCAGGCTTTCCGGTTTCCCTAATTCTCTACAGATAATTTTGACAATGTCGATATTGGTCATCTCGTTATGTCCGCCAATGTTATAGACCTCGCCGACCCGGCCGTTGTGAATGATTAAATCAATTGCTTTACAGTGGTCTTCGACGTAGAGCCAGTCGCGCACATTTTCACCTTTGCCGTAGACGGGCAGGGGCTTGTCATTTAATGCGTTGGCAATCATAAGCGGAATCAGTTTTTCCGGGAAATGATATGGTCCGTAATTGTTGGAGCAGCGGCTGATGGTTACCGGAAGCTCATAGGTTCTGTGGTAGGCTAATACCAGCAAATCGGCGGCAGCCTTGGAAGAGCTGTACGGGCTGCTGGTGTGGATTGGCGTTTCCTCTGTGAAGAACAAATCCGGCCGGTCCAAAGGCAGGTCGCCGTATACCTCGTCGGTCGATACCTGATGATAACGGGTAATCCCGTATTTCCGGCAGGCGTCCATAAGGACAGCCGTTCCCTTGATGTTTGTGTCTAAGAATACCTCCGGATTTTCAATGGAACGGTCAACATGGCTTTCCGCAGCAAAGTTTACAATGATATCCGGATGCTCTTCTTCAAATAACCGGTAAACTGCCTCACGGTCGGTAATGCTTTCCTTTACAAATCGAAAATTAGGATTGTCCATAACAGGTGCAAGTGTGGACAGATTACCTGCGTAGGTCAGGCAGTCCAGACAAACAATACGATAGTCGGGATATTTGTCTAACATATGAAAAATAAAGTTGCTTCCGATAAATCCGGCTCCGCCGGTTACAATAATAGTCATAACTCTTTCTCCTTTTCATTAATGAATTAGTGCAGTACATCGAGATATTTGCCGTCTAAAACGTCTTTCAAGTATTGTCCGTACTGATTCTTTTTCAAAAGCTCATAGACCTTTAGCACATCTTCTCTGGAAATCCAGTTGTTCAGATAGGCAATCTCTTCCAGACAGCCGATCTTACGGTGCTGGTGGTCTTCCATTGTCTTGACAAAATTCGTGGCTTCCACAAGGCTCTCGTGTGTTCCGGTATCCAGCCAGGTAAATCCCTGTCCCAGCAGCTCCACGTTGAGATTGCCCTTTTCGAGATAAATGCGGTTCAAATCGGTAATCTCCAGCTCGCCGCGGGCACTTGGCTGCAGGTTTTTGGCATAGTCCACAACATGGTTGTCATAGAAATAGAGGCCGGTTACACAATAGTTGCTCTTTGGCTTTTGCGGTTTCTCCTCAATCGAAACGGCTTTGCCGTCGGCATTAAATTCTACGATACCGAAGCGTTCCGGGTCGTCTACATAGTAGCCGAATACCGTGGCACCCTGTCCGCTCTCCGCATTTTCGACAGCCGCCTTTAACCGCTTCTTTAATCCGTGTCCGGCAAATATATTATCGCCTAAAACCATGGCAACCGTATCGTTTCCGATAAACTCTTCACCGATGATGAAGGCCTGCGCCAGACCGTCCGGACTTGGCTGGACAGCGTAGGTAAGCGATACGCCAAACTGATGACCGTCGCTTAGAAGCTCCTGAAACCGTGGAGTGTCCTGAGGCGTTGAGATAATCAGGATTTCCCGGATTCCGGCATTCATTAAAACGGACATCGGATAGTAGATCATCGGCTTGTCGTAAATTGGCAGTAGCTGTTTTGAAGTTACTCTGGTAAGCGGATAAAGGCGAGTGCCTGAACCGCCGGCTAAAATAATTCCTTTCATCAATATCGTGCCTCCTTAGGGGTAATTGTTTTTTGCGTATTTTCAACTAGTATGTTCATTTTTTGGTAATATTATATAGGGTGACGTAACGTCACCTGCAAGCACTTTTTTGAATATTGGATTATTTTCTGCAAATGAATATGCCGGCATTCTTCGTGATAGAAAACCCTTTTCCGGTTTTTTTCTCCACATAGGTGCGGAAATCCTTGTAGCGGTCTAAGATATACTGATTCTGGTTGCCGTGGCAGGATAAGATGTATTCAATCAGAGGCTCGGCCTGGTTTACCTTCAGGGAATCGTGATAGATTTCCATGCGGACATCGGCAAAATAAGGTGCTAATAAAGCGGCACCATTTTCTAAGCCGAAGCGTTCGTACAGCTTGTCGGCGGACAGCGTAATCAGACTGTTAAACCCTTGGACGAGACTGGTGATTTCCTTCATGTGGGAGGCGCCGTAGGTGCTGCAGATAAAAGCTCCGCCGGGCTTTAATACACGCCGGATTTCGTTAAAAACCCCGGTCAGTTCATCGCAGTAGAACAGAACATGATTGGCCAAAATCAAATCAAAGCTCCCGTCCTCATAGGGAATTTGGTGGCAGTCGAAAGCGTGAAAAGTAAATCTCGTCTGCTCCGGCTGGAGAAGCTCTATCTCCCTGCGGGTGTCCCGCAGCATTCCCTCCGAGATATCATTTAGCGTAACCCGGATATGCTCTGGCAGAAGAGGATAATTTTCTCTCCAGAGGGCACCGTTTCCGCAGCCGAGTTCCAGAATATCCATATTGTCTGCAAGCCGACACTGCTCGTATATCCAGGGAAACCAACCCTGTGTATTGGTGGCATAAAGCTTATGTAAATTGATTCTGGCAGAGATATTGGTCGCATTTTCGTATTGGCTTTTCAGGGTGTTTTCCATATTGGTGAGATGAATAAGATTTAACATTCGGCTCCAGTTGATTTCCTGCTCATTGTCAATGGCATTCGTGGTATCTTCAATTGCCTTGGCAACCATTTGCATTTGTTCAATGCGGTCATTGATTAATTTGAGCTGAAGTTTTAACGAGTTTTTCAGCATGTGGTGCTCGGAATCGTCAATCGTCATATTGCGGATATCTTCTAAAGAAAAGCCGAGGTATTTCAGCAGTAAAATCTGCTGTAAGCGGGCAAAGTCCTCATCTGTGTAAAAGCGGGCACCGGATTCATTGACATAGGAAGGTTTAAGAATATTTTGTTTGTCGTAAAAGCGAATCGTGCGCACGGTCAGATGAGCCATTTTTGCAAATTCGCCGGAAGTATAATAGCCGGGTAATTTCATGCTTTTTCTCCTGTAAAAATAGTAGAGCGGTACAGTATGTTTATCATAACAAAAAAAAGGATAAATTGCCATAGCAAAATATATCTGTTACAATGAAGCAGCAAGGGATTTGCAAAAATATGCGGATTGCGTAGGAAACGGGGTGCTTGGGAGATGGGCGATGAACAGTGGAGAGGGAAACATTATTCTTTTTTTCAAAACAGCGAATGTGAATACTTCCCGTGCCATGAGGGTGTGGAAAAGGAGGACTTCAACTGTCTGTTCTGCTACTGTCCGCTGTATGTTCTCGGACGGGAATGCGGGGGGAACCCGCGGTTTACGGAGTCTGGAATCAAGGATTGTACAGGCTGTACGCTGCCGCACAGACCAGAGAATTACGGGTATGTGACGGAGCAGTTTAAACGAATTGCCGAAGCCGTGAAAAAATGAGTGCCGCTTTCAGTGCGAGCCTTCTTGACATTAAATAAAAATATGATATACTTTGGACAACTGAATAATAGCATACAGGTGTCAAAACAATGTACGAAAAAGTGCGTTGGTTTTGGTGAAAAGGGAAACAGGTGCAAATCCTGTACGAACTCGTCACCGTAATTAAGGAGCAGAAGCCACTATGTCACTGGGAGACCGGGAAGACGGCGGATGTGATGATATATAAGCCGGGAGACCTGCCTGAATGCTGTACGGAAACATTTGTTTCAAACCACGAGTAATTGGTTGTACGTTCCCAACTTGTAGAAACCGCAATGGGTATTTGTCTGTTTTGTCATATTCTACAGGCTTATTTTGCGTATAAATCCTTTACCGTAGTTAAATTATGGTAGAGGATTTTTATTTTATGCGCCAGCCGCATGACGCTGAAAACGTCTAATTTCCATATGTGGCTGTGTGCATCTAATAATACCCTAAAGAGAACAACAGGGAGAAAAGAGGAGAAAAATGAAGAAGAAATTAGTAGTCGATTTATTAACAGTTACACTTGTTTGTACCGCTGCACTGGCAGGCTGTACAAACAAGGCAGAGCAGGCATCGGAAAATGTTCAACAGGCAAATGATGAATCCGGAGCAGATATGTCTGTCGATGCTGACAAAAAAGCGGCAGATGCGGTTGCTGAAATGATTGATGAAATTTATGTTCAGGAAAGAACGGAAGATACGGACAAGCAGTGTGAGCAGGCAAAAGCAGGATGGGATGCCTTGACGGATGCTCAGAAGGAGCTGGTAGAAGGTGAAAACGCAGATCCTGATTATTTTGGCAGGGATACAGGCGACGCATCAAAAGATGATGCGAGAAATCAGGACGATATAGGTGAAAATGAAATTCTGGTGGTAAGTTTCGGAACATCTTTTAATGGCAGCCGTATTGAGGATATTAAAGGAATAGAGGACGCTATACAGGCAGCAAATCCCGACTGGTCGGTAAGGCGGGCTTTTACGGCGCAGATTATTATTAATCATGTTCAGGCAAGAGACGGAGAAAAAATTGATAATGTTAAGCAGGCATTAGAGCGTGCGATAGCAAACGGGGTAAAAAATCTGGTAGTTCAGCCGACACATTTGATGCACGGAGCAGAGTATGATGAATTGATGGAAGATGTTACGTCATACAAGGATAAATTTGAAACGGTTAAGGTCGCTGAGCCGCTTCTTGGTGAGGTAGGTTCAGATGCAACGGTTGTTAATGCAGACAAGGAAGCGGTTGCAAATGCAATTCTTGATGCGGCAGTAGCTGATGCGGGTTATGGAAGTCTGGCTGAAGCACAGGAAGATGGTACGGCATTTGTGTTTATGGGGCATGGCACTTCTCATACGGCGAAAGTAAGTTACAGTCAGATGCAGACACAGTTGACAGACCTCGGCTGTACTAACGCATTTATCGGGACAGTAGAGGGAGAGCCTGAGGAAACTTCGTGCGAGGCAGTTATCGATGCAGTAAAACAGGCTGGTTATACGAAAGTAATTTTACGTCCGTTGATGGTTGTGGCAGGAGACCATGCAAATAACGATATGGCGGGAGAAGATGAGGATTCATGGCTCAGTATGTTCAATGCTTCGGAAAACTTTGAAAGCGTAGATGTGCAGATTAAAGGTCTTGGTTCCATAGAAGCAGTTCAGAAGCTCTATATCGAGCATACGGCTGCTGCGATGAGTAACTAACCGGTTTGAAGAATGATGGACATGTATAATGAATAATTGGCAGGTTTGAGGTTATCGCTATGAAGAAAATTATAGTAATTTTTATTACAATTCTTTCAATCGCTTTGGTTGGAGGCTGCGGAAACAGTGGTGGTGCGCAGGAAGCGAATAAACTTCCGGACGGTATTTATACGGCGGAGTTTACGACTGACAGCAGTATGTTCAAGGTCAATGAGACTTGTGAGGGAAAAGGGACGCTGACGGTAGAAAATGGGGAAATGATAATCCATATTACGCTTGTCTCTAAAAATATTGTAAATCTTTATCCCGGGCTTGCGTTAGATGCGGAAAAAGACGCAGCAGGGCTGCTTATGCCGACATTAGATACCGTGACGTACAGTGATGGCATGACGGAAGAAGTCTATGGATTTGATGTACCTGTTCCGGCATTGGAAACGGAGTTTGACTTGGCGTTAATCGGTACTAAGGGAAAATGGTACGATCATAAGGTTAGCGTTTCTAATCCGGTTCCGCTTGAGGAAGCAGAAAGTATATCATTTCTTGAAGATGGCACATACAGCATGGATATTACTTTTAAAGGGGGAAGCGGAAAGGCAGAAATTCTCTCTCCGGTATCCGTAACGGCGATAGATGGAAAAGCAACAGCACTCGTACAATGGAACAGCCCGAATTATGATTACATGATAGTGAATGGGGAAAAATATCTGCCTGTCAATACAGAGGGCGATTCCGTATTTGAAATTCCTATCCTTAAGTTTGATGAGCCAATAGATATTATTGGTGATACCGTGGCGATGAGTAAACCGCACGAAATAGAATATACGATTACTTTTCATTTGAATACTTCCAAAACAGAGGCGGACTCGAATTTTGATTCGGGCGCTGTTTTAAACAACAGCTCTGCTTTAGGCAATGCTCTTGTTTATGAAGGCAGCGTGGAATTGCAATACGCCGAGAATTTTAAGGTTGATTATTACAAGGACGGATATGTAATGTTGACGACAACACCTGATGGCAGACAGTTTTTGATTGTGCCTGAAGATAAAGAAGTGCCGAAGGATTTAGACAAAGAGGTTGTGACGCTTAAGCGTCCGGTTCAAGACATTTATCTGGTAGCGTCTGCAGCAATGAATATTTTTAACGAGTTAGACGGACTTACTTCTATTGCTTTTTCAGGGCAGACGGAAAGCAGCTGGTATATTGAGGAAGCCAAAGAGGAAATGAGTAAAGGTAATATTCTCTATGCCGGAAAATATAATAAGCCTGACTATGAACTGCTTGTTTCCAATCATTGCACGCTTGCCATAGAAAATATGATGATTTCTCATTCACCCGAAGTCGTGGAAAATCTTGAAAGTTTCGGTATTCCTACGATGATAGAGTATTCCAGTTATGAGTCGCACCCGCTTGGCAGGGTGGAGTGGGTAAAATTCTATGGGGCGTTGCTTGGAAAGGAAGAAGAGGCGGAAAGAATTTTTACTAAGCAGGCAGAAATTCTTGAACGGGTAAGCGCAGCGGAAAGGACAGGAAAAACCGTAGCGTTCTTTTTTATCACTTCAAACGGTATGGTACAAGTGCGTCAGTCTTCCGATTATATTCCGAAAATAATCGAGCTTGCGGGCGGAAAATATGTTTTTTCTAATCTGGGAGATGTGGAAACAAAGCGTTCTACCTTGAATATACAGGTAGAAGAATTTTATGCCGGAGCAAAAGATGCGGATTTTTTAATATATAACAGTTCCATTGACGGCGGCGTTGCCAATATGGAAGAACTGCTTAACAAATGTGAGCTGCTGGCAGATTTTAATGCTGTAAAGAATGGAAATGTGTGGTGTACTGCTAATGATATGTACCAACAGTCGCTTGCAATAGGTTATCTGATTGAAGATATTCACAAAATGCTTCAGGGAGAAAATGATGATATGCACTACATATATCGCCTGTATTGAAACGACGGCAAAGAGGTTACAAGCCTATGGATAAGAACAGAAAAAGCAAGATTATTTTCGCATATATATTACTTGGAGTTTGTACATTTCTTTTTTTCATACTTAATATTTGTATCGGAAGCGTAAAGATTGGCCTTTCAGATGTAATGAAAGCGTTTGGTGGACGTCAAAGCAATGAAACGTTAATGCGTATTTTATGGGATATCAGGCTGCCAAGAGTGGCGGCGGTACTGATTTTGGGCGGTGCGCTGGCACTTGCAGGATACCTTTTACAGGCTTTTTTTAATAACCCGATTGCCGGACCGTTCGTTCTGGGGATTTCATCGGGAGCGAAAATGGTGGTTGCGCTTATGATGGTTTTCCTTATGGGGAGCGAAATAAGGGTGACGTCAACGGTCATGATTATGTCCGCATTTATCGGTGCTATGTTGTCGATGGGATTTGTATTGTTAATGTCACGCAGAATAAATAGTGCGTCGATGTTAGTAGTAAGCGGCGTTATGATTGGCTACATATGCTCGGCTGTGACAGAATTAGTGGTTACTTTTGCCAATGACGCAGATATCGTCAATCTGCACAACTGGTCGCGGGGCAGCTTTTCGGGTATGACATGGGAGAATGTAAAGGTTATGGCGGTAGTGGTTTCAATAGTGTTTATCGCAGTTTTTCTGATGTCTAAGCCGCTTGCCGCTTACCAGCTTGGAGAGGTTTATGCTAAGAATGTAGGGGTTAATCTTCCGCTCCTTAAGGTGTGCATAGTGATTTTTTCCAGTATTCTATCTGCGTGCATCGTGGCATTTGCAGGACCGATTTCTTTTGTCGGAATTGCAGTTCCGCATCTGATTAAGAAACTTTTTAATACAACGGAACCTATTGTGATGATACCCGCCTGCTTTATAGGTGGAAGCGTATTCTGTCTTTTTTGTGATTTGCTTGCAAGAACGTTACTTGCGCCGACAGAACTGAGTATAAGCACGGTGACGGCTATTTTTGGCGTGCCTGTGGTGCTTTGTATTATAAAAGGGAAGAAAAGATAAAATGAAGAACTATTATTTTTCCACAAAAAAACTGTGTGTAGGATATGATAATAAACCACTGATAAAGGATATAGAAATCACATTGCCTAAAGGGGAAATCCTGTGCCTGATCGGCCCCAATGGTGCAGGGAAATCTACGGTTTTAAAAAGTATTGCAAGGCAGCTTGAATTGATTGACGGAGCGGTATATTTAGGTGAAGATGTTCTGTCAGAAATGAAAGCGGAAGAACTTGCCAAAAGAATGTCCGTTGTATTTACAGACAGGATAAGGGCAGAGCTTAAAAGTTGTAAGGACGTGGTTGCGACAGGACGTTATCCCTATACCGGCTGGTTTGGGGTATTGTCGGAAGAAGATTGGAAAGTCGTAAGAGAGATCATGGAACTTACGTATATAGAGGATATCGCAGACAAAGACTTTGATAAAATAAGCGACGGACAAAAACAGAGAGTGATGTTAGCGCGTTCGCTTTGTCAGGAGCCGGAGATTGTTATATTGGACGAGCCGACGTCTTATCTGGATATCAAATATAAACTTGAATTTTTGCTTTTGTTACAGGAAATGCGGGAAAAAAAGGGTTTGACGGTTATTATGTCATTACATGAACTGGAGCTTGTAAAAATTGTTGCGGATAAAATACTCTGTCTTAAAGGCGAGTATGTGCAAAGGTACGGAACACCGGAGGAGATTTTTGAAGCAGATTTTATAGAACGGTTATTTGATATTGAGGAAAAGAATTTTACAGGAAATGAAAAGCTCCTTGACTATATTAAGAAATTGTCTGGAAAGAACAATTTCTAACTGGGTTTCGGAATATCTATTTGCAGAGACTGAAGGAAGTGATATAATGAAAAAAATATATGGGATTGGGGTAGGACCGGGGGACCCGGAGCTGCTGACCGTCAAGGCCGTGAGATTGCTTCGGGAATGTGATATCATCGGGATACCGGCGAAGGACAGGGATTCGTGTACGGCATATGGCATTGCAAGGAGTGCTGTGCCTGAGATAGACGCAAAACCGGTAGTGGAAGTGCCGGTGCCGATGACGGCAGACCGGGAACGGTTAAATGATGTCTATGATACCGGATGCAGGGCACTGACGGAGCAGCTGCAAAAAGGGAAGAGCATTGCCTTCCTGAATCTGGGAGACCCGACAATATACGGCAGCTATATGGAGCTTCATTGGAGGATTACAGAGGCCGGTTTCCAATCGGAGCTGGTCAGCGGCGTACCTTCATTTTGTGCAGTTGCGGCGGCGGTTGGTGTTCCGCTGGGAGTCGGCAAAGAAGCGATTCATATTCTGCCGGGGCAGTGCAGCATAGAAGAGATAACGGAAACTGCCGGGACAAGGATTTTGATGAAATCCGGCGGCAGGATAGAACAGATAAAAGAGTGTCTGACAGAGCTGGAGAAAAAAGGAATATCGGTTTGTGCAGTGGCAAATTGCGGAATGGAAAATCAGGTGATTTATCCGGATATCCGCAAGTTAGATGAACAGCCGGGATATTTTACGACAATTCTTGTGACACAAAGCAGAGATAGTGAAGGAGATGAAGAAGATGAATCTGGGAATGACTACGATGATAATTCTGATTCCTGTTTTCGCTGCCATCTTGCTGGCAGTACTTTTTGTAAAGGGGCAGAAGAAGGAAGAAAAAGATGAAAAAGAATATATGAGCACCTTATCGGAGGAGGAAAAAAAGGAATATATGCGGCAGAAGAACAAAGATATGCAATCACAACAGTCCTATTACCGCATGAATGATATTGTTACAGGAAAAAAGCAATAATGCAATTTGCCACTGCCTAAACTGATATTTCTTTTTTTCGCAAGTGTGTAATATACGGGAAGGAATCGTGTCATGGAACGCTACATCATGAAAAATCAAAAGCGGCTGCGGTCCGGAATTACGACTGGCACCTGTGCCGCCGCCGCCGCACGGGCAGCGGCAATGAAGCTGCTGGGGTTACCCGTTAGAAAGACGGAGGACAGCGTTGCAGTATGTATGCCGAAAGGAATTACGGTAAATGTTCCGGTTGCTTTCGTATCCGCAACGGACAATTTCTGTGAGTATATGGTGGTCAAGGACAGCGGTGATGACCCGGACGTGACTGACGGGGTAAAGGTTTATGCCAGAGTGGAGAGACTCTCAGGAATGGTAAGCGGGACGGCATTTCATAGCGGGGATTATTCCGGGCTTTATCTGGAAGGTGGGAGCGGGATTGGCCGCATTACGCAGGAAGGAATGGAGCAGGCAGTGGGACAGGCGGCGATTAATATTGTTCCGCGGGAAATGATCTTTCAGGCAGTCGGAGAGGTTTGCCGGCAGGAGGAATATCACGGGGCTTTATTGATTACCGTTTCCATTCCGGAAGGGAAGGAGTTAGCCGGGAAAACCTTTAACCCAAGAATGGGAATTGAGGGAGGGCTTTCCGTGCTTGGCACAAGCGGAATTTTAGAGCCGATGAGTGAGAGGGCGATTGTCGGTACGATAGAGGCGGAGATTAAATTGCTTGCGGCACAAGGGAAAAGGCAGCTTTTAGCTGCACCGGGCAATTACGGACAAAGCTATATCAAGGATTATCTGCATCTGGATATCGAAAAGAGCGTAAAATGCAGTAATTATATCGGGGAGACAATCGATTTGGCAATCGCCTACGGAATGGAACGTTTTTTGCTGGTGGGAAATATCGGAAAGCTGGTGAAGCTGGCCGCCGGAATTATGAATACGCATTCCAGAGTAGCCGATGCGAGAGCGGAAATTTTTGCCGTCCATGCCATTCTTGGCGGCGGCACAACGGAAATGGCGGAAGTGCTGATGAAATGTGTGAGTACGGAACAGATGCTGGAACATTTGGAGGAGTGGAAGCTGCGGGAACCGGTGCTGAAAAGCATTTGCGGAAAAATAGAGCAGCATATGGGATATCGTATCGGGGAGAAAATGGAATTTGGCGTGGTTTTATTTTCCGAGCGCTTCGGATATCTTGGACAGACAGACGGTGCTGGGCGGCTTTGTGAATATATGGCGGAAAAATGATTTGGCCGGAGAGAAAAAGGAGAGGACATGGTTCATTTTGTGGGTGCAGGCCCCGGTGCGGCGGATTTAATTACCGTGAGAGGGAAGAGCTTAATTGAAAATGCAGATGTCATCATTTATGCTGGCTCGTTAGTCAATCCGGAGCTGTTAAAGTGGGCAAAAAAGGACTGCATGATTCATAATAGTGCGTATATGACATTAGAGGAAGTGATTGCAGTTATCGTAAAGGCGGAGGAAGCTGCACGGACGACTGTCCGGCTGCATACCGGTGACCCGGCAATTTACGGGGCAATCCGGGAGCAGATGGACGAGCTGGAAAAGCGTAGCATTGCCTATGAGGTCTGTCCCGGAGTCAGTTCGATGTTTGGCGCGGCGGCTTCACTGCGGGCGGAATATACGCTGCCCGGAGTATCACAAAGTGTCATTATCACCCGTGCGGAAGGGAGGACACCGGTACCGCAGGGGGAGAGCCTTAGGACCCTCGCCGGACATGGGGCAACAATGGTACTGTTCCTGTCTTCCGGATTGGCGGACAAGGTAAAAGCGGAGCTGATTGCAGGCGGTTATGCGCCGGAAACGCCGACGGCTGTGGTCTATAAGGCGACATGGCCGGAGGAGAGATTGATACGTACAACTATTGACGGCTTGCCACAGGCAATGAAAGAGGAGCAGATTGATAAGACGGCGCTGATCGTAGTCGGTGATGTACTGGGGGAATTTTACGACAAATCCAGATTATACGATGCGGCATTTACCACGGAATTTAGAAAAGGAAAAAGGAAAAAAGAGACGGACCGATGAAAATTTTGATGATTGCCTGCACCGATGCCGCATACCGGCTTATGCAGAAATTGAAGAACAAGTGGATAGAGGAATTGCCGGATACGTTGATTATCGATAAGGTGAAATGCAGCGGCTTGCCGGAGTACTCCATGCCGCAGAGTGTTTCTGAATGTGTGGCGGAATATTTCACGCAGGTGGATGCCGTTGTCTTTTTATCTGCGACGGGCATTGCCGTGAGAAGTATTGCACCTTGTATCCGCCACAAGTCATCAGACCCGGCTGTGATTGTCATAGATGAAACGGGAAGGTTCTGTATTTCTCTGTTATCCGGCCATACCGGCGGTGCAAATGCGCTGACGGAATATGTGGCAAAGCTAATCGGGGCTGTCCCTGTGATTACTACGGCAACGGACAGGGAGGGAAGGTTTGCAGTAGATGATTATGCCAGAAAAAATGGAATGACGGTGACAGACTGGGAGCTGGCCAAGAAGATATCGGCAGATATACTAAACGGCGGTCTGGTCGGTCTGTGTGTGGATAATGACTGTGCATTTAGCGGACAGCAGCGAAGGCAGTGGAAGACGGCTTTGAGGGGTGTCGTCGAAGCAGATGACTGCGGACCGGCGATTACACGGGGAGTCCAGATTTCTTATCTTCAATCCATAAAGCCTGTATTTCAGGAAACGCTGCAGCTAATACCCCGGCTGTTCGTTGTCGGTATCGGCTGTCGAAAAGGTACGCTGGAGAAGGAAATCGCGAGTGCCGTCCGGGAGTGCCTTTTGGCGGAAAATATCCATGATAGTGCGGTCTGTGCGCTGGCAAGCGTTGATTTAAAAGCGCAGGAAGAGGGTATTTTGTCATATTGCCGGAAAGCGGGACTTCCATTTTTGACTTATTCCGTTGAGGAATTAAAGGCCGTAAAAGGAGATTATACGGAATCAAGTTTTGTCGAGCAGGTGACGGGAGTATCCAATGTATGCGAGAGAAGTGCCGTGCTGGCGGCGGGAGGAGAGCTAATCTGCCCTAAAAAAGCATATAACGGAGTTACCGTGGCAATTGCGAGAAAAGGGTGACGGGATTAGCCTACATAGAGAATAAGGAGCAGGAAGAGATGAATCGGTTATATGTGGTAGGAATGGGACCGGGCGGATATGAAAAAATGACAATGGAGGCGCAGACTGTTCTGGCGGGCTGTGAGGTCATTGCCGGCTATACGGTTTATGTGGAACTGCTGAAGGACAAATTTCCGGATAAACAGTATATTGTAACGGGAATGAAGAAAGAGGCAGAGCGGTGCAGGCTGGCATTCCGCTCGGCTTTGGAGGGGAAAACGACTGCTATGGTGTGCAGCGGAGATGCGGGTATTTACGGTATGGCGGGTATTTTGCTGGAAATGGGTGAAAGCTGTCCGCAGGTGGAGATATCCGTGGTAGCCGGTGTGACGGCGGCCGTATCTGGGGCCGCAGTGCTGGGAGCGCCGCTGGGGCATGACTTTGCCGTTATCAGTTTAAGTGATTTGCTGACACCGTGGGATAGAATAGAATTGCGGTTAAGGTGTGCGGCCATGTCGGATATGGCGATTTGTCT
This sequence comes from Clostridium sp., assembly GCA_023666975.1. The sequence continues at coordinate 26,179 of JAMPAW010000012.1, forward strand.
GTACAATCCCTCCAGCCACAAGCGCAGGGATTATCTGCAGCGGGCCTGCCGTATTATTCTGGAATATCAGAGTCCGGATACGGTTTGTGGTTTTGTCCGGAATATCGGAAGAAATGGTGAGCATTATGAATTGATGACCCTTGACCATTTACAGCAGGTACAGGTGGACATGTTTACGACGGTGTTTATCGGAAATTCCCAGACAAGGCAAATCGGAGGACGGCTGGTGACACCCAGAGGATACGGAACGTTACCGTCGATAGAGGACGAGGAGTAAGGTATAGAGAAGGAGAGGACGTATGCCGGAGATTGCCGTTTTTGGCGGGACTACAGAGGGGCGTATCATAGCGGAAACGTTCTGTGGTACAGATTTACAACTGCATATTTGTGTTGCCACGGAATATGGTGCTTCGCTGCTTCCGCAGGCAGAAAATATTCATGTGCATTCCGGACGCATGAATGAACAGGAGATAGAATCGTTTCTGCTGAAATGGAAGATCGAGTACTGTGTGGACGCAACACACCCCTATGCCGTAGAAGTGACAGAAAATATTGCCGCGTCCTGTGAGAGAATAAATGTTTCGTACATTCGGATATTGCGGAAGGCGGAAGATATATTGAACAGTGCAGTATATGGTAAGAATGCCCGGACGGTTAAGGGACGGGTGCAGATGGCCCCCCTGGAAAAAGCCGCTCAGTCGAGAGTGGTTTTTGTGGCAGATGTAGCGGAAGCGGCAGAATACCTTTGCGGAACCAAAGGAAATATATTGATTACAACCGGCAGTAAAGAATTGGAGAAGTACCGGGTAATTCCAAACTATCGGACAAGGTGCGTTGCGAGGGTTTTACCGACATTGTCTGTGCTGGAAAAGTGTAAGGAGCTTGGCTTCGAGGGGAAGAACATCATCGGTATGCAGGGACCATTTAGCGAGGAGTTGAACCGATGCATGCTGCGTCAGGCAGATGCGGACTGGCTGGTAACCAAAAATTCCGGAAATGCCGGCGGTTATGTGGAGAAATGCGAGGCGGCACTAAGTCTGGGAGTCAATATTCTGGTGGTCGGAAGACCGGCAGAGAGGACGAAAAACGGAATGGAGATAGAGGCGGCAATCGAATTTCTGAAGGGAATCGGGAATGGAGAAAAATATGGGGAAACCTTACACGGCACAATATATCTGGTGGGTATGGGTCCTGGCAGTGAGGGGCTTTTGACGCAGGAGGCTGTAGAGGTATTGGAACGGGTCGATGTGCTGATCGGTGCGGAGCGGATATTGAAAATCTGGCCGAAGTATACGGAAAAACCGCATTTTATCGGCTATCAGACAGAAGAAATTATGTGTTATCTGCAGAAGCACCCGGAATACACGAGAGTCGCACTCTGCTACTCCGGAGATATTGGATTTTACTCCGGGGCCAAAGGAATCAGGCAGGCTTTGGAGGCTGGGGACCGGAACGATACGGCAGGGATAAACGGGGAAAGAATGCAGAAGAGATGGAATATCCATGAGATATCGGGGATATCCTCCATCGTATATTTTCTCAATAAGGTTGGTGTGGCATGGGACGAAGTGGCATTGGCGAGCTGCCACGGACAGAAAACGGAGCTGATTTCCATTTTAAGAGAAAAGAAAAAGGTGTGTGCCCTGTTAGGAAAAGAAAGTGATGTTACGGCTATCTGCAGGCAGCTTGTGGACTGCAAAATGACAGAGATAAGAATTACAGTGGGAGAATGCCTGTCCTATCCGGAGGAGAAGATTGTAGTGGGAAAGCCTGCTCAGCTTATGGGACAGACGTTTAATCGGCTGTCGCTGATACTACTGGAGGATTTGCTATAAGTGGATAGAAGGAAGGGAGTGCAGTGTGATGCGGTTGGGAATACCGGACGATGAATTTATCCGTGGAAAAGTGCCGATGACCAAAGAGGAAATAAGAATTTTGACTGTGGTTAAATTGCAGCTGGACGAGGAATCAGTCGTTTATGATATCGGTGCGGGGACTGGCTCGGTTGCTGTGGAAATAGCAGGACAGTGCCAAAAAGGAATGGTATATGCCATTGAAAAAAGTGACGAAGGTGTTAATTTGATATATGCCAACAAGAGAAAATTCGGAATAGCAAACATGGAGATAGTAAAGGGCAAAGCTCCGGATTGTCTGACGCCGCTTCCGCCGCCGACACATGTATTTGTCGGTGGAAGCGGGGAAGAGTTGACGGATATTATCAGGGTAGTGCGGGAAAAAAATCCGAAGACCAGATTTGTCGTCAATGCGGTAACACTGGAAAAACTGGTACAGCTGCAGGAGCTTTGCAAACAGATTCCGGAGTATGCGGATATGGAAATAGTACAGGTTGGGATATCCAAAAGCAAGCACTTGGGGAAGCATCACCTGATGCTTGCCGAGAATCCGGTGTATATTGCGGCTTTTGAGCAAAAGGAATCAGGAAAGGAAGGGGAAGAGCATGGAAGAAATCAGAATTGACGAAAATGGAATGCATCTGGTATTTCGCATTACCGATGATAATCAACTGAAACTGCTGCATTTTTCGGCTGCGGAATTTGACGAAAAGAAAATAGAAGAAAGATATGTCAGGGAGTGTTTTCAGTTGGTGCAGGTTAGTTTTTCGGGATATAACAGACCTTATGAAAAACATGGGAATAAGCATATTGTCACTGCTCCCGGATATTTACTTACCTATGTATCGCTGGAGGATACCAGAAATGAAACAGGTAGAAGGCTTGTCATAACGCAGGAGGACCGGGAAGTGACAGGAGCGCGTGTTATTACGGAGATTCAGTTTTACGATGGCCTTAAAATAGCACGTTTTCAGAATATCGTGGAGAACTGTTCCGATGAGGTACAGACTCTGGAGTATCTGTCGTCTTTTGCTTATACGGGAATTGATAAGGAGGGAGACGGAAGCTCCGATGCGAAAATGGTGCTCTATATTCCACATAACGGCTGGCAGAAGGAGATGAGCTGGAAAAAGTACCGTTTTCCGGATTTGGGCTTGGGACAGACACAGCCGACCGTACTTCAGCGAACCTCTAAAACCATAGAAATGACGAATACCGGAAACTGGTCCACGAAAGAATATCTTCCTATGGGATATTTGGAGAATACAGAGGCGGGTACTTCCCTGTTCTGGCAGATAGAGCATAACGGGTCTTGGCATACAGAGATTTCAGATCAAGATGGATATTTTTATTTGAATGTAAGCGGACCGACGGAGGTGCAGTCACACTGGTTTAAAGAGTTGAAGCCGGGAGAGCGTTTTGTATCCGTCCCGGCAGCGGTGGGAGTCAGTGAAAACCGTTTTGAACAGGCGATGGGGGAACTGACAGAATACCGAAGGAGAATCCGCAGAAAGAATAAGGATAACGAAAGGCTTCCGGTGATTTTTAATGATTATATGAACTGCCTTTTCGGGGATCCCACTACGGAGAAGGAGCTGCCGATGATTGATGCGGCTGCAAGGGCAGGCTGTGAATACTATGTAATTGACGCAGGGTGGTATGCATCGGGAGAATGGTGGGATAGTGTTGGTGAATGGAGAGAAAGCAGAGAACGGTTTCCCAATGGTCTGGTTGAGGTCACCGATTATATCCGACAAAAAGGAATGGTTCCGGGAGTATGGCTGGAACTGGAGGTGATGGGAATCTTCTGTAAAATGGCTTCCGAGGTGGAGGAGGACTGGTTTTTTGTCCGTCATGGCAGACGGGTATATGATAGAAGCAGATATCAGCTGGATTTCCGAAATCCCAAGGTAAGGGAGTATGTGACCGGAGTAGTTGAACGTGTGGTAAAGGATTATCATGTCGGTTATATCAAGCTGGACTATAATATGGAACCCGGAATAGGAACGGAGCTTTATGCAGAGAGTGTAGGACAGGGATTGCTGGAACATGAGCGTGCTTATTTGAAATGGCTGGATGAAATTTTTGAAGCCTATCCCGGCTTAGTGATTGAGAATTGTTCCAGTGGCGGTCTGCGCATTGACTATGCGCTGCTTTCCCGGTACAGTATTCAGTCAACCAGTGACCAGGAGGACTATGAAAACTACTCTACGATTGCCGTAAACGCACCGGCGGGTGTCACACCGGAGCAGGCTGCTGTCTGGTCCTACCCGCAGAGAGACGGAGACGCAGAGGAGGTAATTTTTAACATGGTCAATGCCATGCTGCTCCGTATTCATCAAAGCGGTCATTTGGCTGAGCTGTCAGAGGAGCGGTTCCAACTGGTACAGGAGGGCATAGCATGCTATAAATCTATTCGCCATGATATTCCGTTTGCTCATGCAGTCTGGCCGCTGGGGCTGGCTGATTCGGAGAACGAATGGGTATCCATGGGATTGATGACGGAGAAAGTAATCTATCTGGCAGTATGGCGAAGACAGGGTGACAGGGATACCGTGGGGATTCCGCTTGCCTGTTATTTAGACAAGACAGTAAAGGTAACGGCTTCACTGCTATACCCGAAGGACTATTTGGTGGATTTTGATTTTGACAGTGAGACGAGGCTGTTGACAGTGAACATGCCGGAGAAAAAAATGGCCCGTCTGTTCCGGCTGGAATACTGCTAGAATGTGCTGCCTGTGGATATGTGGAACACGTTTTGGAATTTTTTGGCTATTGTCTGATTGAATAGGAAAGGAAATGGAGGCAGAAGATGAGCAGGGCACCAAGAATTTTACTTGCGGCACCTAAGAGCGGAAGCGGCAAAACGATGATTACCTGTGGAATCATTGAACTATTAAAAAGGAGAAATCAAAGGATTGCTTCTTTTAAATGCGGTCCCGATTATATTGACCCGATGTTCCACCGTCAGGTGCTGGGGGTGCCTGCCGGAAATCTGGACACTTTTTTTACGGATGCCGTGCGGACAAGGCAAATCCTGCTGAAACGGGCCGAGGCGGTAGATATCACGGTGATCGAAGGCGTTATGGGGTACTATGACGGATTAGGCGGGCAGTCGGAGAAAGCGAGTACTTATGAGGTTGCGCAAACGACACAAACACCCGTAGTTTTAATTGTGGATGCCAAAGGTGCCAGCGTATCGCTTGCCGCAGTGATCAAGGGAATGGTGGAATATCGAAAGGACAGCGGCATTTGCGGAGTGATTCTGAACAGGATTTCGGACGGATATTATGACCGAATGAAAGAGGTGATTGAGACCTCCTGTGGGATACCTGTGTTGGGCTATCTGCCGGAGAGGACAAATCTTGCTGTGCCGTCAAGGCATTTGGGGCTGATTGCACCGGAAGAAATGGGAGCATTTAGGACATGGATAACGGCGGTTGCAGATGCGTTGGAGCGGACGCTGGATATCGAGCGGCTGGTGGATATTGCCGGCAGCGCAGAGAATCTGTGTGAAGAGGATTTGGAAGAGAGTGCCATTGAGGGAGGAATTTTGCGATTGAAGGAACCGGTCAGGCTTGCCGTTGCAAGAGATGAAGCATTTTCCTTTTATTATGCGGAGAATATGGAGCTGTTGCGGGAACTGGGAGCCGAATTGGTGGAGTTTTCACCGCTGCATGATGAAAAATTGCCGGCTGATATTGACGGGCTGATTCTGGGTGGAGGTTATCCGGAGAATTTTTGCGGACAGCTGGAAAAAAATATTTCTATGCGCAGTGCAATAAAAGCGGCCTGTGAGAAAAATATGCCTTGTCTGGCGGAATGCGGCGGTTTTCTTTATCTACAGCAGGAGCTGGAAGGGAGTGACGGTCAAATCTGCCGCATGGCAGGGGTGCTTCCGGGAAAAGGATTTCGGACAGAAAAGCTTTGCCGTTTCGGATATATGCAGGGGAAAAGCAGGTCTGCCGGTGTGCTTGGAGAACAGGGAACCATATTGAAGGGACATGAATTTCACTATTGGGACAGTACCGAGAACGGGGCGGATTTTGAGGCGGGAAAGCCAGCTCCCCATACGGATAGTTCCTTTGGCATTACCCGGCCGTATAATTGTATGATGTATACGAATACCCTGCTGGCAGGTTTTCCGCATTTCTATTATTACAGTAATCCCCGGGCAATACATCATTTCCTTTTGCAATGCCAGCGGTATCAGGTGGGGAGAAGGGCGAAGCGGCATTGGGACAGTATAGCTAAGCCCATAGACAGCTTGGGTCTGTTGGAGGATTATGTGGTAAAAATTTGTCAGATTGCCGGAAATGCCGGACCGTGTGATATCGGCAGGCGTGCACTGGTGATTTTTTGTGCCGACCATGGCGTGGTGGCAGAGGGCGTTACGCAGACGGGGCAGGAGGTGACCAGAATCGTCAGTGAGAACTTTGCCAAGGGACGCTCGACGGTAAATATTATGGCCAGACAGGCAGGGGCAGATGTCTACACGGTAGATGTGGGAATGGATACGCCGCCATATCCGGAAAAGGAATTGAAACCAAATGCAGTGATTGACCGTAAGGTGGCAAGAGGAACAAATAATCTGGCAGTAGAGGCGGCAATGTCCGTAGAACAGTGCAGGAAGGCGATTGATGTGGGTAGACAGCTGGTAACGGAGTTAAAGCAGCAGGGATACCGTATTCTGGCAACCGGTGAAATGGGAATTGGAAATACGACGCCGACCAGTGTGCTGGCAGCCGTGTTTCTACGCCAGAATGCACAGGAGGTGACCGGAAAAGGGGCAGGTCTGTCAGAGGAAGGATTTTACAGAAAATGTCAGGTGGTAGAGCGGGCGGTCAAGCGTGTGGCAGAAAAGCATCTGTCAGATGCTGTGGAGATTCTGGCAGAGGCAGGTGGATATGAAATCGCAGCGATGGCAGGAATATTTTTGGGCGGTATGGAATGTGGAATACCTGTGGTGATTGACGGTGCCATTTCTGCAGTGGCAGCATTGGCTGCAGTTAAAATTGACTCGCGCGTGTCGGATTATCTGTTGGCCTCACATGTGTCGGAGGAACCAGTCGGCAAGCTGGCGCTTGAGGCATTGGGATTGGAGGCAGTGCTTCATGGACGCATGCGTCTGGGCGAGGGAACAGGAGCAGTGGCATTGTTTCCGGTTCTGGATATGGCAATGGAAGTATATAGAAATATGGGTAGTTTTACGGATTATGATATAAAAGCCTATGAGAGATTTGCGGATAAATAGGGCTGGGGCAGAGTGGACAGGAGAATGAAATGTTGTATATAGTGACGGGCGGAAGCGGGAGTGGAAAATCGGAGTTTGCGGAAAATCTTGCCGTTGATTGGTTTCAAAGGCACAGTGTGAAAAGGAAGCTGCCGGGGTATGAGAAGGACGCCGATACCGGTAAAGAAAGAGCGGCAGGCAGACTGTTCTATATCGCTACGATGTCTTCGGCGGATGCGGAGAGCATAAGCCGGATAGAGCGGCACAGGGAACAGCGCAAAGGAAAGGGATTTACCACGGTAGAGTGTGCCGTCGGGTTAGCGCAGATGAGAGCCGGAAGCGGTGATGTACTTCTTTTGGAGGATTTATCCAATCTATTGGCAAACGAGATGTATTCATCAAGCGGGAGCATAGAGCATATCGGGGCTGAACAGGCGATTCTTTTGCCGATTCTCCGGTTGGAAAAGACGGTATCCTGTGTTATCATTGTGACGAATGAAATCTTTTCAGAAGGCATGGAGTATGATGAGGAAACCTGCAGATATCTTAGCACACTGGGTATGCTGAATTGCAGGCTTGCGCAAATGGCCGACGGTGTAGTGGAACTGGTCTGTGGGATTCCGGTCTGGCATAAGGGGAAAAGATAGAACAGGAGAGAGAATATGCTTAAATCATTAGTGGCGGCGTTTTCCACGTATTCCAAAATTCCGATGCCGCATATGGATTGGGACGAAGGAAATATGCGATACAGTATGTGCTGGTTTCCCGTGGTAGGCGTGGTAATCGGAGCTGCCAGTATGTTTTGTGGTTATATATTGCAAGTGTATGCGGTCAGTGAGATTTTAACATCTGTGGTACTGACGGCACTTCCGCTGGTCATCACCGGAGGGATTCATATGGACGGTTTTCTGGATACCATAGATGCCAAAAGCGCTTACCGCTCAGCGGAAGAGCGGCTGAAGATTTTAAAGGACCCGCATATCGGAGCCTTTGCGGTTATCTACGGAATGCTTTATTTACTGTTATCCTGTGGGCTGTTTAGTGAAATGACATTCGGGCAGATTGTTTTTGTGGCAATGGGATATGTGTATTCGCGGATTTTAAGCGGTTTATCCGTTGTGATATTCGACAACGCAAAAAAAGACGGAATGCTGGCAGCGGTGAAAGATGCCTCCGACAAAAAGGTGAAGTGGATTTTGTTGGCGGAGCTTATGCTCTGCGTGGCGGCATGGCTGATTGTTGGCGCAGCACTATGCGGGGGGCTGGGCGTGATATATTCGACTGCCTGTATAGTGGCAGGGCTGTTGTCCTTTTGTTACTATCGCCATATGGCATATAAATGGTTTGGCGGAGTTACAGGGGATTTGGCTGGATATTTTTTACAGGTTTGTGAGCTGGTGATATTGCTGGCGGTTGTGACCGTTAAATATCTGGTTATATTTGTTGTATAATCGAAGGGGAGTGAGATACATATGATTCTGATAACGGGAGGGGCATATCAGGGAAAGAGAGAATATGCAGACAGTCATTTTGCACAACAGTATAGAATTATCGACGGATATCATCTGATGGTCAGGGAACAGCTGGAATGTGGCAAGGACCCGTTTGCAGAGGCGCAAAAGCTGCTACAGGAGGAAAATCTGATTATTATCAGCGATGAAATCGGCTGTGGTCCGGTGCCGACAGAGGCGTTCCTGCGGAAGTACAGGGAGGTTGCCGGAAGAATCAACTGTTATTTGGCGAGTGAGGCGGAACAGGTGATTCGGGTTGTCTGCGGAATAGGACAGAGGATTAAATAGAGGCTTCGGAGGTGTCGGCAATGTGGCTATATCTCATTCGGCATGGTGAAACAAAGGGAAATAGGGAAAAACGATATGTGGGGAGTACGGACGAGGAGTTGACGGGCGAGGCAGTGGTAAACCTTATGGAATGTGGCCGCCGGTATGGCGGCTTGTTGTCCCGGATTGAAAAAGTAGCGGTAAGTCCGATGCGGCGGTGCAGGCAAACGGCAGATATTCTGTTTCCGGGGATTCGACAGCAGGTGATAGAGGATTTTTGCGAATGTGATTTCGGTGAGTTTGAATATTGCAATTTTGACGAGCTGGCAGGCAATGCCGCCTATCAGCAATTTATTGACAGCTACGGGAAATGCGGCTTTCCCGGCGGAGAGGACAGAACAGCTTTTCAAAGCCGTTGTGTAAACGGATTTGAAAAGCTTATGCAGACGGAGCAGCATGACGAAGGTGATGAACGGATCACACATCTTGCACTGGTTGTGCACGGTGGTACAATCATGGCGTTGCTGGACAGATATGCGTTTCCGCACAGAGACTACTATGACTGGCAGGCAGATAACGGTACGGGTTTTATCGTAGAGGCGGACCGGCAGACGAAAACCGGACAATGGCGGTTCAATGTTGTAGGGATATTGGATTTCATTTCAAAGGAGAAAGATTTATGCTGCGACATATTGTAATGCCCGTTATCGGATTTGTATTGGATATGCTGTTGGGAGACCCGCATTTTTTATGGCATCCGGTTCAGGGGATAGGAAAACTGATTGAACAGCTGGAACGAGGACTGTTTTTTCTTCTGGGAATAGCGCCGGAGCGGGAAAGCGATAGAGGGAAGAAGAGATTTGCAGGGAGTATACTGGTCATCGTGGTTCTGGCGGTTTCCGTTGGCGTGACGGTGCTGCTTTTGGCCGTTATGGGGAGAATTTCTCCGGCATTGGAGTTTGCGGCGGGCTGCATTATCTGTTATCAAATGCTGGCAATGAAGTCTCTGCGGGTAGAGAGCATGAACGTCTATGACAGCCTGCAGGCGGGAGATACGGGCAAAGCCAGATATGCGGTCTCGATGATTGTAGGGAGAGACACGGACAAGCTGGATAAAGAGGGAATTATCAAAGCGGCCGTGGAAACCGTGGCGGAAAATACCTCCGACGGTGTAATTGCTCCGCTGTTTTATATGCTGCTGTTCGGCCCGGCGGGGGGAGTTTTTTATAAGGCGGTCAATACAATGGATTCCATGGTGGGATACCGGAATGACCGATATTACTATTTTGGAACAGCGGCGGCGAAGTTCGATGACATTCTGAATTTTGTGCCGGCACGGATTTCGGCGGCAGCAATGCTGGCGGCAGCATTTTTGACGGGTCTGGACGTAAAGAGTGCATGGCATATTTACCGGCGTGACCGCTATTGCCATAAGAGCCCGAATTCCGCTCAGACAGAGGCGGTCTGTGCCGGGGCGTTGAATGTACAGCTGGCGGGACCGGCTTCTTATTTTGGGGAGCAGGTGGATAAATCGGTAATCGGAGACGACAAAAGAGCGGTTGAGGCAGAGGATATCAAGAGGGCAAATTGTTTGTTGTATGTCAGCTCCACGATTGTGCTTGTATTAGGAATTTTAGCGGCAGCGGGCATTTTTTTGCTGACAGGGCATGCTTTCTGAATTGTACAACGGACACCTTGAAAAGCATGAGTTTCGCAATTGCCGATAAGACGGCTTCGGAAAAGGGGAGAAGTAACATGATGGTTCAACATGGCGGTGATATATACCGCAACGAAATTGATTTGGATTTTTCTGTCAACATCAATCCGCTGGGGATGCCGGAATGTGGCCGCGAAGCGGTTGGCAATGCCCTTTTTCGGATTGGTCAATATCCGGATATCCGGGGCAGGCAGCTTTGTCGTGCAATTGCTCATGCGGAGGGGGTTGGCGAGGAATGTGTCTTTGTCGGAAATGGGGCGGCAGAGTTGATTTACGGATTGTGCTATGGGATAAAACCGAAGAGGGCATTGACGCTGGCACCGACATTCTCAGAATATGAGCAGGCAGTGACAGCAGCGGGTGGAAATATCGAATTTGCCTATCTCAGAGAGCAGGACGGTTTTGCGGTAAAAGATTTTCATTTTACAAGGAGGGATTTAGACATGATATTTCTGTGCAATCCCAACAACCCTACCGGTGCCGTGCTCGAAAAGGAACGGCTGGCAGATATTGCCGCTCAGTGTGAAGAAAGGGGAATCTGGCTGTGTGTTGACGAGTGCTTTCTCCCCTTTTTAGCGGAAGAGGATTATACGATGAAGAGGGAAATAAAGCGTTTTCCGCATTTGGTGGTTTTGCGGGCATTTACTAAAGTGTACGGTATGCCGGGGCTGCGGCTGGGTTATGTACTGACGGCAAATCCGGAAGTGCTGGCGGGATTGGAAAAATGTCTGCCACCGTGGAATACCTCCGTCATTGCGCAGGCAGCGGGTCTGGCTGTGCTGGAGGATAGGAATTTTTTGGAGACGACAAGAGATGTCGTGCGGCAGGAGTCGGAATATCTGCTTGGTGAGCTCGGCAGCGGACTGGCAAAGCGGGTATATACGCCGACAGCAAATTTCATTTTCTTTTCCAGTGAACGGGATTTGTATAGGGATTTATTGGGACAGCGGGTGTTAATCCGGGATTGCCGCAATTTCCGGGGACTTCATGCGGGTTATTTCCGAATTGCCGTGCGCAGCCACAGAGAAAACGAAGAATTGATCCGGCGCTGGCGGAGCTTATACGAGGAAGGGAGAGCATAATGGCGAAGGTGATTATGATACAGGGGACGATGTCAAATGTTGGTAAAAGTTTTATCACAGCGGGGCTTTGCAGGATATTCAGGCAGGACGGCTATCGCGTGGCACCCTTTAAATCACAGAATATGGCATTGAATTCCTTTGTGACAAAGGAAAATCTGGAAATCGGACGGGCTCAGGCCATGCAGGCGGAGGCGGCAGGCGTGGAGCCTGTGGTGGCAATGAACCCGATTTTGTTGAAGCCTACGTCTGATATGGGTTCACAGGTGATTGTGAACGGCGAGGTTGTGGGAAATATGCAGGCCGTGGATTATTTTAAGAAAAAGAAGGAGTATCTCCCCGTTATCCGGCAGGCATATGATATTCTTGACCGGCAGTATGAGGTCATTGTCGTTGAGGGAGCCGGAAGTCCGGCGGAAATCAATCTCAAGCAGGACGATATTGTCAATATGGGAGTGGCCAGAATGCTTAATGCTCCCGTGATATTGGTGGGGGACATTGACCGTGGAGGGGTTTTTGCTCAGCTTATTGGTACGGTAATGCTGTTAGAACGCAGGGAGCAGGAAATGGTTCGTGGTCTGCTGATCAATAAATTTCGCGGGGACAGGAGCATACTGGAGCCGGGAATTGCCATGCTTGAGCAGCGCTGTAACAAGAAAGTGCTGGGGGTGATTCCCTTTGAAAAGCTGGATATTGAGGAGGAAGACTCTCTGGCGGACAGCCTGAACCGGACTGACCGTAATCGGATAATCGATGTGGCGGTTATCCGTTTCCCGAAAATATCTAATTTTACGGATTTTCAGGCTTTGGGAATGGAGGACTGCCTGTCCGTGAGATATGTGGAAAATCTGTCGCAGCTGGGGGCACCAGATGTCGTTATCCTGCCGGGAACCAAAAATACCATTCAGGATTTGCAGTGGTTTAGAAAAAGCGGACTGGAAACGGTGGTTGGCCGGTTTGCCCGTGAAGACAGGGCGGTTGTGGCCGGGATTTGCGGAGGCTATCAGATGCTTGGAACCAGTATTGTAGATAACTGTTGTGCCGAAGGCGGCGGAACGATACGGGGAATGGGACTTCTGCCGGTAAAAACATATTTTGAGCCGGAAAAAACCCGAACAAGGGTGACAGGGAGGATTCCGCAGTTGACAGGCTGCATGGAAGAGATATCGGGCAAAACAATTACCGGATATGAAATTCATATGGGAAAAACTTATGCAGACCAGCCGGCTGATCGTGTGGACAGCGGGTGCCCGGCAAAGATGCTTAAACTGGAAAAGGAATCCGGTGACGATTTGTGCGACGGCTGTTTTTGCGGGAATGTTATGGGAAGTTACCTTCATGGTCTCTTTGACGCAGACGAGTTTCGGAAGGCCTTTGTGAGCCTGCTTTGCAGGCGGAAGGGACTGGAAAAGGAGCAGGGGGAGCAGTTGACATTTCAACAATATAAGCAGCTGCAGTATGATAAATTGGCGGATATGCTGCGGAGAAATGCTGACATGGCGCAGATTTATGACATTATGGGGCTTTCGCAATTGTCTAATTAGAAGGTCAATCTAGGTAATTGCGAAACTCATGTTTTTCAAGGCACCCGTTGTACAATATAGACGAATCGCAACTGGGCACGCTTGCGCTATGTGTCGCTCGTAACGGTACATAAGGTGCTAAAATACAGCACCTGAGTACCGACGGCTCCCCAATACCCTGTTTGCGATATTGTCTATATTGCACAACTAGTTTTTGGAAAGTGGGAGTTTCGCAATTACCTAAGAAGGTCAGTCATATTAAAGGAGAGAAAAATGAGTGAATACGATAGACATATATTTGAAAATGTGCTTCCGGAGGATATTGAGCGGCGCAGCTTTGAAATCATTGAAGCGGAGCTGGGAGATGTTCTGCTTGACCCTGAACAGGCACCGATTATTAAGCGTGTTATACATACCTCGGCCGATTTTGATTATCTGCAAAATCTGTGCTTTGCGGAAAATGTGATACCGGTTATGAAAAAAGCGCTGAGTAACGGGGCATGTATTGTGACGGATACGCAGATGGCGAGAGCGGGGATTAATAAAAAGCGGCTTGCACGATACGGCGGTGAAGTTTTCTGTTTTATGGCAGATGAAGATGTGGCATGGCAGGCCCAAAACCGGGGGACAACAAGGGCTGCCGTCAGCATGGATAAGGCGGCCGGACTGCAGCGGCCATTAATTTTTGCTATTGGCAATGCACCTACGGCACTGATTCGCCTGCATGAGCTGATTACAAAGGGGAGCTTGCAGCCGATAGGGATAATCGGTGTACCTGTGGGATTTGTCAATGTAGTTGAGGCCAAAGAGCTGATTATGGAGGCGGGGGTACCGTTTATCGTTGCAAGGGGAAGAAAAGGGGGAAGCAATGTGGCAGCGGCGATTTGCAATGCGTTGCTTTATTCGCTGGGAGAGTAAAAATACAGGAAACTTGAAATACAAAGGACTTGAAAGTTTCGGTATAAAAATGTAGAATGGAGGGCAGAAACGACAGGCGTAAAGACAATTTTGCAATGGTGAAATGATACAGGAGGGAAAATATGGAACCGGTTAAGCGTTTAAAACGGGAATTACGTGCGGAAGGCACGGTGATCAGCCTTTATAAGGATACGGTAGAAGTAAATGGGAATATTGCAGAGTGGGATTATATCCACCATGACGGTGCGGCTGCAGTGGTGGCCGTGAATGATGACGGGAAGCTGCTTATGGTACGTCAATATCGAAATGCGTTGGACCGCTTCACGCTGGAGCTTCCGGCAGGTAAACTTGATGACCCGAAAGAACCTACCCTGGAGTGTGCCAAAAGAGAATTGGAGGAGGAGACGGGCTATTATTGTGAAAATATGGAGTATTTACTGACGGTCAATACAACAGTGGCCTTTTGTAATGAGAAAATTGATTTATACCTTGCCAGGGATTTGAAAAAGACGGCACAGCACTTGGACCCGGACGAGGAAATTAATGTAGAAGTTTGGGATGTCAGGGATTTACAGCAGTTGATTTATCAGGGCAAGATGACTGACAGTAAAACAATTGCCGGCATTATGACCTATGCGGCGAAATATTTATAGGGAAAAAGCAATGAAGTTGATTGATATTAGAAATCTCTCGTTTGAATATTTTCGGCGTGATGATGAGGGAAATGTGGAAGAAATGGTGGAAGCTCTGCAGGACGTATCTTTGACGGTGGAGCCGGGGGAGTTTATCGCCATATTAGGGCGTAATGGCTCCGGAAAATCGACTCTGGCCAAGCACATCAATGCACTGCTGACACCCGGAGAAGGCGAGGTCATCGTAGATGGCATGGACACCAGAGAGGAAGAAATGCGGCTGTATATTCGTCAGACAGCCGGAATGGTGTTCCAAAATCCCGATAATCAGATTGTCGGAACTCTGGTGGAGGAGGACGTTGCCTTTGGTCCGGAAAATATTGGTATTCCCACGGAACAGATTCAACAGCGCGTCGATAAGGCACTTGACATAACAAAGCTGGACAAATACCGTAATCAGTCACCGCACCATTTGTCAGGCGGGCAAAAGCAGAGAGTTGCCATTGCGGGAGTACTGGCTATGGAGCCGAAATGTATTATCTTTGACGAGGCTACGGCCATGCTGGACCCGGACGGACGGCGGCAGGTGATTGAGGCAGCAAAGCGTCTGCAGCAGGACAGGGGAATTACCGTTATCTTAATCACACATCATATGGACGAGGTGCTTAACGCAGACAGAGTTTTTGTGATGAAGGACGGCCAGGTGGCCGCTTGTGGGACACCGGAGCAGATTTTTGACAGGGAGGAGCTGCTGGAGGAGTGTGGTTTATGCCTGCCGGAAATTTATCAATATTTACATTTCTTAACCGGCCAGGGGTTGATTTCAAGGCAGGAAGCGGACGGAATAAAAGATGTGGCGGCTTTAAGTGCGCTTTTATGCAGCAGATATGCGATAAAGCGGCAGGACCGTGACGAGGCCTGTCTGAAGGAAAAAGCGGGAATAACGGGGGGAGGACTGACGGACGGGATATTGTTTAACTGTGTAAGCTATTGGTACAACAAAGGCTTTGCCAACGAGCAGGCGGCATTAAGCAATATCAATTTAAGTATCGGAAGAGGCGAATTCATCGCAATTATCGGACATACCGGTTCCGGTAAGTCTACGCTGATACAACATCTGAACGGTCTATATCTTCCGACGGAGGGCAGCGTCTATTTTGACGGCCAGGATATTGCGGACAAGGATTTTCCACTGAGGAGACTGCGCCAAAAGGTAGGATTGGTGTTTCAATATCCGGAGTATCAGCTGTTTGCGGAAACGGTAGAAAAAGATGTGTGTTTCGGTCCGGAGAATATGGATATTCCCAAGGTGGAGGCACATAAGCGGGCCTACGAGGCGATAAAGGCTGTGGGACTTCCGGATACGATATATGACACGTCGCCGTTGATGTTGTCTGGTGGTTTCAAACGCCGGGTGGCAATTGCCGGCATAATGGCAATGCGTCCGGACTATCTCGTGTTGGACGAGCCGACTGCAGGCTTGGACCCGGTTTCGGCTAAAATGCTGCTTACAACGCTGAAGGGTTTACAGCAGGAGGGAGTTACCGTGATTATGGTTTCCCATTCCATGGAGGAGGCTGCTGAGTATGCGGACCGGATTGTGGTTATGGACCGGGGCGAGGTGAAAATGGATGGAAAAGTGTGGGAGGTTTTTTGCCGGATAGAGGAATTGGAAGAGATAGGACTCGATGTTCCCGTTGGAATAAGGTTGGTTAATGACTTGAAAAATGTGAGAAATGATATGGATATAAGGGCTGTTCGCCAGGAAGATATCTGCGGAGAGTTTTTGAAATTGAAGTCGGATACACAGTGATGATTGTAAGCACAGGTAGAGAGAATGGTTAGAGATATGACAATCGGACAATTTTATAATACGGACTCGGTAGTTCACCGACTGGACCCGCGAGTGAAAATTACTATTGCTTTCATTTATGTGATTTCTCTTTTCTTTGACCAGAATCCGGTTTTATATATGGCCTGTGTCGGTGTGCTGTGGGTTTATATCCGGCTGTCGAGAGTTCCGCTCAGGTTTATTTTAAAGGGAGTAAAGGCTTTGGCACTGGTTATTTTCTTTACCGTGGTGTTGAATCTTTTTACTGTGCAGGGCGCAGAAATCTTATTTGAATGGGGTTTTCTGCGCATTACGACAGTCGGGCTGGAATCGGCAATTTATCTGGGACTAAAGCTGGTGATGATGATTATCGGTTCCGGTATGATGACATATACGACAACGCCGAATGCACTCACCGATGGTTTAGAGAAAATGCTTGGCTGGATGAAAAAGCTGTCTGTACCGATACATGAATTTGCGATGATTATGTCTATTGCCCTGCGGTTCGTGCCGATTTTGCTGGAAGAAATGGACAGGATAATGAAAGCGCAGACGGCAAGGGGGATCGACTTTAAAGAGGGAAGCTTATTGGTCAGAATGAGGAAACTGATGCCAATTCTCGTTCCGCTGTTCGTGTCGGCAATCAGGCGCAGTAATGAGCTGGCTCTGGCAATGGATGCCCGGTGTTATCACGGCGGAGAGGGGCGAACTAAGATGAAGCCGCTGCAATATCGCAGGGAAGATTACATTGGTTATATTTTTGTGGTGATTTATTTGGCTGGAACCATTTTTCTGGCGGTGAAATATTGAGAAAAGATAACAGTATCATTTATAGCGTATAGGGGAGATGAAAAGATGTATGAAAAGGTAGTCAGGCGTCTAATCGAGAGAAATTATCATATTTCTTTTGCGGAGTCATGTACGGGAGGGCTGGCTGCTGCTGCTCTTGTCAGTGTGGCAGATGCTTCTAAGGTGCTGGATGTCAGCTTTGTCACCTATGCCGATTTGGCGAAGGTGAAGTACCTTGGAGTGCAGCAGGAAGTAATCAGTCAGTATGGAGTGGTCAGTGAAGAGGTTGCCGCTCAGATGGCAGAAGGAGCTGCCGCAGCGTCCGGTGCAGAGGTCGGGGTGGGAATTACCGGAGTGGCAGGTCCCGGCGGCGGAACGGATAAAAAGCCGGTGGGAATGGTTTGCTTTGGTTTTTGTGTTGACGGAGAGACCCGTACCTACACCTGTCAGTTTGGAAATATCGGACGCAATGAAGTGAGACAAAAAAGCGTGGAATTTGTATATTCCACGCTGTATCAGATGTTGTAGCATTTATTTCTTTTTCCATGTTGAAGGGGACAGGAGTACCAATAATGGGAACAATTCCAGACGTCCAGCCAGCATGTCAAACATTAACACGTATTTGGAAAACGGAGAAAACAGATCAAAGTTCTGTGTAGGTCCGACAAGAGATAGTCCCGGTCCGATGTTTCCCACTGCGGAGGCCACGGCTGTGAAATTGGTCACCAAATCAAATTCGTCTACGCTGATTAACAGAGTAGAGATGACAAAAATCAGCATATATGCGATAAGAAAAATATTGGTTGAGCGCAATACTGTATGCGCAAGCGGCTTGTCGTCAATTTGTATTACTTTAATGTTTCTTGGATGGCAAAGCTGCGCCAGTTCTTTTTTAACCGTTTTGAGATAGATAAGAATTCTGGATATCTTAATGCCGCCGCACGTGCTTCCGGCACATCCGCCTACAAACATCAGAAGAACCATTACACTCTTGGCAAGCGACGGCCAACTGTCAAAATCTGTGGAAGAAAAGCCTGCCGTTGTCATAATGGAGCCAACCTGAAGAAAGGCATGGCGAAAACCGGCTTCTAGTGCATAGCCGGAATGGCGGATGATATTGATGGCGATGATGGCAATAGAGCCAAAGAAAAGCCCTGTGTATAAGCGTATTTCCTGCATCGAGAAGGCTTCTTTAACACGTTTTATCCAGATAAAGAAGAAAAAGTTATAGTTTAATCCGGATAAAAACAGAAAAACGGATACCACATACTGGACTGCCGGAGAGTATGCGCCAAGAGAGGCATTTTTTGTTCCGAATCCACCCGTACTCGTGGTCGTAAAGGAAGTACAGACTGCATCATATAAAGGCAATCCGGCAATGACCAGACAGATGATTTCCAACAGGGTCAGTGAAAAGTAGATAGCATATAAATAGTATGCCGTTTTCTGAACCTTAGGTGCCAGTTTGCCGACATTGGGACCGGGGCTCTCTGCTTTCATGAGATACAAATCCTGCCCTCCGGTCAGTGGGATAAGCGCAAGCATGAAGACAAGAACACCCATACCGCCAATTAGCTGGATAAAGCATCGCCAAAACATCATACACCGTGACATGCTTTCGACATCAGATAATATGGAAGCGCCGGTCGTGGTAAAACCGGAGATACATTCAAACAAAGCATTGGTAAAGGACGGAATCTCCCCGCTGAAATAGAAGGGAAGGCAGCCGGTAACGGATAGAAGCAGCCAGCTTAAGGCCGTGATGACAAAACCTTCTTTGGCATAAAAACGGGAATTCTCCGGTTGTTTTCTGGTAAGTGCAAAACCGATGGCAAACATGATGATTCCACAGATTAAAAAATATTTGCCACAGGATTCGCCGTAATAGACAGATACGCCAAAAGGAACCAGCATAAGTGCAGCGACCGTATTGAGAATCCACCCAAGTAAATATATAATCATTGTCACATTCATTGTTCTTTCCCCCTACGCAAGAATATCGGTAATATCTGTCAGTCCTTTGTTCGTAGTCACAATCACCACTGTATCGCCGTTTAAAATGGTATCTTTACCGCTGGGGGTGATTACCTTGCCGTTCCGTACAATCGCACAGATTAACAGATTTTTTTGGAGATTCAAATCCATTAGCTGGGTATTGGTCACCTTGGATTCCTGCTTAATAATAAATTCTAAGGCTTCAACCTTGTCATCCAGCATACGGTATAATGTTTCAACATTGCTGCCATAAGAATTGCGCAGAGCGCGTACATATTGCAGAATGAATTTAGCCGTGATATTTTTGGGGCAGGCAATGGTGCCGATAGGCAGTTCCTCGACCACCTCTTCAAAGGATACCTTGTCCACTTTGGTAATGATTTTGGCATCGCTTACTTTGTTGGCAAAGAGGGAGAGAACGAGATTTTCTTCATCCATATTGGTCAGGGAAACAAAAGCGTCCGCATCAGCAATGCCCTCCTCCAATAAGAGCTGACGGTCTGTGGCATCGCCGTTTATAATCAGCGTATGAGGCAGCAATTCACTCAGTTCCTCGCAGCGCTTTCTGTTCATTTCAATTAATTTTACCTGCACATGGTTAGATTCCAAATGTTTTGTCAGATAATATGCAGTGGTGCCGCCTCCGATAATAATTACGGATTTAATCGGCTTTGATTTTATTCCGATTTTGGAAAGCAGGGAATGAATCTCCTTTGGCGGGATAATGACATACATATTATCTCCCTGTTGTAATACGGTATTACCGTCGGGAATGACTACCTCATGTCCGCGCTCAATGGCGCAGATTAATGTATTGGAATGAATTTTGGTAGCAAATTCGTAGACGGTCATAGAATGGAGAATAGAATCATCAGGGACTGACAGTTTCAACAAATTAATCCGTCCTTTGGCAAAGGTAAAAATATCCAATGCACTGGGAACTTCAATTAATCGGGCAATTCCCTGTGCACAGGCAAACTCTGGATTGATAGCCAGAGAAAGACCCAACATCTCCCGTAAATAGTTAATTTCTGTAAAATACTCCGGATTGCGTACTCTGGCGACCGTATTGCAGTTGCCGGCTTTCTTGGCAATGAGACAGCATAAAAGGTTCACCTCATCTTGTCCGGTAACGGCAATCAGTAAATCACTCTCTTTAATGCCGGCCTCAAGCTGTATGCGGAATGAAGTGCCGTTTCCTTCAATGCCCTGTATGTCTAATACAGCAAGAGCTTTTTCTAATTTGTCACTGTCCGTGTCAATCATTGTGATATCGTGGTTTTCTTCGTTCAACTGTTCGGCTAAGGCATAACCGACCTTGCCGCAGCCTACAATAATAATCTTCATGTTTCTTGCCTCCTGGATGGTTTGGACCACCTTTTGCGCCATGCGCATATGGTTTTACTTTAGTATAAACATAATATTGTATTATACCACAATTAAAATATACTACAATATTCAAATGCAAAAAAATCTCTTCATATAGCTTAACTTTGTTCAACATTAACTTGTATTTTATAACAGATACTTTTATAATGTTTAGAGAACAAGGTTGGGAGAAGACCATGAACGATGAACAGAGATTAAAGGGACGTCTTTGTGATCTGGCAAGACGTGCTTATCAGCAGAATCTATACACCTATAGCAGCTTTTTATCTCCGGCAGAGCTGTCTCTTTTAGAAGATATCCGAGAGGAAATTTCCTATATTCATGTGGAAACCTTCGGTGGAAATGAGCTTTGCCAGCGGCAGATTGCCGGCTTTGGCTCCGAAGAGGAATTCGGTTATCCCGGACACTTTCCCATCGCCGTTGTCAAAATAACTCCTCTGCTGGAAAAATTCAGTGACGATTTAAGCCACAGAGATTTTCTGGGTGCACTTATGCATCTGGGAATTGAACGAAATACGCTTGGTGACATTCTCATCAAGGAGCGGACCGCTTATCTCTTCTGTCTTGAAAGCATTGCTGACTATGTCTGCCATGAGTTGACGAAGGTCCGGCATACCAATGTAAAGTGCGAAATCACAGATACCAATATTCCTGCTTTGGCACCTGTCCTGATAGAAGAACAACTGCCGGTATCCTCATTACGCTTGGACAATATCATTGCTGTTCTTGTAAAATGTTCTCGCAACGAAGCACTGTCTTTTTTTGCGGATAAAAAAGTAACCCTCAACGGACGCATCACAGGCAGAAACAGCGTCCTGCTGAAAGAAGGCGATGTCTTTTCGGTCAGGGGGCACGGCAAATTTATATTTGACAAAGCCGGCGGCACCACGAAAAAAGGGAAAATTTACATTTACATCAGACGGTATGGATAAGAAGTTTGCTGAGTGGCAAAAATATTGTTGATTTTTTGTGTGATTTTGAATATAATGTTTATCAACAGAACCCAACACGCCTCTCAACGATGCGGACCACGTT
>JAMPAW010000130.1 GCA_023666975.1 Clostridium sp.
TCAGGATATGAGGTGTATATGAAGACTGGCTCTGGAAAGTATAAGCTGGTAAAGACGATTAATAAGGGCAAAACAGTAAGCTATACACAGAGTAAGTTGAAGAAGGGCACGAAATATACATTCAAGGTTCGCGCATACAAGAGTGCAGGCGGCCAGAAGGTATATGGCGCTTATTCAAAAACCAAAAGTATCCGGTTAAAATAGTCGGGGGATAATGTTATCGGAAAAATTTTCAACAAACTATTTTAATGTGAGAAAATATATGTTAAAATAATACTATCAAGGGTAGAAAATCCCATACGGAATGAAATGTTTTTTGTATGGGATTTTCTTATTGAATGAACAAAATGTGTAAGGTACTTGGGGAAGTACAGTGAAAGGCAAAGGGGTGTAGATATGGGAACGATGAAGAAAAGGATGATTAACAGCAAAAAACATGCAGGAGCGACCAGAAACCAAAGGATTTTATATACGCTGCTGGCTGCATTTATGGTTCCAATGGTGTTGAGCATTATCCTTGGAAGCGTTTCCTATCTGACGGCTAAGTCTACTGTGCTCAAGCAGTATAAGACCTCTGCCACGGAGACGGTCAGTGCAATGGGTCTCTATTTGGAGGAAGTGACCGGTAATCTGGAAGGGAAAGCCTTGGAGATTGTGGTAGACGATTCCTTTGTCAAGTATTATACCAAGTATTACAAAGAGAAGGGTTCGGAAGCGCAGGGGTACTATAAGGCGATTGAGAAGAATTTGCGTACGATGAAGGGTGCCAATGATGCGATAGAGCAGTATCATGTGTTTGCAGAGAACGGGAATCCGATTTCCTCGACAAGTACTGTATTTGCAGAGGGTACATATGAACTTTTTGGCGAGCAGGAAGGCGCTCCCATTTTTAACAAGGATAAACAGAATTTGTGGCTGATTAATCATCAGTACATCGATAGTGTGGCAAGCCGGACACAGCCATATGGTTTAAGCTTTGTCAAGTCGTTTTTTAAGGGGAACGGCTGTCTGGTAATTGATATCGGTGACGAGACTACACAGGAGATATTGGACGGCCTTTTGCTGGGGGACGGCGGCAAAGCCGTTATCATTACGGCTGACGGCGAGGAATTGGATGAGACGGGTACCAAGACGGAAGGAGGCACGGTCAGGTCCTTGCTTCCAGACACTATTGAAGAAATCGGCAACTGTAATGCCAAATATGACGGAGAGAAATATTTAATGGTTTATGCGCCTGTCGGAAGTACGGGCATGATTTTGTGTACGATGGTTCCCGAACGCACAATGCTAAGGCAGGTGTCGGGAATTAAGGTGACGACTCTTTTGATTACCCTGCTTGCGGCTATATTGAGCATGGTGATTGGCATTGTTATCTCTTCTGGTATCAGCGGAGAATTGGAGCGGGTCAGCGGACAACTGGACGAGGTTGCCAAGGGAGATTTTTCAAAGGAATTTTCTACACAGAGGAAGGACGAATTTATGCTGCTGAATATGAGCGTTACACATATGCTGCGCAATATTCAGGGACTGCTGTCCAAAATGATGCGTTTTGGGGAAGCGGTGGCGGATTCCTCTGACCGGGTGCTTGATAAGGCGGGGAATTTGCAACAGACTTTTGAAGATATTTCGGAATCTGTGATGCGGGTGTCTGACGGCGTGGAGAGACAGGCGGCGGATTCAGAAAAGGGATTGGAAATGATGGTGGAGCTTTCCGACCGAGTGAATGATGTGGTAGGCGATGCAAGCAATATCAGTTCGATGACACAGTCTGCTACCCAGGCAATCGGGCAGGGACAGACAATGGTAAGCTCGCTGAGAACGGAAGCCGATACGATGGTCCAGATGACACAGAATTTGGTGGAGGATATTCAGAAGATTAGTACCTGCTCTCTGGATATCGAGGAATTTGTAGTGACAATGGACGAAATTGCAAGCCAGACCAATCTGCTGGCGTTAAATGCTTCGATTGAGGCGTCAAGAGCTGGCGAGAATGGAAGAGGTTTTGCTGTGGTAGCGGAACAAATCCGTAAACTGGCAGAGCAGTCGAAGACAGCGGGTAACAATATCCGTAAAATTGTCGGCAATATTCAGGATGTATCGAACGTGGCGACAGAGTCTGTGGAGACGGCAGAGCAGAATATGATTTTGCAGCAGGAATCTTTACAGCAGACGATTGAGGTGTTTGACCGGATTAATGAGACTGTGGAACAGATGATAGAAGGACTGAACCGGCTGTTGACGGGAATGAATACGATCAATAAGAATAAAGAAGAGGTGCTTAGTGCGATACAGAATATATCGAAAGTGTCGGAAGACGCATCGCTGGATACCAAACAGGTTTCCGGGACGATACAGGCTCAGATGGAATCGGTTTCAGAGCTGGCAGAGGATGCCCGAAGACTGATGGACGACATGGTGGAATTAGATGAAACCATGCATCAATTTACGATTGGCTGACAATATAACAGGGTCAGTGCATATTATATTGAATATTAGGAGATAGGCATATGGAATATATGAAAGGATTTACCTTTGCCCCCTTTTGCGCAAAAGGCATTTTGGGGAAAAAGGAAAGTTACGAAAGCCTGAAAGCTATGCGTGACGAGACCGGGGCTAACATGGTGATTTTTGCACCTGTGGGCTGGCAGGATACGGCGCAGTCGGAGCAGATTGATTTTCGGTCGGATAAGACCTGTGGTGATGATGAGCTTTGTGACATTGTCTCCTATGCCAGGGAGTTAGGCTTAATGGTAGGACTGAAGCCGACCGTGAACTGCAAAAACGGAACATGGCGCGCACATGTGAATTTTTTTGATGAAGATGTTCCCTGTGAGCCGAAGTGGTGCAACTGGTTTGCGTCCTATACGGAGTTTCAGCTTCACTATGCGGCAATTGCCGAGAAGATGGATTGTGATATTTTTATTGCCGGCTGCGAGATGGTCATGACGGAGCGCAGGGAGAGTGAATGGCGCAAGCTGATTGGCGATATCCGTACCGTTTATCATGGACCGGTATCTTACAATACCGACAAATATCAGGAGCACAATGTGAAATGGTGGGATTGTGTTGATATCATTTCCTCCAGCGGCTATTATCCGGTAGACGATTGGAAGAATCAGATGAACCGTATTGAACAGGTCGTTAAGAAGTTTGATAAGCCGTTCTTTTTTGCCGAGCTTGGTTGCATGTCTGTGGAAGGCTCCAAATATGTACCAAATGACTGGTATATGGACGGTGCAATTGATGAAAAAGGACAGGCCGAATGGTTTCAGGCAATGTTTCAGGAGCTTGAGCAAAATTCATGGGTACAGGGACTTGCAATATGGTCATGGAGTGATGTATTATACAGTCAAGAGGACAAATACCAAAAAGGTTATGAGATATACGGAAAGGAAGCTTTGCCTGTGGTGAAGGAACATTTTACCCGCATGTAGCAATGCTTTATGGTTATGTTGTAGACGGACAGCAGTAGAAGTAAAGTATGATCAATTAAGTTGAGGAGCAGTGGCATGGGAAAAAATGGAAAGCGAATAACAATTGGGTTGCTGGTGAGCGGTATAGTTGACAGCTATACGGAATACATCTGCAGAGGAACGATGAGAGCGGCGAAGAAAGCGGACGTGAATTTGATTGTCATTCCGGGCAAATACATTAACCGCGATTTAGAGGGCAACCGCGAAATAACATATGAATATCAATACAATACGCTTTTTTCCTATGCGACGAATGGGGAACTTGACGCACTAATCGTTGCAGCAGATTGTATTGGCTGTCTGACCACTCGTGATAATGTTATCAAGCTATTGGAGGAATACAAAGATATTCCGACAATTTTGGTGGCTTCTAAGATTGACGGATATATCAGTGTCAACTATGATAACGGACATGGTGTGCGTGAGGGTCTGGAATATATTATCAACAATCTGCATTGCCGCAAAATCGGAATGATAGGTGGAGCAGACGATAATACGGATGCCTTTGAGCGAAAACAGGTATATTTTGAGGTGTTGAAAGAATACGGGATACCATTTGAGGACAAGCTCTATGTCGAGGGAGATTTGGGCGGTGAACATATTCATCTTGCCTGCGAACGCATTCTGGACGATAATCCGGATATTGAAGCGGTATTCTGCGTGAATGACAGCACTGCCATGGGGCTTTACGCTGAGATGAAGAAGAGGAATCTTGTGCCGGGTAAGGACATTAAAGTGTTCGGCTATGATGATGATATTGCAGCCGCAAAGGCGAAACCGTCGCTGTCGTCTGTCTATGCAGATCCGGCAGATTTGGGAGAACGGGCGGTATATATGGCATTAGATAAGATTAACGGAAGAGAGATTGAGAGTGAGATTTTGGAAACGAGGCTGATTAAGCGGAACTCTCTGCGGGAGGTGCTGGCTGGTTCAGAGGAGGAATATAACCGGCTGCTAGATGAGCAATATATTGACGAATATTTTGACGGTATTTTCTATCGCTGCAAATACCAGAATGTAGATAAAGAAGTCATGGAAATGCGGGATTTATTCAAGACGATTATGAAGAAGATTTTTGATCTGGCTCAGGTGGAGAATAGTAAAGACGCTTTTGAGAGAATATTGAACCTCTTTGACGTGTTTTTGCAGTATGATTCTGCCCAATATGCGGATACGGATAGTATTGTGGCCTATTTTGAACAGGTCTATCAGGCAATCAAATCCAAAGTGGTCAATATCGAATCGCACTATCAGATAGGCAAATTGTTTACGGAAATCTACAAAAAGATAATCTATACGCTGGATTACCGTATTGGTGCTTTTGAGCATAGCAATTACAGTGTGAATCAGGCGATGAAGATGTTTGTGCGGGATATCCTGCAATTTGATAAGGGTAATGACCAGAGTTTTGCTGTAGTGATGGAGAATCTGGAATGGCTGAATATCCATAATGCGTATCTCTATACGTTTGAAGAACCGATTATCCATCTGTACAAGGAGAAATTTAAACGGCCGGAGGAGTACTGCCTGAAAGCGACATTGGTGAAGGATCAGGTGCAGAGTATTTCACCGATGGACCAGAAAAAGAACTTCTCAGAGATATTTGCGAATGATGAGATGAATCAGGAACGCCATTCGCTGGTTATGCTGCCGCTGTTTTTCAATGAGATGAATTATGGGTTTATCCTATGTGACATGACGGACGCTATCTATGAGAACGGTGATTTCCTTACGGCACAGATTAGTTCGGCAGTGAAGATGATTGTGACGCTGCGGACGAATGAGATTGTTCAGCAGCAGCTAGAGGAGAATCTTGCAGCGCTCAAGGAGAACAACATTGAACTGGATAATCTGTCCAAGTCGGATATGCTTACCGGCATTTTGAACCGCAGAGGCTTCTATGATATGGCAGAGAAGCTGTTGCGGCGCAATCAGAGTAACCGGAAACGCACACTGGTTGCCTATATTGATATGAATAACTTGAAAATCATCAATGACCGTTACGGTCATGATGAGGGAGATTTTTCGTTAAAGCTGATTGGCGATTTGGTTGTGGAGACGGTTGGCAATAGCGGAGTGGTCGGACGAATCGGCGGAGATGAATTTGCCTGTGTGATGACTTATGGGACAAGTGACAACGGATTGAAGCTGGTGAATGATATTTCACAAAAGTTTGCAGAGTTTAATCTGGGGAGTGACAAACCCTATAATGTCACCGTGTCGACTGGTGCCTGTGTGCTGGACGGAGCACAGCAGGTCGGGCTTCAGGAAGCACTGACGATGGCAGACGAGAAACTTTACATTGCAAAGCAGAGCCGTGTCAAGGTGGTGGCGAAGGAAGAGGTATCCTGACACTTTTTTGTGAGGTGGCACTGCATGACCAGGAAAGGAAGGAAAGATGGCAATTATATTTGACAATGATAAGAAGATTTTTGCATTGCAGACACAGCATGCAACTTATATGATGGGAATTGTGGATAATCGGTATTTGGGACATATTTATTATGGAAGGCAAATTGCCGCGCCGGACGGAGGCTATCTGATGAGGACAGAGGAGCCTCCTTTTGTCCCCTCAATTAACAAAAGGGAAAAATGTTCATTTCTGGACGCATTCCCGATGGAGTATCCCTGCGGGGGAGTTGGCGATTATCGGGAAAGCTGCCTGGAAATCCGCAATTATGCCGGATACCGCGGCTGTGAATTCTTTTATCAGGATTATGCAATTAAAAAGGGAAAACCGAAGCTTGACGGGCTGCCGGCAGTCTTTGGCACGGAGGAGAATGCCGAGACATTGGAGATCACGCTAGCAGATGACGTGTTGAAGCTGGAATTGGTACTGTCATATAGTATCTTTGCCGATTCCGATGTGGTGGCGAGAAGCGCCAGACTGCGGAATGTCGGGGAGGAACCGGTCTATGTGGAAAAAATGTACAGCGCTTGTCTGGATATGGACGACCGGAATTTTGAGATGCTGACGCTGCACGGTTCGTGGGCGAGGGAGCGGCAGATGGAGAGAAGACCCCTTGGACACGGCAAGCAGATGGTGTCGTCCGTGCGCGGCGAGTCCAGTCATCAGGAACACCCGTTTCTGGCTCTGGTGACACCGGAGACTACTCAGCAGACCGGAGAAGTTTACGGCATGCATTTTGTGTATTCCGGCAATTTTGCTGCGCAGGTGGAATTGACACAGTTTGATGCAGTGCGCATGACGATGGGAATCCATTCCTATGGTTTTGAGTGGAAGTTAAATCCCGGAGAAAGTTTTACTGCGCCGGAGACCATTCTGGTGTATTCGGCTGACGGGCTTGGAGGAATGACCAGAACCTTGCATGACCTTTACCGCAATCATCTTATCCGCAGCCCGTATCTTCACCGGGAAAGACCGATACTGATTAATAACTGGGAGGCAACTTATTTTGACTTTGATGCGGATAAGCTGGTGGATATTGCAAGAGAGGCAAAACGCTGTGGTATTGAAATGCTGGTAATGGACGACGGCTGGTTTGGAAAGCGCAACAGTGATAACTGTTCGCTCGGAGACTGGCAGGTGGACCGAAATAAGCTGCCGGACGGGCTTTCTGCGCTGGTTGATCGGGTAAAAGATATCGGACTTTCATTTGGCATATGGTTTGAGCCGGAGATGATTTCACCGGATTCGGATTTATATCGGGAGCACCCCGATTATGCTATCCAGATTCCGGGGCGTGAGGCCAGTGAAAGCCGCCAGCAGTATGTGCTGGATTTGTCCAGACCGGAGATCGTGGATTATGTATACGGCATGGTATCCGATGTCCTGAAAAGTGCAGATATCTCTTATGTGAAATGGGATATGAACCGTCAGTTGAGTGATGTCGGCAGTTTTGCGCTGGAGAGTGACCGGCAGGGGGAGTTGTTCCACCGCTATGTGCTTGGGGTTTACCGGATGCAGGAACGGCTGTTAGCGGATTTTCCGGATTTGCTGTTGGAGAACTGTTCCGGAGGCGGGGCCAGATTTGATCCCGGTATGCTGTATTACAGCCCGCAGATTTGGTGCTCCGATGATACGGATGCCGTGGAGCGCCTTAGTATTCAAGAGGGAACGGCACTGCTGTATCCGCTCTCGACAATGGGTGCGCATGTCAGTGATTGTCCGAATCATACGGTCGGCCGGACGACGCCGTTTGAAACCAGAGGGAATGTGGCACTGGCTGGAACATTTGGGTATGAGCTGGATATTACGAAGATTTCCGAAGAGGACCGTGCAATGATAAAGACCCAGACCGAGATGTACCACAAATATCATGAGCTGGTCAGGGAAGGGGATTATTACCGGATTGATTCCTATCGGGAGAATCACACCCATGACTGCTGGCAGGTCGTGTCGAAGGACAAGACGGATGCTTTGGTGACGTATGTGCAGGTGATGGGGGAACCGAATTACCACAGCCGCAGGATTTACCTTCAGGGATTATGCCCCGAGCGGAGATACCGGTTAGAGGAAAATGGCCGGGAATATGCCGGAGATTTGCTGATGTATGGCGGTTTTCTGATCGAGAGGCCGTTTGGCGATGCACAGAGCAAATTGTATCACTTTGTATGCGTTGATTAGAAAAACAAGAAACGGCAGGGACTTGCCTGCCGTTTTTTAACTTTCGCTTTTTCGGTATGCAGCGGGAGTGGTTCCTGTTTGTTTTTTGAAGAGCGAGATAAAGGAATTGACATTTTCAAAGCCTACCCGGTAGCTGATCTCGTTAATCTGCAGATTGGTCGTGTGCAGAAGCTCCTTGGCGTGGGTCAGCCGGACTTCATTGATATACTGCAGCGGTGTGGTGTGGAAGTATTTCTTGAAATCGCGGCAAATCTGGTATTTGTTGATGTGAAATTGGTCCGATAACTGGTCTAAAGAGAAATGCTCCGCATAATTTGTATCAAACCCCTCCTTTAACTGCACCAGATATAGCGGAAGCTTGGGGCGGTCGATAATGTCGTTATGGATAAGAAGCAGATGTGTCAGGATATCGGTCAGCAGCTTTGCATTCTGTAATTCCACACAGTGGTAATTTTGCGCTGTAATCCGCATGAACAGTGACGGGATAAGTGATCCCTCTGGCAGCCGGATGACCGGCGGGGAGGACTGGGTGAAAAGGTCGTAGTAATACGGAACCGGATAGCCGTCAAAGAAAAGCGCATGGAACGACCACGGAGTAGAACAGTGCAGGGTATATTCCTGGCGGCAGTCGATAAAGCACAGGCTGTCAGAGGGGATATTGATCGTCTCGCTGTCTAACTGCAGGGTGGCACTTCCGGACAGGGAATATATTAATAGGTAGGAATGGAAGTTTTTCTGCGTGTAACGGCTGTTTGCGGGCAGTTCCACAATACCGCATGCTTTCAGGTACATCAGGTGCTCGGCGAGCTGGATGCTGTAGGCACAGGCGGGGGGCAGAAAATCAAGAATGGTTTTGCCGTTTTCGGAAACCGATTCGGAAATTAATGTGTGGAGAAAGTTATTCTCAAAGCTCATAGGGGACACCGCCTTTCCGTCATTTTCTGTGTATGATTGTATCAATAATTGATGATTATGTCAATAAAGTTATAAAATGGCTAAAAAACACAAATTAGAACGCATGTAAACTTAAATGAAAAGAGATAATTTAAGTAAAAAATACCTAAAAAACGACAAGAATTAAGAAAATAATTAGCTTAAGACTATGAAAAAAGAATAATAAATAAAGAAAAATCGAATC
>JAMPAW010000131.1 GCA_023666975.1 Clostridium sp.
TAGCACTGCGGGAAGGTTTACTCACTTTTACATTGCAATTTGCG
This sequence comes from Clostridium sp., assembly GCA_023666975.1. The sequence goes on from JAMPAW010000131.1 coordinate 45, forward strand.
GAAACTCAAGATATAGCACCCACAAACAGGAAACATGCCCCATCATCCCATCCACTAATGTAACGATTTGTAATTAACTGGACAAATGTGCCGATAAAATATATAATGTGACCAGATGATCCGAAACGGATTTTGAATTTTTCAGAAAGGCGGTTCCCATTATGAAAAAAATCATTACCCTTGCCGTCATGTGTCTTATCGCGCTGCCTGCCATCCTTACCGTTGGCACTTCCTACGCCGCCTCCAAGACAAAGACCTACAAGGTGTCCGTCACGGAGGGCAGGACAAAATCGGTAAAGCTCCCCGGCAAGCAGAAGTTTTATTCCGCCACGGATTCCAATTCCCACGTCTCCAGCTCCGGAAAAAACAACAGCAGGAACTTTTCCCTCACCGGCATATCCGCAGGCTCTTCCACGGTATACGTGACAACCAGCAAAAACAAAACGCTGTGTTACCAGGTGACAGTCAAGGCGGACAGCTCCGCAGCGGAAGACACCGCCAAGTCCACGGAAACGACTGCGGCAGCCGGGAAGTGCCCGAACTGCAAAAAAAGCGGGGGATTGCAGGCTGTCAGCATAACATACCACCGGAACGCCGTCAAGACCGGCTGGCTGAAGGAGCCGTTATACAGTTCCGTTGAATGCCGGTCCATGGAATTTTCCAGCACGCTTTCCGAAGACGAGATCGCGAACCTGGTAAAGAGCTGGAATGGCGTTATCCTGTCAAAGTTTAACGCAACAAAAGCCCGCACCGGCTACCACCCGTACTGGTATACCGTTCTGCTTCCGCTGGAATACGCCCACCTCAACACCATCAGCAGTTATTGGTCAACCCTGGCGGCTTCCAAAAACCTTGACCCTTACGATTTGATTGAATACGGTCTCATGGGCTATACCGACCACTCCGGGCATTACCTGTCCGAGTGGACAGTCGAGGAAGAGGTCTTTGCCCCGGCGCAGGACGTCACCATCCCTTCCGGGCTTTACCGATGCTCAAAATGCGATTACCTCTTTGAGAAGAAGTAACGGCATCCTAATAAAACCTTACAGACAGAAAGGGGGAACATTCCCATGAGGAAATGGTTACGCATACTGCCGGTCCTGTTCATTACCCTGTCGTTCTTCCCGGGGCAGGAAGCACAGGCGGCAGCAAAGACCTTTAAGAAGACGGTCGAAGCCGGGAAGACCTACAACATCCAGTCCCCGGCATTTAAGAAGACGGTGACTTCCGTGAAAATCACCAAGAGCGGGCAGAAATACCTCACGGCAAAAAAGGCAGGGAAGAAAAAGAAATACTTCATCCTGAAGGGGAAGAAAGCCAGCCCCAAAGCAGTCACCGTTACCGTAAAATCCAACAAGCGGACATATAAATACAAAGTGACGGTGGTGAAAAAAGCCACGGCTGGCGGGAACAACAGCACCCCTTCCGACAAGCCCAATGCCTACCACAACAACGGGACGAAATGCTCCTGCGGTGGAAGCTGGGAGAAATACACCGTGACCGACACTTACAAGCCGGACTGCTGGTATCTGGGGTATGCGACCAACAACAATTCCTCCGGGCAGGACCATCCGCAGACGTGGAGCAAACTCGCCGGAAACACGGACTCCTACTATCCGCTGCGGGTGGCGGCAGTAGAAGACGGGTATTCATACGACCACACCGATCTTGCGGCTGGCTGGCGGGGGTTTGAACATACCGCTGAGGTTGCGCTGGATAATGCTTTAATCCCCAAACAGCATAACGGCGTTTACGTTTTACACGGAAATGTCAATTATGAGAACATCCTTACCAATTATGACTACTCCATCGTCCTATGGACCACCGACCGGGGCGGGCAGGTCGCCAAGATGTCCGTCGATAATTACAAGCAGACACAGGTGATCGACACCGGCTTTTACCACTGTACGAAATGCGGGGCGATAAAACAGTAACCCTGCTGGTTAGTGGCAAACTCGGTAAGAAAATACTTGAAACTCCTCATGGATTGTGGTATATTGAATATGAAAAAGGACACCTGCTGGTAACAGGTGTCCCATAGGAGCCCCACTCCAAAGGTGGAGTTTCCCGAGTATGGAGTATTACCTCTCAGCGAGAGGCGCCCATCCTGGTTCGAGCAGGGTGGGCATTATTTTTTTCGCTTGTTATCCTTGTCTCTGTCGAGAAAGGCAAGCAACGCTATAATAAAGCTGCCAAAGGCAATCAGCAAGCCGATTATCCCGATAAATATCAAAATGATATCCGCAGCAGTCATTGGCGCCACCTCCCTTCCTATGTATTCCGGCACACCAAAGGCATCCTTTAGGAAGCCGGTCATTGGCTCGGGAGGCTACCACCCCTGTCATGGGTTCCATATTGGGATATTACCACAGTTCGACAGGAATTTCAATCCGATTTTCTTTTCATGGAATATGCGGAAAGTGCTGCTATATTTCTTTTTTGCTTCCGCCTTTGTATCCAGCACTGTGACAATTACTTCTTGTCCAGCTGTTAATTTTACATCTTCTTCCATCACTCAGGCCCGCGCCCTGCCGCTTACCAGAGCGGTATATTTTCTCTAAAGTGGCAAACTCAGGAAGACCAGAAAGCTGACCGACAGGCTGAACCAGTTCCGCCGAACACCGTTATCAGTAAAAGCTTGAATAAATCCAAAAACTATGTTATAGTATAGAAGAAGGAACAACCGCCCACAAGGGGTTGACCAAGTATATTGATAGCAATGCCACCCTTCCACTAGCCAAAGTATCAGGGTGGTTTTGCTATGTAGGATTACTTACAAAACGTAAATACGAATGTAAGCAATGCCAAAAGGAATAACCCGAAGGTCATTAAATCCTTAAAATCAAAATTATGATTATCTTGATTCTTCATAGGCATCACCCCCATTCTTTTGGAATGAGGCCAACGCACCCTGCAACACGATTGCTCCATATGATAATTGTAACACGGTTTTTTCGTCCTGACAACTCATATAACACCCACAAGCGGGAAACATGTCCAATCTTTTACAGCCTTCAACTTTCAACCTGCTTAAATCAAATTATAATTTTTTAAATTCTTTTTCTATGTAACAATGCTCCTTCATGGATAGTAGATTTCACACAAGTTCATAATGAAACACCCAGTTTTTCCACGCCACACATTGCTATGTTATTTTTCAGTAAATCATCATTTATATATGCTTTAAATTCATCTGATATATTTTCTCCAAATCTATTCCATACTGCTTTATCATCTGATAAGCGCTCAGCAATCGTAACATCAACGATATTAACCACATCTGCTGTTCCATTTCTCCACATTTCTTCAACAAACTGGCAATATGTAGATATTTTTAAACTTGCATGATTCTTTTGTAACCTTCAATTGAAATACTCCTCTTCATGCTATGTAAATTCCCACAAAGATGAATTTTACAATTCGTCCACTGTCACACACTTAATCTCATTAAATTGTTTTAATTGCTTATCATTCGTTAAAAAACAATCGCAACCATATAGACACGCTGTTGCTAATTGCAAAGCATCCATTCCCTTAAAACCTATATATTCTGATCTAATTCTTGCCGCTTTTTCTGCTATTTGAACATTAATCGGATATATTGGTATATTACAATCTATCATTTTCCCTCAACTCCCTTATATATTCCTGTGCATCCGCTTGGAACATTTTTCCCCCTCTGCCAACATATTTACTCAAATTAATATTCTGTTTTGCTTCCGCCTTTGTATCCAACACTGTGACAATTACTTCTTGTCCTGCTGTTAATTTTACATCTTCATCCATCACAATTGTTTTTCCATCATAATATCCTTTTACCGCTGCTAACATGGCAATTACCTCCCTTTTAACGTTATTTTTCCGTCAAATGTAAGCTCTCTTATTATATTTTCTCTATCACAAGCATTATTATTCTGTTACAGGCATTTGTATTATACATCAAAATTTCTTTGTTTCCAAGAGACGGGATTTGCTTATCCCTTCAGCCCCGCGCCCTGCCACTTATCAGCGCTGCATATTTTCTCTTCTGGACTGCCTTGCCAACAGGCGCAGACAGGATTCCGGCGGCGACTGCGATGATCCACACATATTTCCAGCTGACAAGAAATCCAACCAGGTTAATTGCAGCAATCACAACCAGCCAGTATAGAAACTGAAACTTTCCATTCGCTTTATTCAATTCACCCGTGATATCCACACCGTCTGATGGATGTGGCGCATTTTCGATAAATTCGGCAGCGCCAGCCGTACCGGAGCAGGCACGGAAATCCGCACTGCACTCGGCGGCAGCATTTTCATAGGTTTTATTGTCCAGAACTTCCCGGACAGCTGCCCGGATACCTTCGGCAGAATCATCTTTTAACATCGTTCCGGCACCGATTTCCGTCACTCTTCTCGCTACGGCAAACTGCTCACTCGTCTGCGGATAAAGCACCATCGGCGCAGCCATATACAGGCTTTCCGAAACGCTGTTCATTCCACAATGTGTCAGAAAAACATCCGCCTTCGCAAGAACGGCAAGCTGATCCACATAAGGATATATCTGGATATGATCCGGCACCGTTCCCAGTTCTTCACGGTTTATCGCATTTCCGCAGGAAATGATGACATCGACATTCTGGTCTTTCAGCGCTGCAATGCAGTTTTTGTAAAAATCCGGACGGTCATTAATCACCGTTCCCATAGAGATATAAATAAGCGGCCGTTCCTTCTTTTTATCCGGCAAAATGTTTGAAAATACGGACGGCCCGACAAAAGCATAGTGGTCGGAGAAACTCTCCGCATACGGCTGAAATTTTCGCGAGGTATAGACAATGGAATCCGTGTTATTGTCACTCTGAACCAGAGAAAAAACGCTTTTCACATGGAATCCGTATGGCTCCAGCTTTTTCAGTTCCTTAGAAACCCTCGGAAGCCCAAAAATCATGTCTGCCATTTCTCCCGGAGTGTTCTTCATATATGTAGAGGACATTTGATTATAGGCAAAGGTACTGGTAGACACGACCATTGGCACATGATGTTTCCACGCATTCAGTTTCCCCCAAAAACAGACCGAATCCGTATAGACCACATCCGGCTGGAACGATTGAAACTCTTTCTCCAAAAACTCATTCATACTGAGCGTAATGCGGATATCCTGCACCGTCATCTCGGTCGTGGATACGCTCTTTAAGCCAGCCTCTTCCTTCTGTGTCAGTTCCGGCAGGAAGGAATCACAGGATATAAACTCCGCCCCTGTCGCCCTGATTTTCTCCTCAAATTCACTAAAGGAATAGAACCGGACGGCATTCCCACGCCGGACAAGCTCGGCAGCAACCGGCAGCATGGGATTCGTGTGTCCGTGTGCTGGAATACAAAAAAATGCAACTTTTTTCAATTTCATTTACCTTCCTTTCCATTGTTCAAGGTTATTTATATATTCTTAATCCTCACTTGACAGTCCTCAAGTCCTTCTATATAATAAAAGTGAACCACTGAAACCGCAGATGCGACGTAGGTGGTGTTTCCATTTATTTCGGACAAATTCCCTTTTCACAAAATTATCAGCTCGTTATCTCTATCTGATTACCCTCAATTCCAACAATGCAGCTTTCATAATACCCATCGCCTGTTGTTCTTGGGCCAGATAAAACTTCATATCCATCCTCTTTTAACTGCCTGGTTAATTCATCGACTTTCTCTTTTGAACCAACACTGAACGCTATATGAATAAATCCTGTCCTTCGGATTTCTTTTTTCAAATCCTGCATATCCGGATGGTTCATCAATTCCAGCCTTGCACCGTCATCAAAGCTCAAAAAATAAGAACGAAAGTTGGTTGTTTTATTGTGATAGCCTCCATTTGAAACTGCATGAAAGTATTTGACAAAAAAATCTTTTGCTCTTTCAAGGTCATTTACATACATTGCAATATGCTCTACCCTCATCATTTACCCCCTGTTTTTGATATCGCCTTCCATATTTTATGATACAATTTAATAATATTGCCAATCAGTATGGCAGATATGATACTGCCTTCCCGCACGCCCTTCAGCTCCCCAAGAAAACATATTCCTATCACAACGGAAACCAGAATATACATAACGTCAAAAAATATTTTTATATTCTCATATTTTTTTCCGGTTGCTATGCTGATTGCCCTGTTCATCGCTTCTCCCGGAAGCATGGCAACTTGTCCTTTCAGTTGAAGCCAAATGCCAAATCCTAAAACAAAGCAGCTGATTAGCATACAAATCACTTGCTCCGGATAGGTATCCACAACGAGGCTGCTAATCAAATAACAGGAAAAGTTTGTCAAATAGCCATACACAAAAGCAACAATTGTCTGAATGGCGATTTCAGCCGCATGGCAATTTTTCTTCAAAATTAATATCTGCACGGCAATCTGAATAACACTGAGAACATTCAGCCAGCCGCCAAAAGACAGCGCATCACTCAACAGGGAAACGGAATAGGGAATACAGGCCACTGGTGATGTTCCCAAGCCGGCTTTAGTTGATAATGCAACTCCCAATGAGGCGATAAATAACCCAATCATAAAAAGTGTATAGTTTTTTATAATGCTTTTGTTCATCTCACGGATACTCCTTTGTGACTTGTATTATACACTTATTCTAAATCTTGTTTCATATTTGCTCATCTATACATCATATAAATCATTTTATCACAGTTCCCCGACTAGCACAACATTATGACCATTTCCACCAATATTCTATATCTGCTCATACAGTCTGCCACCTGTAACGAAAAGTATATCTGGTGAGGTGGCCGACAGAAAAATCTTTCCCGTTTAAAAACCAATTGTTTAAGCCATATATTTTCACGCTGTTTATATTTTAAAATTTGAGAAATCCTTTTTTAATCACTTGACAAATCCAATAAATATAATTATTATTTAAACATCAACCAGAAATGACACATACGAAAGAAGTAGGTTAAATGAAGAAATTTAACGTAACCAAAGTAATAGGTTTATTGTCAATTTTATGCTTGTGCGGAATACAGGCAAGTGCTGCAGGAGGCTATATCCCATCCGTCGGAGTTAATTTACCAAAGGATCAAAATTCTATCACTTCCGCTTCTAAGGTGCTTGATGCCGACTATATGTACTGCGAGACAACAACAAGTGCTAAGTATAGTGTTGTATATGAAGCAAAGGGCAGTAATAACGGGCATAGTTGGTCTGTTGCAAAGGATGCCACTTATGCAAAGGGGAAATCCGGCAGTGAAGATATATCTAAGAGTTATAATTACTGGAAGATTACACTTACAGGTAACAGCATTAAAAACCCAAAGAAGAAATGTATTGCTTTTGGAAAAGTATCTGAATAATGCGTAATTTAAAGGGGTACGAATTCCGTATCCCTTTTTAGGGGATATTTATGTTAAAAATACAAAATAAATTATTTTTCAGAAGTGCAATGCGTACAGTGCTAATCGCCCTATGGTTTATCGGATGTATTGCATTCCATATATACTATATCGTAAATTGGGGAGTGAATGATCTTGTAACATGGGGAGCTGAAGGTTTCCTGTTTTTGCAACTCCGGCTCTTTTTTTTCTATTTTGTCATTATGGGTTTTCTTTCCTTTGATTATTTTCGTGAAGTGTCAAATGCTGGTTATCGGGAAATAATAGAAGTTACCGGACATTCCTTCCGAACAGATTGCATGTCCATAGTGATTATGTTACCAATTGTCCTATTATCTGCCATGATTACCTTTGCATTTAGTATCTATTACTTTTATATTCCGTCCACTTTGACCAGGCAAACGGTCCTTTATAGTTTGAAGGTATCCGGACTGTATATCGGATTGGGTGGAATAATGGCGATATTTCTTGGCTGGTTTCTGGCAAGACGCATGAATAAGCTAATAGGATATGTCCTGTTGCTGCTGTTTTGTATCTGTATTAGTACACCTATGGTACAGAATATCAAACTGTTGTTTTGGTATAGAAATTCTTTCCTGCAAAAACTGCTGCGTGTTTTCTATTTTCTGCCTGAGCTGGAAATCCCCAATGACGGAACCGTAATGTCATATGGCGGAAATCTGTATCCGATTCAATTTTCACAACTTCACCGCATACTGTTTTGGATATTATTATTGGGTGCAGGAATTGTCAGCTGCTATTCTTTCCGTGTGAAAAAAGGAATACTGACTGTACTGTTTTGTGCAGCGATTGGAAGTATGTGGTTTGTTGTGCAACCGACAAATGCCTGGTGTGATACATCTTGTTTTGATGTGACTGACTCAGGAGGATATATCCTTAATTATTACGAAAATGAAGAAAATACGGATATATATTGCAAGGAAACAGCGGGAGGTTATCAAATTAATCATTATCGAATGCAGATCACTCCCGGATGGGAGATGCGTGTCAGGGCAGAACTTCATTTTGAAGGGAAAGAAATGAATCATTACGATATGACGCTGTATCATTTATATAAAATTGATAGTATAACCGATTTAAACGGCAAGGCGTTATCCTATAGTAGAAATGCTGACTACCTGACGATCCATAGTGAAACGGAGTCCCTGCAAGGTATAATCATCACCTATCATGGCGGCAACTCCTGCTTTTATTGTAACAGGAATGATATCTTTCTGCCTGCATGGTTTCCATACTATCCGATAGCAGGTTTTCATCATGTATATGATAGAGATAAAAATGAATTTGCCGATAATCATTTGAAACAGACGGCAGAATTTGACGTCACTTTTTTATCCGATCAGGATATTTATTCAGACCTGCCGGAAACTGAAAAAAATCATTTTGCGGGTAGTGCTACAGGTGCAATGTTTCTTAGTGGTTTTTTTGAAAGTAAGACATTGGAAAATGGAATTACCTGCGTATATTATTATCTGGACCCATCTTATGACCCGGAGCTTGCGGAAAACAGAGAATGCATTGACCGTATTGCAAAATGTATGACAGATTCCGGTATTTGGAAGAATACACTGAAAAAGAAGATATTCCTAACACCGAACATACACGGACACGATGTCTTCTATATGACAGAAGATTCCATTGCCAATTCCGGTTCCTGCCAATCATTAATGAAACGCTATGAACATCTTTATAATGTAGAAGCATTTGAATCCTTTTTTATAGAGCCGTTTGGAGAAAAGGCATGGGCAGAC
>JAMPAW010000132.1 GCA_023666975.1 Clostridium sp.
ATATCTTTCCCATGCCACAGCCATACCATTCCTATATCGTTTCTATTTCTTTTCTATACCACCAAAAAAACCTTATTCCAATGGCAATATCTTTCCTATGCCACTGCCATACCATTCCTGTATCGTTTCTGTTTCTTTTCTATGCCGCCAAAAATCCCTCCCCACAAACGATATCTTTTCCTATACCATTTTTCCAAAAAAATATCTTTTGCCATATCTTTTTTTGGTTTTGATATCTTTTCCATACCGCCCCCTGCCGTTGCAAGTCCATCATAAAATTTCCGTAAAAAACAAGGGCAGTTTCCCACCCCTGTGTCATCACGCATATATCATTTCCCGCAGTACAATCTCCTCTGCCGCATTTTTTACGTTGTTCATAAGCCCGATCCATTCCAACGGATCAGCCACTTTTAGCTCCTCTGTAATCCCTGCCCCCGCTTTCATCTGCTCCGCAATCCGTTCCACCATATCATGGCACTCCACATCCATTTCATGGAGATATTCATTCAGTTTCCCAGACATCAACAGCCGGAAATACTCCCTCCTGTTATTGGCAGTCAGATACTCCCACCGCATCAGTCCGTATTTCCCTATGTGGTAATGCGTTCCCTCCGGCAGCCTCAAATCCGGATAATAACAGCCATCCTCTGCTAGACGGTACATAATACCGTTTTCCTCAATCACTTCCGCCAACTCTTTCTCCATAAGCAGCCTCCATTCCTATGTACGGATAAGGAAAAAATGCTTTCCCCTATCCTTTTTCACTCATGCCAGTACCAGCAGAAATATCTTCATCACACTTCCAGTCAAAAGCAGGACGACCTCCAATACTGCCAGTGCCAGCTTCAAAGCGTGTATCAAAATCCATGCCGCACCCTTTAATATACAGCCCAAAAAATGAACAACGTTTCCAATGCCTGCCTTTAGCATATTTGCCCTCCTTTCTGACTTCCGGCCGTTGCCTTCCACAGCATCCAGCATTTACTGAGTGCCGTCTTTTTTCTTTAACAGCTCATTGTAATACATTTCCAGTGCATCCATGACAATCTGGTTTTTCACTTTTCCCCTGTTAAGTTCCTCGTCATGCAGCTTATCCCATAACTCCACATGACGGATGTTTTGCATGGAAAACCGCACAGGGTATGGATAAAATAAACCTCCACTCGCCATTTGTAACCCTCCAATCTGATTTTATTTTTGATACTTTATTAACTTTCATCCCATGCACAAAAGCAACAATTCTGCATGGCACGCCACTTTTCTCTTTCTGTTCTCTTATCATCCCCTTTCTAAGGCATCACAAAGCCATAGACAAAAGCATTGTTCCGGCTTTGTATGCAGACTAAAATGTTTCGATATATAACAGGCCTGCCCTATACCATTTTTGTTTCATTGCAAAAAATAATAGGACTAAATCATCTGCAACCCCTTGATTTTACTGGGTTCTCTCTGATTTGTTCCTATTATATCACTCCCATCGTGTACCCTTATGGGCAGCAGTCCAGCTTTTTCGGATGAACGTTTTATTTCTTTTTCCAAAGCGGATTTTGTGAAATAGAAAATCCTGTCTCCCTTGCTAATTCCGTAGAGTTTTGATATATACTCGTGAATATCATCATACAAAAAATCCGGAATGGATATACACCGTTTTGCCGTTAGTGTCTTCGGTTCCAGAAACAGCTCCTCGCCATTTACTTTTGCATAATTCTTATTGATGTCTACTCGTTTCGTGGGGAGAATATCTGCAGGGGTGAGTGCCAGCAGCTCCCCGGACCGCATTCCGGTATAAAACAGCATATCAAAAGCCAGTTTTACCGATGATTTCTGGATGGCACTGGAAAACTGCTCATACTGTTCCTGTGTCTAGATGTGCATTTCCTCTGCCTTACTTTTTCCCATACTGTCGGCCGCTTTGCATGGATTGAAAGCAAGGCTGTAATGGGTTACTGCATAATTCATCAGAGCGGACAGATGGTTGTTGACTGTTTTTAGGTAGGTCTGGGAGAATGGTTTCCCGTATTCATCCCGGTATGAAATCAATTCATTCTGCCATTTTCGGATTTTGATGGTGTCAATATCGCACACTTTCAGCCTGCCGAAGTAGGGGAGTAGCTTACTTTCGACGAAAAAACGCTTATTCTCCATGGCGGTAGGCTTCAGCCGGTGCTCCATATCTTCCATATAGTTTTCTACAAGAGAAGAAAAAAGTATATCATTCGTGTTTTTCTCCTGATCCAAGAAAGACCTTTCATACTCCTTGGACTCCCTCTGTGTTTTGAACCCTCTTTTGCAGGTTTGTTTATTCTGCCCGGTCCAGTCCGTATAGTGGAAAACAGCATATCACATGGTTTTTCCATTTTTAAGAGTGTATTTGTAAGCTGGCATTATTTCTCCTTCAAATATGGGCGTAATCTCTTCATGATTAGTTCAGGGGTGATTTTTTCTTTATAAGTAAAATACACTAATTGCACACCATTCTTTTCGCATAGGTATTTCTTTTTTTGGTCATTCAACCTACGTTTAGTAAAACCTTCCTGTCCACCCCGGTGTGCAATTGGTTGATAATGCTGAATTCCTTGATATTCAATACCAATAGCGAGCTCTTCTATAAATATATCTAATTCTAACATTTCAAGCCATTTTCCGCGATAATGAAATTGCACATTATACTCGGAAAATATACTACTGATAATATCAAAGAGGAGTTTCTCGTGAACCCATTTCCCCCTACGGTTTTTAATCTCTGTATCAGGAGTAATAACTTTTATATCTGAAAATGCAACACCTTTAAGGATATTTCGGATATAACAGTCTAATTTATTGTGATAGACAGGCTCTGAGCCGATATAATACTCGCAATATTTCCAGTTTCGTATAAAAAATTCCATCATTACCAAAGCTTCAAAATATTGATAACATTCTTGGATATCTCGTATATGAAATTCATTCATAAACCCATTGTTTGCCGATGCTGAAATGTGTTTAGGGAATGCAGAACATAAAAGATATGCATTATTATACATATAGGAGCGGCTTTCCCGGAATCTAACTACTATAGAACGAAATTCTTTTAGAGTGTCGTAATAGCCATTATAAGATTCGACAAAATATAAGGATTAGGTCTATTGGGGTGTGTTATTTTAGGTGTAATCATATTCTTTTCCATGCACCATCCGGTACCACTCGAAGCAAATAGCGGACATTTGGACTGAACAGTGCGTAAAATTGGCATTTTTCGGTCCTTTCTTTTGCCTCGTGAGATTGTTTTGAGATTGATATTTAAGTGCTTTCCACATGTTCAGCTCAGTTTTGTTTTTTCTTGAAAACATTTTTGCTGCATGATAGAATATAAACAAAAGTGCAACTGATAAGGAGAATTGTAAGTTCTATAAATGCAGTATGTACAAAATTGGAGGTAAAATGGTGAATTTTTTTGATTATATAAAAAATGATGCTTTTTTCAAACCATTAACACTGAAATATAGAAGAATATATTATGATTGCATTCAGATATTAATTGATAAAACGAAAGAATTGCCAGTATTGTACGAATCAGATGCAAAAGATAGCATTACTGTTTATCTAAAGAATACTGGGATAAGTGAAGCAAAGAAAAACATGTCAGATGATAGTAATGCAGTTGAAGAAATAGAAGCTGAGGATAGTGGTACTGAGTTGCAATCTCCGGAAATCCTTTCATTGTTTCGTGAATGTGGTTGGTTACTTCCTCGAGAGATAGGTAGAAATGGTGAGTATGTGGTTAATATTTCAATTGACTGTAGAAGATTTATGGATTTTCTAAGAAAAATGACAGAAAAAAGTGGAGAAGGTATTATGTCAAATCGTATTTTCTCTATGTATGAAATTATAAAATCTGCATTTGAAGAAGACTCGATGCGTAGAGAGAGACCTTATACCAATATTCTTGTACCGTTAATTGATAATGAGACAGAATTAAAAAATGAATTGGCAGATTTGAAAGACAGTATTTCCAGTATTATGAAAGCAGTAATTGTTTTTCAAGATATTAATAGTTTTGGACAATTCATAATGAAAGACGAAATGCTGGACCATTTCTTCAGTGAATATTTTTTTGTGAAAAATAATGGATTAATTCCCACTCAGATATCATTCATAAAGGCGAAATTAAGGATACTTAGACAGGAAGAAACTTGTGAAAAAATGATAAAAGAATGTTCAGAAAAATTGCAATTGAATTATGAAGAGGCAAGGGAGCGAGTCGAACGATATTTTGCAGAAATTCAATATTTTTTGAGCATTGAATATGAGGCTAATATGGAATTAATTGATAGCCGTATTAATAATTATTACAATCTTGCAAATACAAGAATTATGTTGATGGCAAGTAATGGGGTGAAGCTGGAGGCATTAATTAATGATTTTTTGAATATCGTGTCAAAGATGCCGGAAGAAGAACAGAATGCTGCAATGGAAAAAATTGCAGATTGTACATGTATCACTAACCAAAAATATGTTGGGTACAAATCTTTTGAAAAGAATAAACGTATAAAAAATGAGGGAAAAAATATTGGACTTCTAACAGTTGAGTTATCAGAAGAAGAAAAGAGAATACAAACAGAAAGGTTGTTTAATAGCTCCCCGAATAGATATTCTGTTGATAGAGTAAGTGCTTTTTTGGATGTACAATTGGGTAGTGAAAATGAAATGAATATTAAAGACAAGCCGATTCAGACAAAAGAGGAAATATTGATGTATGCAGCAGCAATGCTTTATGCTAAAAATGCAGAGTTTGCATATGATATTCAATTGTCGGAAGAAACTGTAAAGACAGAGCTTGCGGATATTACTGGTATGACAATCATTAAGAAGCAGAGGGAGTCCGTTTATGAATGATTTTAGTTTTATGAAAAAAATGAATGAAGAGGATGCATATTTATTTAAGAAATGTATCCGTAAAATGCTAGATACAACATTTGTTGTGGCTGATAAGGATGAGAAATTGTATGACTTTATATCATCAGAGTCTAATCAATATGATGTTAATGCATATTTGGCAGCGATTGGTTACAAAGTTGTTGTTGAAGAAAGAATGAAAGTAGCAATGTTACAACAAGCGGATGAAGATGTTGAAACAGTTGGATTAAAGAGAATAAATTTATATCGTTTTGATGCAAAGCAGATAAAGTTATTAATGGTACTTTGGCTTTTGTTTTTGGAACGTATGGGGTATGCAGACCCGGTTCATATAACAGTTGGCGATATTATTGATAAATGCAAGATTTATCAAATTCATATGAAACCTGCAGACTTTAAAGATTCGTACCGCATATTTAAAAAATTTAGTCTGATAGATTATAGTGACGACATATCAACAGAAGAAGGGAAAGTCCGGCTATACCCATCATTACAATTTTGCATGGATGTTGGACAATTGAAGCAAGTTATGGCGGAATATGCACCAGATGGAGAAAGCATAGAGACTGAGCAGGATGAATTCTTGGAAAGTGAGGATATAGATGAATAAAACTATTTTGCGTAATATACATTTGGTATACTGGTATGGGTTTAACAATAGGACAATCCCTGTTTCTGAAAATCTAACATTGATTTCTGGTGAAAATGAATGTGGAAAATCAACAATATTAGATGCTATTAAATATGCATATACAGGTGACACGCAATTCAATAAGGCTACTAGTGGGTACAATACTGGTGTAGGAAAACGTAATTTAGTTTCATATACGCGATGTCTGGTGGATGCGAGTGCTGGAATATATGCAAGACCTGCTGATAAGATACCGGTAGTGTATACACACATTGCATTGGAATATTTTGATCAGATAAATGAGAATCCATTTGTGTTGGGTGTAGTAATAGAAACAGGTGTTGCAGATATCAGAGGTACGCATTGGTATGCCATGGATGGAAAAACAATTGCAGATATTTCATTTGTATATGAGGAAGATTCGCTTGTAAAACCTTATGATGCTTCGGGATTTCAGAAAAAATATGGAATACAGATGAAGACTAAAAAAGAAGGTATTACGCTATTTATGCAAATGATAGGCCTTAAACTGCCTTATCAGGAGGTTGCTAAATATCAGAGAAAATTAAGAAATATAATGGCATATAATCCCGCCGCAAAAATCCAGGAATTTATAAAAGAATCCGTTTTAGAAGAACATGATGTTAATTTTGATAAATTGAAAGAAGCAAAGAAGAATATTGAACAGATAAATGGTAGTTTGGAACAGATAAATCAAGAATTGCAAGATTTGGATTCTATATTGGCGGATTATGACGAACATGATAAGAAAGCTTTGCAGTTGAAGATAGATGATATAAAAATTAAGTATAAAGACCTCGTGCAGTGTCAGAGAGATATCCAGGAAGCAGAGGAATTAATCAAGAAGAATAGTATTACGTGTGAAAATTTAGGGAAAAGAATTGAAGAGCAAGACCGGGAGATTGATGAAATCGACAAAACTTATTCGGAAACAAGAAGAGCTCTTCTGGATTTGGATGTTTCAAAGGCGATAGAAGCATCGAAACATTTGATAGATACATATGAACAGCAGTTGACAAAATTGAATGATGAAAAAGAAAAATTGGAACTATTTCAGCAGAAAATGCAAGAAATGATGGTTCAATTATCGGAAATGGGAGTGGCAGTACAAAATGATAATATACTTGGAAAATTGACATCAAAAAGTCTTGATGTGGCTGAAAAGCAGAGGTTTATTGATTCGCTAAAAGAAGAGATACAAGGATGCCGAGATAAGTTGGTTGAGAAAAATATCTTGCTGGAAAAGGAGTTGGAAATAGTACAGAAAGAATGCGTAGAACAAAATGATATTATTGAGAGCTGCAATAGAAACAAGATGAATTATTCCAACGTTCAAGAGCAGACCGAACTTATTAAAGAAATTAATCGTGAATTAAAAAAGCGTGGTATTAGCGAAGAAGCCCATATGGCTTATGAATATGTAGTAGAGTTGAAGGATGAGAATTGGAGAAATGCAATAGAAGCCTTTTTAGGGATACATCGTTATGCGGTCATAGTGTCGAAAGATGTTTTTGATGTTGCGAATGCCGTGTTGGACAAGTCAAGATATCGATATGTAGAACTGGTTAATACAAAGCGGTTAATGTCAAGAGAGCTGGATTGTGAAGAAGATTCGGTATTTCACTATCTTGCGATACAAAATGAGACGGCGGCAAATTATTTTAAATTTTGGTTAGGAAGAATTCATGCCGTAAATATTGAAAATGTACCAGATTATGATAATGCTATGTCGATGGAAGGAAAACTGAGCCGCAATATGGCTGTAACCTATATTAATATGAAGAAAATCAGAAGCTATTGTCTAGGAAGCCAGGCGATAGAATTAAATAAAAGAGCAGCAGAAAGAAGGCTGCATGAGTTGGAAAGTAAAGAAAAGGAAATCCTTTTAGAGCAAAGAAGCTTGCAGGATAAATCAAAATATCTGCAGGCTGGTTTAACGTGCTTTAAAGAGTTTAATTTAAATGCTCACAAGGAGTGGGGAGATATATCAGTTGATTTAAATAATGAAAAAAGGCGTTACGAGGAGCTGCTGGAAGCACAGAAGAACAATGCGGAATTTATGGCGTTAAATGAGAGGGTATCTGTACTTAAAAATCAATTAGATGTTAAGAAAAGTGAGCATGCAGAAAATATAAAACAAAGGACAATTCTGGAAACAACCATATCAGAGAAGGAGAAATTAGTTAGGGAGCTTAGGGTAAAGGGGGCTGCAAAACAGGCAGGATTAGACGAGGAAAGAATCGTAAGCAATTCTGCTGTAGAGAAAGCAATAGAAGAATATGACCAGTATTTGTCAGGAGAAAACCTGAATGGTGCCCTTATGGTTCGTGCGACAAAAGAGAGAGTAGATCGTAGAGTGCGTGAAATTGAAGGAAATATTAATGGTAAGCAGCAAGCGTATAATAACCGAAAGCAAGAAGTCGATAAATTACCGATTGGTTTGGAGTATGAAGCTGACTATCAGAGAAGAAGAGGGAAAATCTGGATTGATGATTTGCAAGGTATACAACAAAAATTAAAAGAACAGACAATAACTTATGAGCGGATTTTTAAAAGGGAGTTTATTCTCAATATATATAATACGGCGAAAGATGCAAAGGATGATATTTCGGATATCAATAAGGAATTGCGAAAACTTCAGTTTTCTACAAGGTATCAATTTGATGTTAAAATGTTGAATGATAATTCGGATTATGCAAAAATACTAAGATATGCAGAATATTTGCAGGAAACGAACAATATGTCTGATGGGCAAATGACACTTACAAGTCTGATGGGATATGAAAGTGACGAAGTTGAAACAAAAGAAAAGGAAATTCGTGATATTATCAATAAGATTATTGAGCATAACGATATTGCGGAAATAAAGAAATTTGCAGATTATCGAAATTATATGAGTTATGAAATTATTATCAATAATGATGAAGTAAAAGATGGTAAGTTATCGAAGCAGGTGGGCTATAATTCAGGCGCAGGAACGCAGATACCATATACGCTTATACTTTCTGCAGCGTTATCTATGCTGTACAATGTCAGGGTAAATTCAGTGAGGCTGATTTTTATAGATGAGCCTTTTGAAAAAATGAGCGACCATAATATAAAATTAATGCTGGATTTCTTTAAAAACCAAAATTTTCAGGTTATTTTTTGTGCTCCGCCAAATAAGTTGGAATCTATCGGTAGTGAATGTGGTGTTATCATTCCTGTTCTTAAGCTTAGTAATGATAATATGCAGATAGGAGAGATTAAGTTCCATGAGTAGTAAAGATTATAAAAAGGCAATTCTTGACGGATTACTAAAAAAGTATAATAACCGGCAGGCAAAGGGGATTGCTACTAATAGAAGAATTATATTAAAGCCAGCAGAATTATATAAAGATTATACTCAAAATAATGCAGATATATCGGAAAAGCAAGAGATTAATGAAGCTGTATCTATATTGAACGATATGGGTTTTGTAACTGCTGATTATTTGAAATTTAGTGATGATATAGAAAAGATATATCTTTCAGAAGAATGCTTAGGTGCTTTATATGAATATTTAAAGGATGAATATGGTATCGTTCCCTGGAGTGCTATTTCAAAAAAAGTGCATGAAATAGTAGAAAAATATATTCAT
>JAMPAW010000133.1 GCA_023666975.1 Clostridium sp.
AATTGACAAGGCCTACCATCAAAGAATCCCCCGCATATGCGGTTTTCTTTGCAACTTTACGCACTCTCTTTTTCATCGCTTTGCTATAGGGACTGTATATCATCTTGTTTGCAATTTTATCCCTGTACACGGCACGTATTTTATAATAGTAGGTCTTAAGCTGTTCTCCGCTTTTGTCCACATACATTGTCTTCTTCGTCGTGCCGATTTTCTTATATCCACTCTTTTTCTTTACCGACCGGTAAATCTCATATTTCTGCGCATTCTTCACGGGAATCCATATCATCTCCACCGTCGCCTCGGACGTCGCCACAATGCTTCCCATGGCCGGCTTTTTCAGTTTAACCTGCTTTGCGTTCACCTTTGCCGGACACAGCATGACCGCAAGTAAAAATACAACTGCACAATACAATAATTTTTTCATTTTCATATGCCTCCTACATTGTCAGCAGGAAAGTCATCTTCTTAGTAGTCTTCGTACTCCACTGTTCCGTCAGACCATGTAATAATGTAATAGCCATGTCCTGACCCGTCACAGTCAGGCACTTTTTGACGGGATACAATCTGCCGTCTTTTCTTGGTTCCCTTGGTCATCACACAGTCGGTCGGCTCCTTAATTACTTTTTCACTAATCGGCTTCCTGCTCTCTTCTTTTCCATCTACATAGGTTACCTGATAGGTCACCTCTTTCTCTCCCGGAACACCCGGTGTTTTCTCAACCGATTCATCGGAATACATACCATCCGAATATTCAATCTGCGTTTCAAAGGCAATGGGTTCCCTCTCCGTAATTTCCTTTACCGAAACCCGCTCAACCACAACCCGGCTTCCCTCACTAAGCATAGCTGTACGGGAAGGGCTTATCCTGTCCTTTTTATCTACTGCAATGTGCTGCTCTGCCAGCAGCGACTCCACGTCGACAGCCGTTGTCAGGCATTCTCTTGTCTCTCCATCTACGAAAACCGTAACTGCCAGACGACGCACAACGGAAATGTCCATTCCGTCCGTCAGGCTTCCCTCCGGACTGTGATTGAGGTAATCATGCCCGGCAAGCGTTATCTTTGCCTGGTCCAAAGCATCCTGCACAGTCCCCCCTGTCAGTTCCAGTTCATTTATCTGCTCTCCGTCTCTCACCGTAACCGTCACATGCCGTACAACATTTATCTCCGTACCAGATTTTGTTATTTTTTTTGACATTTCCGGCGTGACAACATCTTTATCATAAACGGGTACCTCTGCCCTGTTCAGGACCTCCTCCACAGTTGTTCCTTTCCTTATCTCCACTCTTGTCTGCGTATGACCGTCTGTAATCGTCACCTGCATATCGTTTCTGCCACAGCCTGTCAACAGCATGATCAGCCACAGGCCTGCTAAAAGCCGTATATTATACCGCATATTCTCCTCTTTGCGCCTCCATTTTCTCGTCATCTGTATCTCAGCGAAAGCAGCCTGAACAACATCACGGCTGCTCCAATGCAATCTCCTTCTCACCGATAGACTGTATTCCACTGCTGTCCCCGATAAGAATTTGTATGCTTACCGAATTGTCACGGACAAGCCCAGTGCTTTGCAGTTCATCTTTTTGTAAATACAATATATATCCATAATCTGAATCATCTGTTACGGTAGTGAATGCCTCGTAAGTCTTCGATATCTCCCCGTTCACCAAACGGACATATATCTTTGCATTCGTTTCCAAGTTCTCACCCTCCACCTTTCCAGACACCATCCAGTAATGGGCATCGTCCAACAGTTCCTCCATATCCATACAGGCTTCTAAGGTGCCATCGCTTTCCTTTATCTCCTCTGGCATCAATTCCGGACCCTGCATAATCGGCGGTGTCAGCATATACTCGTCCAAATTGCGCTCCACCTTTTCTGCAATCACAAGCTCCGGACTGCATTTTTCCATATATTCGGCAATCCGGTACGGAATGCCCTTGGTAAAGGCGGCAGATTCAAACTGCTCTGCCATAAGTGGAATCAGGGTATTGCCGAAGGAATCCCTGAACATCAGTAAATTTCCATTCCCATCCGGACATTGCGTCTCCAGCCATGCTGCCTCAACATCTCTGTCCTCCGAACAGTATGACCAGCCAGCGTCATACTGGTAATGATAATTCCACTCCGGTGCGGCATTAAGCGGATACAGCATTCTATTCAGATCACCGTATTCCTTTTTCTCCCGCAGTGCCGTTACCCCTTCATAAGTCTCATGCTCTGCCATAAGGAAATCCAAAATTGTATTGTAGGCCAGCACGGCTCCTTTGTTGTTCCAATGGGAATCCCGTTTGAGATACAGGGTTTCCCGCTCCCGCCCGAAAGGCTCGTATAAATCTACATAAGCAATGTCCTGCTCTGCCAGCTGCGGCTTTATCAAATCGATATTCCTCACTCTGTCCACTTTATAGCTTGCGTAATACGGCATATGCTCACCATATAGGGAATTTTTGTTCGGTGCCACAGTAAACAGAAAATCTGCTCCCCGGTCCGTTACATATTCCTGTAAGAGCGAGAGATTGTGCACGGTATTAAAAACCTGCCGCTCCGTCATAACATTCTGTCCAAGATAATCATCGATGGTATCCGTATAATAAAGCCAGCCCTCTGTTCCGACCAGCACGGTGTCCACATTGGAAACCTTAAATATCCTGCTCTGTATGTTGGCATCTGCAGTCACCAATTCCTGACGAAAGGCAAAATGATCCTCAAAATATGCAGAAAGCCCTTCAAAAAATTCCCTGTTAAACTGCCCGTCCTTTTGCAGCTTCGGAAATTCCGCCAACGTTTTATTCTCCGTTGTCACCTCTGTTTTATAAACTGCCATTCCCGCAAACGGCAGTATGCAAAACAGCAGGCAGACTACAATATATACAATACTCGCTTTCCTTTTCATCACACCCACCTCGACTAAAATCTAAAATAGATAAACGGATTGTATGTACTTCCGGACAGACGAATCATGCACCAGCCAAGCAGCAATACCGATGCCGCATAGAGCACGGCCTGAAGCTTTTCCTTCGTTTGGGAAAACTCTGCCGCCTTTAACTTCCGGCGTATCCGTTCTGCAATCTTGTGCACAGGTGCCGCCCCGATTATCCCCAAAACGGCCATGACAATAAACCATGGGGTCATCTGCTGTAACGCAAAGCTTGTACACTGCGCATTAAAGGTAAATCCGGTAAACATCTGCTTTATCATAAACAGTCCATCGCCAAAGCTGTCCGCCCTGAACATGACAAAACCGACACACACCACCAGCAATGTATATATCCTTGCAACAACTTTCGGAAGCTTCTTCATCACCGGCAGATATGTTTCCAATAACAGAAACATTCCATGCCAAAGTCCCCAGACGACAAAGGTCCAATTAGCACCGTGCCAAAGACCGGTAAAGAAAAAGACAATCAGCCGGTTAAGACAGGTTCTTGCCATTCCTTTGCGGTTGCCCCCTAACGGTATATAAAGGTATTCCTTGAACCATGTCGACAGGGAAATGTGCCATCTTCTCCAAAATTCCTGAATACTGTCGGCTCCATAGGGATACTGAAAATTTTCCTTAAAATGAAAGCCAAACATCCTGCCTAATCCGATCGCCATATCACTGTAGCCACTAAAATCATAATAAATCTGCAAAAGATAAGCAACAGCACCAATCCATGCCACAACGATATTCACCTTGGCAGCCGGGGCATTAAACACCTGATCTGCCGCCAGTCCCATTGTATTGGCAATCAGCACTTTCTTACCCAAACCGCAGATGAAACGCCTTAGTCCCTTCGCCACCTCCACTGCGTCCATGGAACGGTTTCCGATAGCCTCGTTGATATCCCGATATTTGACAATCGGTCCTGCAATAAGCTGCGGAAAAAAAGAAATATAGAGAAGAATCTTCCAAAAACTTTTCTGCACCTCGACCTTTCCCTGGTAAACGTCAATAACATACGACAATGCCTGAAAAGTAAAGAAGGATATGCCGATTGGAAGCGTGATTCCGGTTTTGGACAATTTGAGCCCTAACAGAGAATTACAGGTTTCCACAAAAAAATCCGCATACTTAAATACGGCGAGAATACCCAAATTCAAAACCACTCCGGCAACAAGAAAGATTTTCTTTTTGGAAGGATTCCCCGCAATCCCCCTTGCTGTCAGATAGTTAAAAAACGCACTGATAATCATTAAAAAGACATATACCGGCTCACCGTAAGCATAAAACAGCAGGCTCGCCGCAATAAGCAATGCATTCTTTAGCCGGATTGACGGCAGAACGCAATATAAGCCGAATACAATCGGCAAAAAAACACATACAAATTCCAGTGAACTAAAAATCATTTTTAATCCGCCTCACCTTTCCAAAAGCTATTTTTCTAAAAAATGCCTGTAACCGCATAGTTTATTTATATCTTTTTCTTTTCTATAAGGTGAAGATTTGCCTTTTTGTATGTTGATTTATAATATTTCTGATACCCCTTTGTCTCTGCAAACAGCGTATCGTAAACATAACCGTCAATCTCTACCCATGCATGACCGGTATCGTCACACACATACACCTCTTTGTATCCGCACTCGCGGGCCATAAAGGCAAGGGCACAGGATTCCGAAAAACAGCAGCCGTCTCCCGACTTAAATATATCATTGGCATAATCCAATTCCCACCCCTTTTGCGTCTTAATCTGCGCAAAGATGCGGTGGCGTTTATATGGGTGCTTCAGCACCCAGTCAAAAACCTTCTTGAGTTTCTGCTCCTTTGTATCGGTTGCTTTCGTAATCTTATTCACCGTTTTCCTTGCCGTGATCATAACGGCTATTTTCTTTTTGTTATATTTGGACTTCTGTGCCTTGCCGCTCTTGCCAATCTTAATGCCGTCCACCTTGCCGCTCTTTTTCTGAACTCCAGTACTCCGGTCAAAATAGTAATAACTGCCCTTCTTCTCCAGCCAGCCCTTTACCATAGCGCCGTTGGAGCCAAAGTAATAAGTTTTCCCTTTGATTTCGACGAATTTGCTCTTGGCTCTTTTCCCGTTTGCATATTCATAATATTTCTTTCCGTTATGCACCGTCAGCTTTCCCTGATTGTCCGGCTCCTGTACAGGTGCCTCTGCCTCTGTGGAATTGTCCACTGGTAATTCTGCCGCCACTGCTGTTGCCGCCGTCAGAAACATTCCCGCACAAAGCGTGCACATATACAATCCTTTCTTTACCTTTCTATACAATGAATGACTTGGTCTGCCCTTATGTTCCCGAACACACATAATCTCAATTCCTCCCTGCTTTCTTAAGTATTCAGATGATTATGAATAAATCTTTAATAGGATAAGACTTTTGAATCCAAAAGTCAACTATTTCAGCCACAACTTTTCACCGTTTTAAGATAAATTAAGATTTGCCTTACCACCACTATTTTGCTGTCAGTCCGTCCTTTGTCACGTCAACAGTAATCGTGTCCTGCACGCTGACATTGCCGGCCAAAATTAGTTTGGCAACCAGCGTATCGACATTCTTTTGCAGATAACGCTTTAGCGGTCTCGCTCCATACACCGGATCATATCCATGGTCCATGATATACTGCTTAGCCCTATCCGTAATCGTAAGTGAAAGCTCCTTCTCCGCCAGTCTTGCATTCAAGTCGACCACCAGCAAATCAATGATACCGCCAATATTATCCCTCGTCAGCGGTTTAAAAAGTATGGTTTCGTCAAGACGGTTCAAAAACTCCGGGCGGAAATGTAGCTTCAATTCGTCAAACACCTGCTGCTTCGCCTTTTCCGTTATCTCACCCGCCTCGTCAATGCCCTCTAACAGATAGGATGAACCGATGTTGGACGTCATAATCAGAATCGTGTTCTTAAAGTCAACGGTTTTCCCCTTTGAGTCGGTAATCCGTCCATCGTCTAACACCTGCAGCAACACATTAAATACATCAGGGTGTGCCTTTTCAATCTCGTCAAACAGTACTACTGAATACGGTTTTCTTCTGACCGCCTCCGTCAGCTGTCCTCCCTCATCATATCCCACATATCCGGGAGGTGCTCCTATCAGCCTTGCCACAGAATGTTTCTCCATATATTCACTCATATCAATCCGGACCATATTGGCCTCATTGTCAAACAATGACTGCGCCAGTGTTTTTGCCAATTCCGTCTTGCCGACTCCGGTTGGTCCCAGAAACAAAAATGAGCCAATCGGTTTTGTCGGGTCCTTCACTCCCGCCTTTGAACGAATGATTGAATCCGAAACCAGCTCCACCGCCTCATTTTGTCCGATCACCCTTTCGTGCAGTGCATCCGCCAAATGCAGAGTCTTATTCCGTTCACTCTCCGTCAGCTTGGCTACCGGAATCCCTGTCCATTTGGAGACGATTCCTGCAATCTCCTCCTCCGATACATTCTCGTGCACCAGACTTTTTTCCTTGGTTCCCTCCCGTTCCTCCAGCTCCGTCAGCTGTTTTTTTAGCTGCGGCAGTTTTCCGTATTGCAGCTCAGCTGCCTTATTCAAATCATAATTGCGCTGTGCAATCTGAATCTCATTATTGACCTCTTCGATTTCCTCCTTCACGGTCCGCACCTTATCCACACCCATTTTCTCATTGTCCCAGTCTGCTTTCATCGACGCAAACCGGTCATGCAGTTCCCGCAGTTCTCCCTGAAGCTTTTCCAATCTCTCCCGGCTCAACCGGTCCTCCTCATTCTTAAGGGCTGCCTCCTCTATTTCCAGCTGCATGATCCGCCGGCTGATTTCATCTAGTTCTACCGGCATCGAATCCAATTCCGTCTTAATCAGGGCACATGCCTCGTCTACCAAATCAATCGCTTTATCGGGAAGAAAACGGTCGGAAATATAGCGGTTAGACAGTGTGGCAGCCGCTACAATGGCACTGTCACTGATTTTCACGCCGTGGTATACCTCATAGCGGTTCTTTAAGCCTCTTAAAATGGAAATCGTATCCTCTACTGTCGGTTCATTTACCATCACCGGCTGGAACCGGCGCTCCAAAGCCGCATCCGTCTCAATATATTTCCGATATTCATCAAGGGTAGTGGCACCGATACAATGAAGCTCTCCTCTCGCCAACATCGGCTTTAGCATATTCCCTGCATCTAATGCCCCGTCAGTTTTACCGGCACCTACAATCGTATGCAGCTCGTCGATAAAGAGAATAATTTCACCGTCTGAATTTTTTATCTCATCGAGTACCGCCTTTAGACGCTCCTCAAATTCGCCACGATATTTTGCCCCGGCAATGAGAGCACCCATATCCAGTGCAAATATCTGCTTATCCTTTAACGCCTCCGGCACGTCACCTCTGACGATTCGCTGCGCCAGCCCTTCCACGGCAGCGGTTTTACCCACTCCCGGCTCACCAATCAGCACAGGGTTATTCTTTGTCTTTCTGGAAAGGATTCTGATAATATTGCGGATTTCCGCATCCCGGCCGATAACCGGGTCCAGTTTCTGCTCTCTGGCACGTTTAACCAAATCGTAGCCGTATTTCTCAAGGCTGTCATAAACCGCCTCCGGGTTGTCACTCTCTACCCGCTGATTCCCTCTCACCTCCGCCAACGCCTTTAAAAAGCGCTCTGAGGTAAGACCGTAGCCCATAAAGAGACCTTTCAATGCCTTGTTGGGATGCTTTAAAAGTGCCAGAAAAATATGCTCCACAGAAATGTAGGTATCTCCCATCTGCTTTGCCTCTTTTTCCGCATGGACAAACGTTTTCTGAAAATCTGCGCTGGTAAATAAATTGCCCCCTGAAACTTTCGGCCGGTAGGCGACCAGTTTTTCGGCTTCTTTGGAAAAATACTCCAAGTCGATATCCATTTTTTGTATCAGTTTGGCAATCAAGCTCTCGTCTACGGTCAGCAGGCTGTATAAAATGTGCTCCTGATCAATTTCCTGATTATTATATTCATAGGCAAGTTTTTCACAGTTTTCTACAACCTCTAATGATTTTTTCGTAAATTTTTCTGCATTCATATTGATTCCACCTCGTCTCTTTCTTTTCGTCAAGAAATCAAATCTGTTTTGTGTGCTAACGATAAAATATCACGTTTTGTTAGCACCGTCAAGTAGCGAGTGCTAAAATTGTCAGAAAATTTTGCAGTCACTGTAATACTATAGGACTGCAAATGTAAAATTAGTACAACGAATATTAAGTTCTTTGATGTTAAACTTAGTATTCGTTGTACCAGATATTCTGTTTTGTTATCTTTACTGCTGCGATTTTGCGCTGGCAGTGAATAAAGTCCCGTGAGCCTATTGCTGCAATTTTACCAGACAGTCCTTCCCGCAAAAGGCAATGCCATACCGGTATACCGTGGCATACCCGTCATCTTCCAATTCCCTGGCATAGTTCCGCTCTTCAATCTGTTTAAGAGCCTCGTCCGCTTTCTGATCCAACTGGTTAAACTTATCTGCCACCTTAAATTCCAGTACATAGGCAGGCTTTCTGCGGGTTACCGGCTTGACAAACAAATCACTCCGTCCGCTGCCGCCTTCCCGGTTTGACTTCACAATGTAGCCCTTCATGCCGGACAGGATTCCGGTTAGAAAGCCATGATAGAAACTCTCATAGGCATCATTAAAACTAATCGTTTCCAGCAGCATATCGACAATCCCTTCCTCCACTGTCGGCACGTCCAGGTTCACCAGCGCGGTAAACAGCCCGGTGCGGTCTTTGGCCTTTACCTTTTGGTCGAACCAGCTAAGAATCTTTGTGCGGAAGATATAACGCACCTCTTCATTTGGTATGGTAAGATGGACATATAGCTGTTTGGTCCTTTGGTCTATGTGTTCTCCAACCTTGCGGAAATATCCGGTAAAGAACATAAAATTCCACAGGTTATCCATGGTCTCATAGATTTCATCATAAGTGATATCCTCATGGATTGGCTTTTCAATGGTTTTCCCCTCGATGAGTTCTTCGATCTCCGTTTTGGTGTCCTCGTCCGCCATTTCAATGAGCTTGCGCACAATGCTGTTGGAGCTGGTGTTTGCCCAGTAGGCTTTCGGATACTGGTTCTTGTCTTCGCACAAATCATCCATAAGCTGTATGACACTCCACGGATTGTATACGTTAGCATTCCCGAACAGGTAGCCGTTATACCACTCCTTAAATACATCAAATTTCTCCGGCATCCGGTAGTCTTCACAGATTTTCTGTACTT
>JAMPAW010000134.1 GCA_023666975.1 Clostridium sp.
ATCAGGTTTATAGCACGATTTTCCCTCATCTCTGAAAGTTTAAAGCTATAGGACAGATTACGAAAGGTCACGACGGTCAATGCCGCCATTCCCACTACCAGCAGCAGAATAAACAAAATCGGAATCAATAAATTGGTATCCGTCAGCACGGCCACCACGGCCAGCGTGATAACCAAAAGCAGTGAAATCGTTCCGAATACCGTGATAAACAGACGAAGCTTCGCCTGCTGATCCTCAATATCCCCCTGTATATATTCCTGCGTGTTCTTTTCCGCCTCCAGATGCTTCATATCCCGCTTAATCTTCATATCCATGTCTTCCAAATCCTTAAGCCGCCCGAACACTTCTGATATCTCGCCTTCCATGCCCTGCATCATACGGAAATTCTCATCACTTATCCGGTCATCAGAATGAAAAAATGCCGAGGTCTCGGTTTCCAGCATCGCAATTTTCTTGGCTATCTCCATGATTTCCGTGCGTACCTCCTGCGGCAGCTCCTCAATGGTCTGAATATCCGTAAAGTAAGAGGTTACCAGCTCATACTCTACCCGCAAATCCTCCATCTGGTAAGTTGCATCAACAATCTGGTCACATTTAAAGGCGACGTCCGCCTCCATGCTCTGACCTTCCCTGCGTTCTCCTCTTGCCAGAACACTGTCAATACTTTCGTATTCAAATTTTTCCTCTGTCACCTCTGTTTTCGTAAAGATATCCTTTACCGTATTCAACAAACCCATGTTACAATCTCCTGTCCTTTGACCTGCCGCTGCCTATCCTGATTATGCCGTCTGCTCCCGGAATTCAGACTTCAAATGCTCAATTACCGTATCCATTTTGCGGTTGAAATCCGCCAGATAATTTTTCTGATAATGGTACATCGCCTTTTCTAAGCGGTGATAAATCGGTGAACCCGTCACATCGGTCACGGCAGCGTCAATCGCCTCATATATCTCACCAAGCATATCCTCCACCCCGTGAAATTTGGCCAGCACGGCCACCTCGTCCCGCTCCCGCAATGTCGCCATCAGCAGAA
Source organism: Clostridium sp. (assembly GCA_023666975.1). The sequence goes on from JAMPAW010000134.1 coordinate 1,034, forward strand.
GATACTCAAAAATGGAACGCGGATTGCCGGTAAGCTCATACGCTTTCAGATAAGCCTCCATTGCCTCCTTAAGCTCAAAATTATGCGCCAGTGCCACTGCTTTATTGTGATAAATGGCACCCAGAAGATTTTCATTGTGCATATCCGGATACTGCTCCAAAATTTCATCGTAGATAGACGCCGCTTTCAGATACTTGCGATAGCGCAGAAATCCGTCCGCCTGCATTTTGCGGAACTGCGGCGGCGTAAGCCCCTTCATTCGCTCCAGCTGGAAAATAAATTCTTTTACCTCAGAGACCGTATAAAATTCCTTATACGTCAAAATGGTGGTCAGCAGGTCGGTCAAATCCGCAGTGTCCTTTTCCTTCACGGCACGGAGCTGCCCGGCAAGCTGTGGAAGCTTCAACCCGTTCTCAATCCAGTTAAACATATGAACGTCTATATATTCCTCGGAAATCAAGGCAATATTGTTATAGATATAAAAGCAGAGTTCCTCGTAGGAAAACACTTCTATCTTCGTATTTGGAAATATATACGACGTTTCCGCCGTCTGCGTTTCGCACAATATAACTCGTCCCATTTCACTCCCTCTTTCTCATCGATTAACCGTTGTCCCTTCGCCACAGCCGATCAGCCCACGGAAAATTCTTTCCGGTATATCTTATTGGTCGTCGGATAAATCCTGCCGAATCCCTGATCCCGAATGACGATTGCCCCCATTTTTTCGTTGTAAAGCTCAACCTCCAGCGACAGCTTGGTCGTCTTTGGCGGACGCTTCGGCAGTCCATGGATTTCAATGATCTCCTTTTGCACTTCCTTGGTCACTTTATCGCGGTAGATCATATCCACCCGGTTGGTATCGTCAAGGAATACACTCACATTCCCCCGCATGTTATACCATTCCCTTCCGCCAATGGCAATCGGATAAAATACATTTCTGCCCTCCATATCACCGATACTGACGCCAATGTCAAACGTCATGCTTCCCTCGGTACACAAAACACAGTCCTTGTCCGCCTCGTAAGCCCCATGCCTGGCATGAAAACAGGCTCCCTGCGTATAAATATTCTGCCCCATAAACACTCTTCTACCGTCGCAGAGCACTCTGGTCGCCTGGTCCAGCCAGTTATCGTTAAAGCCCGGTCCGGTAAGGTAAACCGTAGTAATATAAGTTTCCCTCATCTTCGCCTTTGCAATACCTGCAAAAAAGCGGTCCAACTCCTCTATGTTCTCAAAGAGCATGCCGTAGGGCATCTGCTTTTTCATATCCTGACGGCTCAGGTAGAATATTCTGGTCGTCCCCTGCCGTTTCTGGTCAATCCGGTAATACTCCATTCCCTCCTGGCTGTATTCAAACATTGCCACACTGTTCGTATGCAGCTTCTCATTCTGATGCATAACATACTGGAAAAAAGCATTTTCATGGCTCATAATATAAAACGCATCATCGGACAGCCCCAATTCCTCCTTGAGCTGTTTCAGCACCTGATAAACCTTTGCATGGTAGCTTTCCAGCGAGACGGTAAGCCCCATCAGCCGATAATCCGGTGAGCGGCTCAAAAAATCCTCCACATGTGTCTTCAGTAAAATCAGCAGCAGCGTCTCCCGCGAATATTCCGTGTCGTCCACGAGCACCCTGATGTCCGAATCAATCCGCTCCACGACATCTTCCACGATTACTCCGTCCTCACTAAAACGAACTGAGCTGACGTCATTCCCCACATACCATTTTTTCTCCTTTTGGGAATAGAACATGACATTCGGCAGCTGGTAGGTCTCCGTATTATTCTGCTGGCAAATCGTCTTCGGCTCTTGTTTGTCCTCACGCCAGAAGCTCATCTGTATATTCTTTTTACACAAATCAATCCCTAAATAAATATCTTTCATGTACTGTCCTTTCCGCTACTCCATCAATTCCAGATTCTCCTCCACCACTGCCGCCAGCTTCAGATATTTGTCAATCTTATCTACCAGCATTTGGTTTTCACCGATTTCCTGATTTAACAGCATCGAATTCAGCATTTCAAAACGGTTCTCATACTCCTCGGTCTCTCCTTTAGCCTTCATTCCCTCACTCTCGTAGACACGGGTACGCCCGGCATTTTCCTCCGGCATTTCGTAGAGAAGGTTTTCCCCATGGAACAACACAAATTCCTTCATATAATATCCCGGAAGGACCTCCATCATTCTTGCCTCCCGGCTGCACTCCGGCTTTTCCACTCCGGACTGGATTCCGTACCGGAAAGAAATCTGTCTTCCCGCCTTATCCTTGGTCACCACATAAGTCATCAGGAACAAATCCTTCGGCAGCTTTACATAGCGCTTGAATTTTCTAAAGAACGGCAGCAGTATTCCCCGCTTGACAAAATATTCGGTTTTCTTCTTTACCCACAAAGTCTCGTCCTTTTCCAGCTTTACCTTGCGGCTGAAATAGAGCAGCATGGCTGCAATGCACATGTCGTCCTCAAATTCTTCCATAATCATCTGCCGGTACAGCCCTTCAAAGAACGATGCCGGCTGCTCGGTATCCTCTACCAGATAAGCAAAGGCCGCCCGTTTAAAGAATGCCTTGATGACCATGCCCCGTTTCCGCTTCTCCACAAAAGCGTCAAATACGGAAAATACATCCTTATTCCACTGCTCCGTGTAAAGAGTCTCACAGATAATATTCTCCTCCAGCATTTCCAGCCTTGCCAGCCTGCCGTTGGCACGCTTCCAGAGCTTCAGCATCTCGCCAACACCGCTCTGATAAGTGTCCACCAGATAAGAGAGTATTTCCGGTGTCTCCTGCCCCATGCGATAGAGGTAAGCTGCAACTGCGACCAGCGTTTCCTCGCCGGCATACTGGGAAAACTCTTTCACCGTCTCGACCATTTTGATCAGCTGCTCCGGCAAAACGCCCTGATAGCCGAACCGCTTGACCGCCTCATAGCCCTTTTCATAGAGTCCGCACTCCAGCAGATAATTGATGTACTCCACGGCATTCTCCGGAGCCACATACTCCATATTCACCCGCCGCAGATATCCGCCGAGAATATCCATGTCCATATGTGCATGGTAGTAGCGGACAATTCCGAAAATTGCCTGCTGTCTGGTCTCCTCGCTTATCTCCTTAAAGGACAGTGTATTTCTTGCTACATTGACCTCTCTTGCTCCTGCCGCATTATAAGCCTCTAACGCACTGTACTGATAAAGCGCATAGCGGTAATCATCTGCCGCATGCTGCTCCAAAATACCCATATATTCCGACTCATCTACCAGCTTCTGCAGTTTATACGGAATGGTACTGATAAACCGGTTCTGTTCCCGGTCTACTAAAGAGACCACAGCCGATTCCGTCACCATATCCACATAGGCCACATGGTTGACCACGGGCACCATCGTCTCCTCTTCCAGTTCTTTATGCGAGATTACTACGGCGGCAATATTTTCATTGGCCACCGTTAATTTGCGCTTAAATATCACATTCACCAAACTGGGTGCAAACTGCGAATTAACCGCCTGCGGCCGCAGAAATTCACTGTAAATGACACTCAGGTCGTCACTCATATTCCCTTTTACGATCTGTCCCTGCATAAATGCCTCTATATTGGGAAGATATTCCTCGTACTGCCCCAGATACTGCCTTCTGTTGACAATCACATTGGCATACAGGTACGCATACTCGCTGTCGGAAAGAATGCTTTTGTAATTAAAATACCGCAATACGGAATCCGGAATCAGTGCATACTGGCTATGGTCCATGCTCCGCAGGTAATTCTCCTGTATCCCTACAATTTTGTAACCCCGCTGCACTCCGTCTAAATAATATTTGTGGTAGCGGTATTCCAGCCTCGCCCCACGGATTAACAATCCGCAGATCGTCCGGATAACGTCTCCCCGTTTATCCCGCTCGTAAATCATGGCCAGCAGGGAAAACACACTATGGCGGAACGTTTTTTCCCTTCCTGCCAGCTGCAGAAACTCTTCCTCTGCCTCCTTGCTGAGATAATTGTTTTTCAGGCCAAACCGAAGTGCGGCCAATTCTACTGCGGTCAGCTTTTTCAGCAGCAGCGGTTCCTGATTAATCAAATCACATATTTCCAATGCCAGAACGGGACTCTCATAACCGCCGTCATAAAGCCCCTCCACCTGCGAAAATAACCAGTTCTTATCTTTTTGATAACGCTCGTCCAAATAGAGCAGCAGCCAGAAATAGAACAGCTTATCCTCCTGCGTCGCAAGTGCCTGCTCAATCGTCTCACAGGTTTTTACAATCTGCCTCGTATCCTTGGAGAGCAATGCCTTAAGGTAGAGGAAATAACAACGCTCACGCGGACCCTCCATCGCCTTATCCATATCGGCTTCCATGCGGACGATCTCCTGCCTGACATTCTCTTCCCTGCCTGCCAGAATACCCATATGCAGTAATCCTAATTTGTACACTCCGGTATCCGGCTCAAACTCCACTAATGCGTTCAGGGATTCCCTTGTCATTTCGATAAACCGGTGCAGCGGCAATATCCCGATACGATAATCCAGATAATGGTGAATCAATGCCGCAATCTCCAGCTTGCGCACTCTCCGGTCATGGTCCTTATGCACAAGGATACGGCTTGTCTCCTCCGGCTTACGGATATATATATTCACGGCAATGGTCTGATAGGTATTTTCCAAAATAATCCGTCCTGTCGCCGCTTCCGTCTCGTCCATCATCTCCGGGTGCAGGCTGTAGCCCAGAGAACAGATATCCCCCGAAAAATCCATACTGCATATCCTGTCCTGATGCAGCGTAATAAAACTGCAGTCCGTCCTTACCGACATGCTGCAATATCCCCACGTATTCTTGCGCAGGACAAGCTGGTGGTCCTCCTTCATCTTTGGAAAATTAAATTCAAAGCGGTCATGCTCGACCTGCAGGGTCATAGCACGTTTTTTATGGATATACACCAGAAATTCCTCCAATGCCTGATTCTTATCCAGTGAATCCTTCAAGGTGCGGTATGCCTCAATGTATTCTGCCTGTTCACCCAACAGTGTCCTCGTAAATTCTTCGGAATAGAATATTCCCAATGCACGGTCCCAGTTCTCCTCTGCCAGCGCAGAAAATTTCATCAAATCCTCTAATGCCACACCGCCTGCATCAATAAACGGTGCCACCACTTCAATATTATATGGTATCTCCTTTTCTATTCCGTTCCCGATTATGCGGATTTTGCCGTCAAAGGTACTGCCCCTCACCCGCTTGGACGCATCAAAAGTAAATTCAATGACTCCCTTTCTTCCAATCAGGCTATGGTCATTGAAACACAGCAAATAGGCATCGTCATAGATCATCATTTTCATCGGGACATCATTTTCCGAACGCACATCAATCGTTCCCGTGTAGACGCTGCCAGCCTCAATCTTAAGTTGTAAATAGTTTTTTGAAAATCGAGCCTTAGGGTATTCTACATAGAAATCCCCTTTGGCATATTGTTCCACCTTGCTCTTCATAAGTAATCCTTATCTTGTACTTGATGTTTTGTGCTTCAAAATGTATAATTGAAACCATATTTATTAAGATTATATCAAATTTTTTCACATATTGAAAGATAAATATAGAAAGAAGGTTGCATTTAATGAGTAATATTCAGGAATCGTTTCACGGCAGTGATTTGGAAACCATTGCCCGCAAATATCATATTGACCAAAATTCTATCGTTCCCTATGCCTCAAACGTGAATCCTTTAGGGATTTCCTCACTGGCAAAGGAAGCTCTGTTAAAAAATATTGATGCTATCACCTCCTATCCGGACAGAAGCTATACCGCTCTTTGCAGCTCTATCGCCAAATACTGCAGCGCAGAGCCGTGGCAGCTGGTTCTCGGAAACGGCACCTCCGAATTAATCCGGCTTGCGATCGAAGCCATTGCACCCAAAAAGACCATGGTCATCGAGCCGGCCTATTCCGAATACGGCAATGCGGCACATCTGGTCGGAAGCGATGTCGAAGTCTATATGCTAAAGAATTTAGATGATTTTGAATTGGACGTGGATATGTTTGTCAAGACACTGAACGAATCAATGGATATGCTGGTTATCTGTAATCCAAACAATCCCACCGGCAAGGCGGTTACCCGCAGCCAGATGGATACGATTTTACAGTACTGCCAGCAGTATAATATCTGCGTCATGGTAGATGAAACCTATGTGGAATTTGTGCGGGATATCGATTTGATTTCCTCCGTTTCCCTGACAAAAAAGTACGATAACCTTATCGTGCTGCGCGGGGTGTCGAAATTTTTTGCCGCTCCGGGACTGCGCCTTGGCTATGCCGTTTCCAGCAACAGGAATTTTCTGGAAGCCGCCGCCGGCAGCCGGATTCCCTGGAATATCAATTCTTACGCATCCGTTGCCAGAGTCATGTTTGAAGACGAACATTACATCAATCTCACCCGCAGCCTGATACAGACAGAGCGTAACCTTATTTTCTCTGCGCTTTCCAGCCGCAAGACGATCAAGGTATTTAAGCCGGAAGCAAACTTTATATTGATTAAACTGCTAAAGGAAGAGCAGACCGCCGCCGATGTCTTTGACTACTGTATCAAACGCGGATTTATGATTCGGGACTGCACGGACTACAACGGCCTGGGCGACAAATATATTCGGTTCTGCTTCTTAAAACCCGAACAGAACGATGCTGTGGTAAACACGATATTGGAAATTGTATAGAGAAAGGGAATGACCATGCTCACGAAAAGAAAACACAAGGCTCCAAAAAAGAGTTCTAGCAGACAACAAAACCGACATATAAATAATCAGAGTGGTATACCCGAAAATGTTGGTTATCCCGATTTATCCAAAGCCAACACGCGAATAGTGGTCATTGCCTCGTTTATCTGCGTCCTTTTGATTTTGCTCCTATCCATTCTCTTTCCGGCCAGAGAGACAGACACTGAGCAGTCCACCACGGAAGCCACTACCGAAAACGAGATTATTTCCGGCCGGGACCCGGCAACCGGATTTTCCGTAATTGATAACGAGACTTATTACTATCCGGACGACATAAATTATTACAGCGGGTGGTATATGGTCAACGATGATATCTACTACTTTGACGAGGACGGTACCATGGTCTCCGGGTGGTATAATTTAGAAGACCGGCAGTATTATTTTAACGCAGACGGCACACTGGCCTCCAATCAGTGGATTGAGGACAGATATGTCGGCGAAGACGGTTACCTGCTGAAAGACACGATTACACCTGACGGCAGCTATGTGGATATCAACGGAATACGGGACGATACGGTAAGCCTCGAGACCAGCCGGGAAGGGCTTACGGATTTGCGAGACGAGCTTCAGGCCATGCTGGACGGCTATAGCGGTTCATGGTCTGTCTATGTAAAGGATATCCCGTCCAATGAATATATGGTCATCAACAATACACAGTACTACTCGGCCAGCCTGATTAAATTGTTCTGCGCCGCCTGTGCATATGATTTGATTGACAAGGGAGACTTGGAAGAGACGGAAAACATCGACCGCCTGATGCAGGAAATGATATCCGTCAGCGATAACGATGCCTTTAATCTCATGGTGATGAACTGCGCTCCTGACCACTACCATGTCACGGGGCGAAGCGTGATTCAGGAATATATTGATGCCAATCACTACAACGACACTACAATCACCTCTATTCTGGTTCCTACCAGATACAAAGCACCTTCCTCTGCCGGCAGAAATTATACCAGCGTAATCGATTGCGGATTACTGTTGGAACGCATCTATAAAGGACAGTGCGTAAGTCCGGAAGCCTCGCAAAAATTTCTTGACCTGCTTTTGCAGCAAAGTCATGTAAACAAAATCCCTGCCGGGCTGCCAGAGGGAACACGATGTGCAAACAAAACCGGAGATACAGACGAAGTGCAGCACGATGCCGCTATTGTATACTCACCAAACGGAGTATATATCCTGTGCATTATGAGTACCGGCTGCGGCAGCTCGATTACCAATATCCAGTCGCTGTCCACCACAGTATATGAATATTTCAACCCGGATGCTCAACTGGAAATTTACGAATTTCCTACGCAATAAATAGGTAATTGTGAAACTCCTAATTTCCAAAATCCAGTTGTGCAATATAGACAATATCATAAGCAGG
>JAMPAW010000135.1 GCA_023666975.1 Clostridium sp.
TTTGATTGATCGTCCTGTCTGCCTGCAATATTTTCCCTCTCCCATGCGGTCAGACAGGGGAAAACTGGTTTTATGCCTGTTTCTTTCTGAGTTCGGCTATCGCACCGTAATGCAAGACATCAAACTCCTGCGGGGCAATTTCAGCAAGTAATTTTTGATGTTCCTGCTCCCATTGTGCAATCTCTTCTTCCGAAAGGGAAGCGCCAACACCCCGGCATGCCTTCATCCTCCCGTTCCAGCTCTCACGGGTAAAATGTACCTGTAAAGGGCATTCTTCCTGATAGACAACATCGAAGCTCCCATGATAGCAGTCCGGTATAAAAATCGGGTGAATCGTCTCACCTGCCCCGCTCCATTTAGGGCTATATTTCAGCACAAGTTCTTCACTTGCCCCTGCAATCTTATCTTCCAGCGGCAGCCATGCCATATACAATACCAGAATGCTCCCACCAGGCTTGAGCATGCGAAAAAGCTTCGGCATAATCTGCATATGGTCAAAATACCAAAAGCACTGGCAAGCCGTAATGACATCAAAGGATGCATCCGGAAAATCTATATGCTCCGCCGGGGAAACAACATAACGGATATCCATGCCCTCGGAAAGGATTTTTGCCTGCTCTATCTGTTTTTCGGAAATATCCGTGCCTGTCCATTTTGCCCCGTAACGGTACATATTTCTCGGAAGAACCCCCGTTCCCGTACCTAAATCCAGCACTTCCTGCCCGTCTGTGCATAAATTGCGCTGCACGATCTTATCGTAAAATTCCTGCGGATAAATATCACGGTATTTGGCGTAGTCCTTTGCCGTTTTTCCCCAGTCAAAGGCTTTCCCGTCATCTATGTTTTTATCTGTGATGTGCATGATGGTATCACTCTCCTTTCTCACACAACCTCCATAATGTTAAGTCTTCTATATAGTCAGCAAAACATTGCATTACAAGCAGTATTAATAAATTTTCCAATAACCATAACGTTTCCCGCCCACACGCTCCAATTTCTTCTCATTATCTAATTTTTTAATAAGACGCTGAACCGTTGCTCTTGATACAGATAATTTCTCAACCATTTCCTTTTGCGTTAAATATGGATTTTCTTTTAAAAACATCATCAACTTATTTTCCAATGCATCACCCAAAGCATCATTTTGAGGCTTTGGAGCTTTAAGACCTGACACTTTGGCGCTTTGAAGTGCATTGAATTTAAGCATAATATCCCCGCCATGAACAATATACTCCGGTTCATCTGCACCAAGCGTTTTGCAGGCATCACATATTTTTTGAATACCACGTCCCCAACTTTCAATGTAACCAGCACGATAAAAAACTCTCGCAATGTCAGGATTAAAAGGCTTTGAAGAATGGGAGTGCAGCAATGTTTCTGCTGTCCAGCCAAAGGGCAGCATACTGCTGTTGCTAATATACATTGCATCTTCTTCAATTCGTATCTGTATGGGAATATTATCTGCCCAATTACAATGAATCAGTGCATTAAATACAGCTTCCCTGACTGCATCCCGTGCAAACGGATATGTCTCCACCCTTGTTTCTTTGTGGTATGATATTGCAGCTTTCAAATATTTCAGATAAATTAAATCAATTACTCTGTCTGCAATGATCAGCAGAGAACCTCTTACTTCATCCTGATACAATAAATCGCTTCCTTCAAACTTGCCAATTTTCACATAACATCCGCTGATAACTTTTTCTGCCTTACGGTAAAAACACAATGCGCCTGCACGTTTTAGCTTTCCATCTGCCAGCAAATCTAATTTCTCAAGGAGCTCTGTGTTTGAAATATCTAAATCCTCTTTTGTCATTCGACCGCTCCGAAGTGCCTCCCGCCTGAAAATATCAAAGCTCTCTTTATCCAAATCCTCAACTGAAATATTGGTTATAGTAGCCGCATCCCATTTTAAACCGGTCTTAGATATCAGGAAATTCGTCAATGCATTGCCTCTTAGCTGTTGTTTTGTGCTCCCACTGCGGTAATGATACTCACCATCATAATTTACCGGGAATGCCCATGAATTCACAACGATTTCTATATATTCTAATCCATCCTCTGTGAGCAGATTAACATCCGCCACAATACCCAGTTTGTTTTGGATTTTATTCGGGATATCTTCAAGTAATTTCTTAAAATTACTGACACCAATAACCGTTCCATCATCTCTTTTTCCAATATATATTTTTCCACCCTGTGCGTTGGCAAAGCCACATATCCACTTTAAATATTCGTCACGCCATGATTCTTTCCATTCGATGTTTTGGTTTTCAGACATTCTATCGCCTCTTTCCTGTATAATAATTTCTCTCAACGGTGTTGATATCTTTTGCTTATCCTTATAAACACGTATAATTTTCTTCACATATTGCCCTACATTTTAACATAATGCTCGTAGTATTCTGCTACAAGAAATATTAGAAATTAACCCTTGCTATTTTCCTCATTTACCACTAAAATCCATGTAACAATATAAGGAACATTTTCGTTTTCGTCATCCAACTTACGAAACCTTATTCCACCTACGCAAAAAAAACTATTTCTTCTGCAAACAAAGTATATTTTTCCTTTACTATTCTTATCTATTTTCAGAACAATCGTCCTTAATCATATAGAAACAAAACTTGCAGTTCCATAGCTATATTAAACCATCTCATTATTCTTAATACTTTTCTCAACAAATTTAATAAAGGTTTGGGCAATTCGCTCTGTAAATACTATATCAAACAAAACTAGCGAAAATGTCCATAGGGTAATACAATCCATATTAATATGATATTGGGTATATAATTAATATATTTCAAACATTTTTCGTGTTTACTTTATAGCATTTCTATTCCATCACTTCCTGACCATTTATACATAAATTAGCTGTACAATTTCATGCAAAAAATGAAATATCCTCCTTACTCACATAGCCTCCATTATATTAAGCAGACTTTGATAGCTATCGACATCATGATACTTCACCTTGCTCGTTGACATCTCATTAAACAACTTCTTCGCACATGAAATCTTTGCCTGTTCAATCGGTCTGAGATTCAGACTTTCCATTGTTCCTTTTGTTTCCGCTACAAAAAAGATATGCTTTACTGCTCCTTCATAAAATGCGATTGCCCAATCCGGAGAATAGTTACCAACCGGAGTAGGTATTTGGAATGTTCTCGGAAGTTTTGCATAAACACATACCTCTTCCGCTGCATCCAAATCCTCCACAAATCGTCTTTCAATACTCTTTTCCGCAGAACCATCTGTAAACACATAATCCTGAATTGCTTTCTCTGCAAGAAAAGCCTTGTCAAAACTCTGTGTATTCTTTTCAGCTGTAAAGATTGTACTGTCATATTCTCCATCAATGGTATCATAGGAAATATGCTCGACAATCATTGTTGCCTTTTGCTCATTAATCAGTTTGATAACTTTATTGATAAACTCCTCCGGGTTATTTCTGAACATATATAATCTATCCGTTCTGATGCCCTGCAAAATAGCGGATATTGTTTTACGAGTAAGCACTGTCCCCTCCGCCACTTTACCAATAAGATCATACTTTATCTGACTTGCCCCAACATGTTTAAGTGTCTTCGTTCTTGTCTTTTCTCCAGTAAAGGAATCTCCCCTTTCAACCTCATATTCATTCATCTCTGATTTCTGACGACCAACAGTTGCTGTGTACTGAAGTTCTGATACAAACAGCTTTTCATCTATATGGGAAATTGCTTTCTTTATCAGCTCATTACTATCAAATTCAACCGTATAAGCATACCTATGGTTGATTTCATTCCAAAGAGTCTGAAACTCTTTTTTGGCAAAATTTTCGTTAAGCGGATTTTCCGTAATTCTGGTTTCATGACCGTCCATAAACATATCTTTTAACACACTATCATCATAAACAGCCTGAATCAGAGCATGAATGCCTTCCGACATCAGCTTCAATTCTTCCGGTAACTCGGCAACTATACCTGCTTTCACTTCCTGACGATATTTATCTGTAACCTTTCGTTTCATATCCACATAGCCGTTTTGAATAAGATAAAACTCAATCATACTTGCTTTATCAGTATCAATCAGTGTAGGTACATCATCCACCTTAACATATTTACCTTTAAAATATTCATTGGTTGCAGCCGTTGGTCTGTCATAAAGAACCGTTTTAATATCCGATTGCAAATCAGTTACAAATGTTTTATAACTTTCACTTGCAACAACTGTCAGCGTATTAATATCGTGAACGGAATCTCCGCAATTTTGCAAATCCATTCTGTTACCATCCTGATTTACACAAAGACGAAGACCACGACCTACTTCTTGGCGTTTTGCTGTATTGCTGTCCGAATGCTTCAAAGTGCAAATCTGAAATACATTCGGATTATCCCAACCTTCACGAAGTGCGGAATGAGAGAAAATAAATCTCGTCGGCTCATCAAAGGAAAGTAATCTTTCCTTATTTTTCAAAATCAGGTCATAGGCAGATATGTCGTCAGAAAACTCACTTCCACGCTTTAACTGACTGTCAATACTACGTCCAGTCTTTTTGTCGATACTAAAGTATCCTTTATGAATAGCCTTGACATCACTGCCAGTTGACTTCAAATATCTCTGATAAGGTGTGTCCAACAACGTGGTATAATCGTTAAGAATGTTGATATATTCCTGCTCAAATATCTGGCCATATTCGCCAAGAATTTCATTCCCCTCCTCATCATATTGACGATATTTCGCAACCTCGTCAATAAAAAATAAAGAAAGCGTTTTGATACCCAGATTAAAAAGTTTTTCCTCTTTCTCGAAATGTGAGAGGATAGTTTCTCTAATCTGTATACGCCGCATATCCTGTTCTGATACGTCTCCAATCACATCCCCGGTTTTAATGATTTCCCCATTGGTAAAGGTAACCGTTCCACGAAGCGGATCTATTTCAGAAATAGTATATCCTTTATATTGCTCCATTTTTTGTGAAACATCATACAAATCATCATTAACACCAATAATACGAGTTTCACGGTTTATTGATTTGCTATAACCGATTTCAAGCTCCATTTTCGCCATTGGCGGTTTCTTTGTTGACAACATAATCTGCTCAAGATACAAATAACTGTCCGTACCCCTAAAATTTTTCACTTCAAAACCTTTGACTTCTATTTTCTTAACTAACCTCTTATTAAAAGCATCCAATGCATCTAACACATAAATAAGATTATGCCGTTTTGCATGAGTAGCCGAATAGTTCAGACTGAAAAGTGGATTAAAATTCTTGAGTGCTTTCTGCGTAACATTTCCACCCATTTTCTGTGGCTCATCCAAAATAATAATCGGTCTGTTTTCCTTAATCACATCAATCGGACGGCGAGAACCGAACTCATCACGCCTTGAATAAATAATACGGGCTTCCTTACTCCGACCATCCTCTTTGAGAGATGAAGCAAACGCCTGTGTATTGATTATCATTACATTGATACCTGTGCTCGAAGAAAAATTATCCAGTTGACTCAAATTTGAACTATTATAAATAAAAAAACGAGCCTTTTTACCATAATGCTCCATAAAATGATCTGCGGTAATTTCGAACGTTTTCTTTACACCCTCCCGAATAGCTATAGAAGGAACGACAACAATAAACTTACTCCAACCATATTTTTTATTTAATTCAAACATCGTCTTAATATAAACATAAGTTTTTCCTGTGCCAGTTTCCATTTCAATATCAAGACTACATCTGCCTAAGTCTTTTATAAGAGCAGGAGAAGTCTTAATATTATTCTGACCTTGTAATGTCTGGATATTTTTCAGCAATTGCCCATCTGATAATTCAATCTGTTCATTCTTATATCCAGTATCACTTGCTGGATCATACAGTTCTATTTCCTCCTGTGTCGATCCAAGTATCATCTGCATATCGCCCGGTTTCATTTTACCGAGGTCACGGGTATAACTGATTTTATCGTAAAATCCTTGTCCGCTAAAAACTTTAATTACGGCTTCTACAGCATCTGTCTGGTATTGTTGTATTTTGAAATTAAACTTCACTTTATCCTGCCTCCGTAATACTTTTCTTCAATTTCTCGATCTCTATTTTTCTATTTTCATCATCCAATAATAAACTTGCCAACAGCATTTCCTGATACACTTCATCGTACCACTCTTCTAATTTCTTTTTGTCCATATTTGCAACATATTCTTTATAATTTTTATCTCCTATACTTCTATTATTATGTCGTATATTAAGATTATTCAATATAAAAAATATATTATCTGCCAATTTTTCATTGATTATTTCTAAGTCATGTCTTTTAGGTTCTATTTCATTTGCCAGCTTTAAAAGTATTTTTCTCTTTTCATCAACATCACCTTTCAACAAAAAATGATTATAACTAATAATTGAATAAGCCAACTCTTCATCAACAATTTCAGCAACAGATGCTGCCGCTGCATTTTTTTCAACTACTAACGCAATATCTTTTTTTGCAAAAATTTTAGTTTCAAAGTTCAACCAATCCAAACAAGAATTAACATTATCAAGTGCTGCATAATAAATATTCGTAATATCATATGCTGCATGATCAATCAATTTTACATTCTTAGCGAGACGCAATATATTAACAGCATACTCCAGATAATTAAGAATGTCAGTCTCTGTGATACTTCCTGCATCTTTTAATATTTCCTTCAAATTGAGTGTTTTTAACATATCATCACAATCAATACAAGTACCCCTGCCTTTCCATAATTTAAAAATATATGTATCTACAAATCTTTCTATTCCCATATTTATTAACTGAGGTTCTTGGTAAACAAAGGATAGATTTGAAGGAAATATTTTAATCCTTATCCCTGATTCGTTCTTTAAAAGTTTATCGATACGTTGAATTTCAGACACAAAGTCCATTCTATCTGCCAACTGTTCAAATATACTTTTTCTTCCCATTACAACACCTTTCTTACTGTATCAGGACTGTATGTAGCGAAAATCTGTTCATAGTTCGTTGCCACACTATCACTTGCCATAGAACTGTCACGCATTACAAAGTAATATGGTTTCTTCTTTGCAATTTCAGTTATCACTTCTTCGGTTACATTCTCATCAAAGCAGGCAATCAAGTAATTTTCATCAACATGAAACACTTTCTTATCAGCAATCATTTTCTCTTCAATTTTATTTGAAAGCAGAATGCCTAAATCAAGCATAACTTGAAACAACAAATCCTCTGGAGTTCTGGCCTCTTTAATGTTATCTTCGAGTCTGCTGAACAATGACGATTCATACTCTGTCGGATTGTAATAAACATCTTTCATATTGGAGCTGTCGCATTTCAGAACTCTAAAACCTATATCCAGTCTATTCAAAACTAAATCATCAACAGGAGGCGTTACATGCAAATCAAATTTATCTTCAAAAGTTCCATCTTCTCGAATTTTTCTCTCAATTAAATTGTTTTTATCAATATCTATATGAGCCTTTTTTCCTTCTTCAATAATCCTTTTTCCTGCACGGCGAATACGCTCTTTCCCAATTTCACAAATATTCTTATATCCTGCTTTGTAGGCCTCGGACTCTTCATCAGTTTCTTCGGGCAACTGAACCATAATAAATTTGCGGTTACCACCATCTTCTGCGTTTAATTGCATAACAGCATGGGCAGTAGTTGCGGAGCCAGAGAAAAAATCAAGAATGATATCATCACTTGCACTTAAAGATACTCTTAAACAATCTAATACAGCATAAATTGATTTGGGATAATCAAAGTATTTTTTACCCATTAATGATGTAAGAAAATTGGTTCCATATTCCGTAGATGAATACAGTTTGTCATCCCATACAGTTAATGGCAACATCCCCTCGTTTTTCATCCGCGATTTAATATACACGGCATATTGTTTATCTTTGTCCAATCTTATTGACATTTCATTCTTCTCTTGTAATGCTCTTTCCAAACTCCATTTCCATCTTCTTGCGTTACCATTTTCATCTATCGGATAGGAAACTATTTCATTATCAAGCGGCTCTTCAAGAATGCTATATTCTTTTGTCTGTTCATTCCAAATCAGTTTGGGGATTCTAAAATTTTTTCCGTTCTTATCAATATATATAGGATAATACATGGTTGGAGCATCCTCTTTATATCCTCCATGTTTTCTGAAATTCACCCATTCAAACAATCCGTTCGCATCTTGCTCTTTATATCTAGCTATTTGTTTATCATTTCTTGGCAATCTTCCTAATTTGGTTTCTGGATTCCTCGAATAAAATAAAGCATATTCATGTGATATTGACACACCAGTTACAGTTGACCTACCAGACGGATTATTCTTAATAACAATAGTCGCCAAATGGTTTTGTTCCCCAAACACTTCATTTAATACCATTGTAACAGTTTGTATCTCATATTCATCAATTGTAAGAACAATAATACCATCTTCTCTTAGTAACTGTTTTGAAAGTTTAAGCCTTGCGAAAATCATATTTAACCAATCTGTGTGAAACCGTCCGTTACTTTCCGTATTAGATACCAGACAATTCCCATCAATATCAAACTGTCCGCTATTTGCAAAATACTCATCAGTACTACTGGCAAAATCATTCTTATATATGAGATTCCTTCCAGTATTATACGGCGGATCTATGTATATCACCTTAATCTTGCCAAGATATGTCTCTTGCAAGAGTTTGAGCACTTCCAGATTATCCCCCTCAATATAAAGATTCTCAGTATTATCAAAATCAACGCTTTCTTCCCTGCATGGGCGAAGCGTTTTGTTTATCGGTGCATTTGCAAGAAGAACTGACTTTTTCTTATCAGGCCATGTAAACTGATATCGTTCCTCATTTCCATCAACAACTTTACAAGAAATTTCCTGCATAAGCACATCTTTATCAATCGCACGTACTACCTCTCCGTTTTCATTCATCGTTTCAGTAACGGCATTAGGAAACATATCTTTCAACTTCTCAAAATTTTCGTCAGCCTTATTTACTGTCTGCATTTTCAATTTATCCATTACTTTCATCCTCCGCCTTTTTCTTATTTTTCCCATACAATATTGTAAAATATCTACCATACAGTTCTTTATAGATATCATTTGTTAATTTAGGAGCAATGCTTCTAATTTTTGAAAATGA
>JAMPAW010000136.1 GCA_023666975.1 Clostridium sp.
GTGCAGGCGGTTACTCTTTCACGCTATTTCCACATACCTTGTATATGCTTTAAATAGTTATGTTCTCTTCTACAGAGAATTCAGGGGTGGTAATCATGCGCAAAATGTTTTATTATATATCTATACAACGCATATCTTATAAAACATGAGTTGCGCAGTTACCAATGCGAACAAAAAGGAAAGGAGTATGTCGTTTCATGACGACAACAGATAAAATGTTATTCACAAATATACACTGCAAAAAAATAATTGTTTCTATATTAGTACTCTCATTTTTGCTGATGCCATGCCAAAGTGTTCAGGCAGCAAATGATGACCCCGGTGCAGGGCGTTTATCCGGTGATAATATCCCCGCCGAATTTTATGAAGAGCCCGACTACAAGCTTCCCCATTATGGTTTATCACGATACGGCATATTTCCTTCCCAAAGTCCCTATACGGGAGGCACTTATCTGCATCAGGACATCTTTGCCGCACGTCCGATTATCCACGGCATTGATGTAAGCCAGTGGCAGAAAACAATTGACTGGACACAGGTGAAAGCTGCCGGTATCGATTTTGCATTTATCCGGGTAGGCTACAGAGGTTATGGTCAGGCGGGAACGCTCAGTGAGGGGACAAAAGATACCTATTACGACACCAATATGCAGAACGCTATCGCTGCCGGTGTAAAGGTCGGCGTATACATTTTTTCCCAGGCTACCACAACAGCAGAGGCGGTTGAGGAGGCAGACTATATCTTGAATCATCTGGGAAGCTATACCATTTCCATGCCGCTGATTATGGACTACGAGTATGCGTCCGACGCCAAAGACGGCGGCCGAGTTAAAACGGCCAAGCTCTCAAAAGAGGAAGCTACGACTGTCTGTATGGCATTCTGCAACCGAATCGCCGAGGCCGGCTATACCCCTATGGTTTATGCCAACAAAAGTATGTTAGAAGACCAGCTGAATGCTGCAGACCTCACCAATTCCGGATACCGTATCTGGCTTGCGCACTATATCGATAGCACTACCTATGCCGGAGCATTTGATTTCTGGCAGTATTCATCTGCCGGGAAGGTCAGCGGAATTGAAGGAAATGTTGATATGAATTTCTACTACTCGCAGCCTGGGGATTCCTTTTCGCAGGCACTTAACTCCATTAATGCCGTTTCTGTCACGCCTATTCCTAACCAGTCCTATACCGGCAAAGCACTTACCCCCAATGTCACGCTTACCCATCAGGGACAGCCGTTGCAGAGAGATGTCGATTACACGCTGGAATATCAAAATAACAAAAATCTCGGAACGGCTGCCGTAACAATCAAAGGAATGGGAAGCTTTAACGGCAGCAGACAGATTTTCTTCAAGATTGTACCGGGAAGTGTCGGTACGGTAAAGGCCAAGAAACGTGCCAATAACTATATCACATTGTCCTGGAAAAAGAACAGCAAGGTAAATGGATATCAGATATACCGCTCTACCTCGTTAGATGGAACCTATAAAAAAATCAAATCCATTTCTTCCAAGTCCACGGTAACCTTTAAAAACACGGGACTTAACAGCGGACAATGCTATTATTATAAGGTTCGCAGTTATATGAAATCCGGCGGAAAGACTTACTATGGTGATTTTTCACCGCTTACTACCTATACCAAGGCAGACAGTACGACCAAAACCGCCACGGCGAAAACAGACAGCATTTTGTACAGCTGTACTACAGAAGATGCGGAATTATACACGGTTACACCAATTGCTGCCGGCACTGCCATGCCGGTCACCTACCTGACTCTCGATGAATACGGCGATACATGGTATTATGTCACTTGCCAGCAAAACGGCACCTCCTATAAGGGCTATGTTCCGGCAGCTTCGGTAACCGTGACAGAGCAGGGGAAGGTTGCCAATACCAAAACGGTAAATGTGCGCAAATCCGCCAGCATTACCTCCAAAAAGCTCACCACGCTTAAGAAGAACAAAAAGGTAACGATTCTTTCCTCAAAAAAGAAAAAGGGTATGCTATGGTATAAGGTCACCTTCAAAAAGAACGGCGACGACTATACCGGCTGGATTGCCTCGCCTTATATCAAAAAAATATAATTGATAAAATTTTCAATTGACTTTCCGGTTTGATTGGGCTACAATCGGATTATATTGATAACGCAATGACGAGGACAGTAGGTTGGAATCCTGGCGACAGAGAGGGCTTACAATGGCTGGAATAAGCCCGGACAGGACCCGATTGAAAACCACCTCCGAGCAGCCTTTAATACAGGCCGGTGACTCCGATATCGTCATCAAGAGGTGTCTGTTATGCACACATCTGGCATTTCATTATGGTATGCAGCCTTTTGCCATAATCCATGAATGACTGTACCGGATGTTGGTAATAATAGAAATTAGGGTGGAACCGCGATATATCGTCCCTGACATATGATTATGTCAGGGATTTTTTTGTACATCCATAACCAAAGAAAGGAGGCGTTTATCCATGAATCTGTTAGAAAACTTAACCTGTACACTATCTGACGCCAAAGAAGTGCTATGGGATACCATAGCTGACATGAAAGAATCTCTCTGCCACTTTTTTGATGACGAAATGTGCGTAACCAGAAAAAGCATTTTTATCCTATGTACAATTTCCGGACTTATCGGAATCCTTTATGGCTTCTTGATTTCCCCTGTTAAAAAAGGGATTCAGGTAAATGTAAACAAAAACAAAAATTACTATAACAATGACGAAAGTGACTGGGAATAATTTAGAGACTATTAAGAAAGGATGAATATCACCATGAAAATCACGTTAAAAGACAACTCATTTAAGGAATACGAAGGCGCAATGAGCGTACTGGATATCGCCAAGGATATCAGTGAGGGACTTGCCAGAGCCGCCTGCGCCGGCGAGGCAGACGGCAAAGTTGTGGATTTACGAACCATGATTGACCATGATTGCCACTTAAATATCTTAACCTTCGATGACGAAGCCGGTAAAAAGGCATTCCGCCATACTGCGGCCCATATTTTGGCGCAGGCCGTTAAACGCCTTTATCCGGATGCAAAATGCACAATCGGTCCCGCCATTGATGATGGCTTTTACTATGACTTTGACATGCCACCGCTCGGCCGGGAAGAACTGGACAAAATCGAAGCGGAAATGAAAAAAATTGTCAAAAAAAACATTCCGATTCGCAGCTATGTCCTCCCACGCGACAAGGCACTGCAGCTGATGACAGACAAAAACGAACCATATAAAGTGGAATTAATTAATGACCTTCCGGAAGATGCTGAGTTAAGTTTCTACGAACAGGGAGATTTTACCGACCTATGCGCCGGACCTCATTTAATGAGTACCAAACCGGTCAAATTCTTTAAGCTGACCTCTTCCTCCGGTGCCTATTGGAGAGGCAATTCCGACAACAAAATGCTGACACGTATTTATGGTACTGCTTTTACCAAGAAGGAAGATTTAAACGACCGTCTGGAATTTCTGGAAAATATTAAAAAACGGGATCATAACCGTTTAGGACGGGAATTGGAGTTATTTACGACTGTGGATATCATCGGTCAGGGACTTCCGTTGATGATGCCCAAAGGGGCAAAAATCATCCAGACACTCCAGCGTTGGATTGAGGATTTGGAGGACAACGAATGGGGGTATGTCAGGACAAAAACTCCTTTAATGGCAAAATCCGACTTATACAAGATGTCCGACCACTGGTATCACTATAAAGATGGTATGTTTGTCATGAATGATGACGGTTCAGACTACGAGAATGCCGAAGAGGAAGCTGCTTCAGAAAATATTCCGGAGACAAAATCAGGCAAAGAGCTTATGGCGCTCCGTCCGATGACATGTCCATTCCAATATTTTGTTTACAAAGCAAAACAGCACAGCTACCGTGATCTTCCATACCGTATGGGAGAAACATCGACGCTATTCCGCAATGAGGATTCCGGAGAAATGCACGGTTTGACCCGTGTGCGTCAATTTACGATTTCAGAGGGGCATTTAATCTGTACACCTGAACAAATGGTGGAAGAATTCAAAGGGTGTATGGCATTGGCAAAGCATTGCCTGACCACTCTCGGCGTAGAAGAAGATGTGACCTACCATTTATCAAAATGGGACCCTGAAAATCCCGATAAATATCTGGGGGAACCAGAGGTGTGGGAAGAAACACAGCAGCATATGCGCGATATCATGAATGAATTGGATATCCCGTTTACTGAAGATGTAGGAGAAGCTGCTTTCTACGGTCCCAAAATTGATATCAATGCCAAAAATGTATACGGCAAAGAGGATACCATGATTACCATTCAATGGGATGCGCTTCTTGCAGAACGTTTTGACATGTATTATGTGGACAAGGACGGCGAAAAGAAACGCCCCTATATTATCCACAGAACTTCCATGGGCTGTTATGAGAGAACACTTGCATGGCTCATTGAAAAATATGCCGGTGCATTTCCTACATGGCTAGCCCCGGAGCAGGTCCGCATTCTCCCCATTTCCGAAAAGTTCCACACATATGGGGAAGAGATTCTTGCCACGCTTAAGAAAAATGGCATTCTCGCCACTATGGACGACCGTTCCGAAAAAATCGGATACAAAATCAGGGAAGCGCGCCTCCAAAAATTACCATATATGCTGGTGGTCGGTGCCAACGAAGAAGAGAGCAAAACCGTCTCTGTTCGCAAGCGCGGAGAAAACGGCGACCTTGGCGCTATGGAGCTTACTGCTTTCATCAACAAAATTTGCGAGGAAATCCGAACAAAATCATTAGTACAAATGGAAAAATAAAATGGTTATCAATGACGAGACTATCCCAAATGACGGGTGAAATATCACCCGCCATTTCTTTTTGAGAACAAAAAACTTACACACTTTACTTGGCAAACCCTTACACTTGACAATCCTCGTACTTTTCCCTATGAACCAACTACAAGTTTATCCAGCATCTGTCCATAACAGTCTAACCGCTCTCCATGCGATTTCACAACCTTGAACAGCGATGTAATATATGCAAACTGATTATCTACTTCCTCATTTCTCTTCTGATATTGAGAGTACTGAACATACATATCTCTTGTTTCATAAAGAACATTTACCTTCATCGTCAAATCATTTTCTATCCAGATAAATTTGCGATGCATATATTCCTTAATATCGTCCGTCTGCTGCCATACACCTTGAAGATCAATGGTCAGACTCTGTACATCTATCTTCAAGCTCTGTACATCTGCCTTGACTTCTTGCATCTCCTCCTTCAAACTCTGTACATCTGCCTTGACTTCTTGCATCTCCTCCTTCAGACTCTGTACGTCTGCCTTCACCTCTTCCAAATCGGCTCTGACTTCCTTCATCTCCTCCTTCAGACTCTGCACATCTGCCTTGACTTCCTTCATCTCCTCCTTCAAACTCTGTACATCTGCCTTGACTTCCTTCATCTCTTCCTTCAGATTCTGTACATCTGCCTTGACTTCTTTCATCTCCTCCTTCAAGCTCTGTACATCTGCTTTCACTTCCTTCAGGTCGGAACTTATCTCCCGCAAATTCTCTACCGTTTCTTCCCGCCAAATTACTCTGATATTCTGTAAATCCTGCATGGTTAACATCTTCATTTCCTCCTTTCTCCTTCTTATGTCTCTGGCAAATACATTACCACAAATGATACATTAAGTCAATTAAATATCTTTGAAAAAAGTATTAAACTTTATTCAAAATATTTCCTCTAAATAATCTGTGTTTTACTTAATGACAAACAGCGCTATTTCCGTTATAATAGAAAAGCTATCTTCATATTTATAACGTACTGAAAATAAACAGCATAAATAACACACTAAAGCAAGGAGGACTCTCATGTCAGAGAAAAAAATCATGCTCGGCAACGAAGCAATTGCCAGAGGTGCATATGAGGCAGGCGTCAAAGTATCCGCTGCCTATCCGGGCACCCCAAGTACCGAGATTAGCGAAAATTTAGTACAATACCCCGAAATATACTGTGAGTGGTCACCAAACGAAAAAGTTGCCATGGAAGTTGCTATCGGCGCATCGATCAGCGGTGTCCGCGCCATGGCTTCAATGAAGCATGTAGGCTTCAATGTGGCAGCAGACCCAATGTATACTGCAGCTTACATTGGTGCAAACGGCGGTCTGGTTGCCGTAGTAGCCGATGACCCCGGAATGTACAGTTCACAAAATGAGCAGGATACCAGACAAATCTGCCGTGCGGCGCAGGTACCGGTATTGGAACCGTCCGATTCTCAGGAAGCAAAAGACTACATGAAGCTTGCCTTTTCACTTTCCGAGAAATACGACACTCCGATAGTACTTCGCACAACCACCCGTCTCGCCCATTCTCAGGGGCTGGTCGCTTTGGAAGAACGCCATGTGCCGGAAGATAAACCATACGAGAGTAATGTAGCCAAAAATGTAATGATGCCTGCCAATGCCATTAAACGCCACATTTTTGTCGAAAAACGCATGAAGGATTTAGCGGAAGCTGCAAGCACATTAGTCGTTGCAGAAGACGGTCATTCCAAAGGCATCCCGTTAAATCACATGGAGATAAATGATACCAAGATAGGCTTTATTACCAGCGGTATTCCTTATACTTATGTCAAGGAGGCATGTCCAAATGCTTCTGTTCTAAAGCTTGGCTTGGTACATCCGCTTCCGGAAGCATTGATCAGGGAGTTCGCCTCTAAAGTAGATACGCTTTATATCTTTGAAGAATTAGAGCCGGTCATTGAAGAACAGATACGTGCCTGGGGCATTAAATGTATCGGCAAAGAAGTGTTTACCGTTCAGGGTGAATACAGTGCCAATCTGCTGCGAAAGGCTGTATTACAGGAAAATCCGAATATTAATAGACCTGCCGACGTTCCTGCAAGACCCCCACTTCTCTGTCCGGGCTGTCCACACAGAAGCGTCTATACTGTCCTCAATAAATTAAAAATCCATGCTGCAGGAGATATCGGCTGCTATACATTAGGCGCCGTTGCCCCTCTTAGCGTCGTAGATACCACAATTTGTATGGGTGCTTCCATTTCTTCCCTGCACGGAATGGAAATAGCAAAGGGTAAAGACTATATCAAAAACTGGGTTGCCGTCATCGGTGATTCCACTTTCATGCATACGGGTATCAATTCTTTAATGAATATGGTATATAATCAGGGCACAGGAACCGTGATTATTTTGGATAACTCTACCACAGGTATGACCGGACATCAGGACCATGCTGCCACGGGCAAGACACTGCAGGGCAGGGAAGTTCCCGCCATTAACATTTACCATTTGTGCAAAGCACTGGGAATTGAGCATGTAATGGAAGTCAATGCTTTTGATATACAAGCACTGGAACGAATGATCAAGGAAGAAGTGGCCAGAGATGCAGTCTCGGTCATCATCACGAAATCTCCTTGTGCATTACTTAAAGAAGTACATTTTCCGAATAAATGTATTCCTGTACCGGAGAAATGTAAAAAGTGCGGTATGTGCTTGAAACCCGGCTGTCCTGCGCTTACCAAAAATCAGGACGGCACCATTTCCATTGATGCAAGCATGTGCAACGGCTGCGGTTTATGCAAAAATCTTTGCCCGTTTGATGCGATAGAGGAGGTGGCAAAATCATGACAGTAACCAAAAACATTATGATTGTCGGTGTAGGCGGACAGGGCACCCTGCTCACCAGCCGTATTCTTGGCGGTATCATTTCAACCGCCGGATATGATGTAAAATTATCTGAAGTACACGGAATGGCACAGCGCGGCGGCTCCGTTGTGACTTTTGTACGGTATGGTGAAAAAGTTGCTGAGCCGATTGTAGAGGAAGGACAGGCTGACGTCCTGATTGCTTTCGAGCGTTTAGAAGCCCTCCGGTATGCACACTTTCTGAAACCGGGAGGCGCTCTGGTCGTCAACGACCAAAGAATTGACCCGATTACCGTTGTAACCGGTGCCGCACAATATCCGGAAAATATTATCAGTGAACTAGAACGAGACTACAAGGTATATCCGGTAGATGCAGCAGCAGAAGCACTTAAGCTGGGGAATCCCCGCGTATTTAACAATATCGTTTTGGGAGTTGCAGCCAAACATATGGATTTTAAGAAAGAAGATTGGTTGGACGTTATTGCCAGCACAGTTCCGCCAAAAACAATTGAAATCAACCAAAAAGCCTTTTTGGTCGGATATGAAGCATAAAGTCAATAACCCCGCTGCAAGCAGCGGGGTATTGACCCTCGCGGCATTCGCCAAATGCTCGTGCAAGCACGCACTTGGCTCATTGCTCGCGGGAATAAAAACACAAAATCCCGCCCTGTCACAAAACGACAGGACGGGATTTTTAATGCATTCGACTAGTACAGTGAAAATCAGACAAGCCAAACTGCCAATCACTTGACGCTGTACTAGAGGCGGAATTTCACTTGGATCGGCTCCTTCAGCGACTGCCCTCCTCTGGATTTCACCTTCGTTGTAATATTCAGAAAATAATCTGTATCCTGAGCATATGGCTCCAACGGTTCCAGCTCAATCTCCATAGTTGCATCATTATATGTAAATTTGGTAGACATTTTTGCACCGGTCTCACTCTGCACAAACAAATTATCCGAATTAATCGTTGCCGGGTCCAGCGCAGTAGTGAAGCGGCACCGCCAGACAAATTTACCCGTCTTAAAACTTAGATTCTGTTTAACTCTATTCTCATACCCCTTTGGTATATCCTCAATCTCGATAAATTCCCTTGCCATATCTTACCTCCTAAATAACATCTAATATTGTATCGGCAGCCTGCTATTCACATTAAACCACAAAAAATGTATTTAGACAATATTATTTTTGAATTTTTGTCCTGCCTGCCGCCACACAAATATCCCGATTATTCTTTTTGATATTTATCCCTGTATTCCTCGACAAATCCTTTAAAGACCTGCCAGCGGTCTTCATGCTCAACAAAATACTTGGGGCAGTTCTTACCGGTAACATCATAATGCCGTATTAAATGGTCCATGTCCAAATGATAGTAATTCATCAATTTTGCCACCAGATATAC
>JAMPAW010000137.1 GCA_023666975.1 Clostridium sp.
GTCTTCCCTCGCCAAACAAATCAAAGGTACATACAAAAATAACAAAACTCCGTTTCAAGTCCTTGTAATTATCTCCCTTTTCCAAAATATTCAAGTCTATCATTCCTTGATAATATCTTGTTCGCCTTGGCAGGTTTCTATTCTCTGTGGTCTGCATTTCAATATTATAGACAGTTTCTCTTCCATCCTCTACATAGATATCCAAGCGCACACTTTTTGCATCTGCAGAAATGTCTATTGTCTCCTGTGACTTGGGATATTCAATGCGGGATATCTTTATGTTAAGTATCCGTTCTAAAAAAGGTTTGCAAAACTTCGGATTTCTCATGATGACACTAAACATGAAATCATCTTTTATTTGCAGTTCCTCAAATGCTTTCTCTGTCATAGCATTTCCCCTTTTCTTTATCTACATTATAATATGTGTCTGCGTAGTTGACAAGGACTGATTTTTACAACATTTATTACCACTGAAAGAATTGGTACTACTTTTGACATTAAAGTAAAACGTTTTCCCTCTATCCCTTACAGTTGATTCCCTTTCTCACTCTCTTTATAAACACCGGTCAACATTCTTGCTGCCCATGACGGCCAGAATCTGCAAAACATCTCATAATCCTCCTGCCTTCTTAGTTTCCCCTGAATCGTCGCACTGGTTTCGCTCTCCTCATGAATTCTGTGTGCCATCAAAACCTCCGGTATATAAACAAATTGCCCTTCTTTACAGCTCAACCACTCCCATGCCTGCCAATCCAGATTACTTCTAAAATGTCCAAGAAACAAGCTTTGACAGTTATGCTCCTTCATCACTTTTTGAATGTATCCCATATTATAAGTTACTGACGGACAACATATCGCATTCCCAAATCTCAACACACATCTCTTCCAAAATTTCTGATTCTGCCGTTTTGTAGCTTTCAATGGCGAAAGGAGTAGCTTTTTAATCTTTATGTTCTTACGATTAAAATATTTATCCGTTCCTACCAGTTCACTATAATCGGTAAATAATATCATCGTTTCTTTGTCATTTTGTGTAGATTCCAAGGCCTTTTCCATGACTTTTTGCGCATATTCCGGTTCATATAAATCGTCCTGATGCGCAATCGTCACATACGGGGTCTTTGCTACCGACAAAGCATAATTCCAATCCTCGCCAATTCCCGGCTGCCCTTCCCTTACAAAGTACTCAATACCATGACATTCACACAGTCTTTCAAGATATTTACTCGGTGTTGAGGTCGACATCACTATCTCACTTTTCATCGTCTGCTTTTTTAGCGAACGAATACATTCTTCTATATATTGACTGTCCCTATAAGCACATATTACAAATGTATGTTTCATCTCTATACTCTCTCTTCAATCAATCTACGGAAACCGCTTTGGTCAAAACTTTTCTGTAGGCTGTCTTCACTTAATCCGCTTCATATATTCCAGTTCTACGCCATCCTCTGTACTGATCACCTTATAAAATTTACCGTTCTTAACCTCTTTTATGCCAAACAGCTCCTCCATATTGTCATTAAAATACTCATTAGTCGAGTACACCCATATATATTCATATCCCTGCTCTGCCAGCACATTCGGCAGGGTTTCAATCGGATAGTCCGTTAAGCCGGAGATTGACTTACTGGTATCCTTCCTGAATCTAAAGCACATTCCACCCCGCATTAGCTGATTTCCCAATTCATAATCCGCAACCAATGTAAACAGTCCAGATTTTTTCTGGTTAATAAAATAGATTTTTCCACTTTCTCCTGTAATATCCTTAATCTTTTGGGTATAACCAATCATTTTTTCCCGTTCGGCATAATTTTTTGTATCCAACGCATAGGTGCGTACAAGGTTCTGCAAAAAGTAATTGTTGCTGCCATGTACAATGTATAGAAAGCTAATAAAAATGATGCCTTTTTTCAGGCATTTTACAGCAGAGTTCTTTTCTGTTCCTGACAGATGAAAAAGCGGAACGGTAAGCGGAACGACGCCTAGCATCATGTAATCCGAATAATAGCGGTTAAGTGACGTCGTCTGAATACTTTGGTCATACCCGAATACCGTCATAAACGCAAAAAACATCACCAGAAAGTACCCTGCAAATCCCAATATATATATACGCATTACGCTGTTATACCGTAAACGGTCCTTCCTGTCCAATATCATCGGATAAACAACACAAACCATGCCGACGGTAAGCAGAAAGAATAATCCATACGACAAATAAAAGCTTTCCTGCTGCAGATTCACCGACTTAAATATCCAGCCAATCATGGACTTTAACGTCAACAGCCCACGATTTTCCTGTCCCGGCTGTACTGCCAGCCCATTAAACCGAAATAAACCATTTTGTCCGGTCACAGCCGACCAAATTAAAATAAGCACCACCGGCGACAGCACGGCACAAATACACAGCAGTCCCCTTTTGGAAAACAAATACTTTTTCCAGTCTGCAGGTATTATGCGCTCTTTTCTTTCTCTGCGTGACACCAAATATAGAATAACGATTACCATAACCACAATAACCGCAAACAGAGGCCCTACCATGGATTTCATCAACCCTACATTCAGCAAAACCAAGGGAATCAGATAAAGATTTCTCTTTGTATTTCTGCCAAGCAGAAGCCATGCGATCAAGCCACCAGCCCAATACGCCGTTGCCTGATCGGTATAAATGTTATAATATGGCTGTACAAAAATTAATGCAGCCAGCCAAAAATGGAATATTCCAAATGCCCATATCCTTTTCCACGATTTCCAGCCCTCACCCGAAAAAGGAAGCGCCAGTGCACTAAACCACAGAAGAAGATTGGAAACATAGTAATTGCTTTCTGTAATGCTGCCGGTCACAAGATAACTTATCTTAGCAATGAAATAATGGAAAAAGGTAGTGCTTGACAGCAATACTGTTTCACCCGAAAAACTCTCCCCTCCCGGCAATTTATCAAACTCCACCATAAAATTAGCAGCCTTGCCCCACTGATACAATTCATCCCAGTTGCATATATGCATTCCCCTAAATGTCACCAGTCCTATCCCGGCTGCTCCCAGTATCATTACAATTCCAGGCGTAAAAAATGTTTTCAGCGAATAATCTTTCCCGCATGCCCATGCCGCAACGGACAAAAGCAGACCGACGACAGAAAGGACATAGACCAGCACAAGGGCATATCCTGTATTTCCCATCAAGCCGGCGATATAGACAAACATCAATATCAGCATCAAGGAAGATGCCCATCCTTCTTCCGGTGTCACTTTAGCAAGAATATGAAACAACAAAGCCAGTCCGATGATTACCAGTATTGCCGCTCCCACAAAAGCTATATTTTGCATGTCTATTTCCAACCTTTCGCTACTCCCTTGATTTACCTTGCTCCTTTTCCGGCTGCTCCACCGGCTGTTTCACCGCTGTTACCTGATTCATCTCGATTCCCTCTGTATTTTCCTTTTGGAAAAGAATTTTAAAGGTAAGCAGCAATAACTTGATATCCAGCCAAAAGGAATAATTTTCAATATAGGTCAAATCCAATTTCAATTTATCGTACGGTGTTGTATTGTATTTACCATATACCTGTGCATAACCGGTAAGCCCCGCCTTTACTTTCAGGCGAAAATCAAATTCCGGAATAATTTCCTTATACTGTGCCGCAATTTCCGGACGTTCAGGTCTCGGACCCACCAGAGACATATCCCCTTTGATAATATTAATCAACTGTGGAAACTCATCAAAATGAATGGCCCGCAGTACCTTGCCCACGGGAGTGATACGGTCATCATTCTTCTTTGCCAGCTGCGCACCCGAGTCCTCCGAATCCATCCGCATGCTTCGGAATTTATATATGTTGAATACCTTACCGTCAATAGTCAGCCTTGGCTGCTTATAGAGAACCGGTCCCCCGTCATAAATCTTAATCGCCAGGGCAATCAACAAAAACATTGGCAGCAGTATAATGGAAATTGGAATACAGAGTACCAAATCCAACAACCGCTTAAAGATAATCTGCTCACCTGACAACCCCTTGTTACGGGACAGGTATAGCGGAGTGTCAAACAGATGAATGTTGTCTGAACCGCGGAGAAGTATGTCCGATATCTTGGGAGTTACATAGGTTCTGACCGATTCGATAAAACAGCGCTTCAATATAATATTGCGCTCATATGCCGGAATGTCATAAATCAGCACGGCTTCATACTCAGCGACCATATTACATACACTGTCCAGACTCTCCACAGTCAAATCCGCCATATCACAAATCTCATATTTATCCTGTCGGGAGCTCATTTTCATAATCATATCCTCAGGGCTGCGGTCATAACAGACCAGCAGCATCTGCCTTGGCGGGTAGAGCAGTGCATATATCACCTTACAGATAAATACCCATACCAGAATGGCAATAATCTGGACAAAGGTCATCCGGATTAACGGAACAGCCGATAAATAGTGCCTGCTGACCAAAACAACCTGTAGGTAAGCCACTACATTGGCACAGACAAGCGATAATATCTGCGAATATAAGACATCCATCAGCCGCAGATACCCAATCTTAAATCCACCGTAAAGCTGTGTCAGCAAAAACAGAACCAGCCCATATATACCGATTACCGCCCAGTTACCCCGGAGGGAAAAGGGATTTTCCAGCTGACCGACATAAACCCGATACCATACATAGGCAAATAAGGCGATATGGATTGCCAGCAGGATAAAACCTTCAAAAAAATTGATAACCCTCTTAAATTGATCTCTTTTCCGAACTTTATTACGCATATTTTTCACCACTTATTTTCCCGTCAGATATCCGTTTTTATCGAAAGTATAGCTTTTACCTTTAATCTTAATCGTCTTATTTCTCACCATCTTACCGTTTTTCTCAAAATAGTATTTATGATTCTTATCTGTCAGCCAGCCTTTCTTCATCACGCCTTTTTTGTCAAAGTAGTACCGGTCGCCGTTAATCGTCTTAAACCCGGTCACACGGTTACCCTTACTGTCACAGTAGTATTTCTTTCCTTTGGCCGTAATCCATTTCTGTTTTGCAATATCTCCAGAGCTATAGCGGTAAATGTATTTACCATTTGCCTTTTGGTGCCAGCCCTTTTTAATCTTGCAGGAGCCGTCTTCCCTGATCGTTACTCCCGGCTCATTGGTGTTAAACTGCTGTACGCCGTTATCGTTAAATAGATATATTTTTCCTGCGATTTTCGTAAACCCGGTCTGCATTACACCTTTCTTATCAAAATAGTACTTCTCGCCGGAAATAGAGTGCCAGCCGGTAGCTGCCTCACCTTCCCTGAGATAATAGCGCTCACCTGCCATTGCAAACCAGCCGCTCTGTAATCTTTTCCCCTGATAATAATATGACCATTTACCATTTTCCTTATACCAGCCATATTTCAATGCCTGATTGCGAAGTTTAACCTTCTCCAAATAATCCGTATAGAGAAAATTCAAATCTACTGTGTTCTCCGTAATGCCAGAAAGCTTCTGTGTCGAGGTCGCCTGCCACATTCCAAAATCATATTCTCTCCGGTCAGGTTCAACATAGGTATATCTGGCATACCAAAATTCATAATCCTTTAACACCTTCTTGTCCAGATAGTTATCATACCAGTTCTGATTGCAATAAAGCATCGGCGTATATCCCGCTGCCGCTATCGTTTCCATAAAAGTTCTTGCCATCTCCGTCCTGACTTCCCTGCTTGTCCCCTTCAATATTTCCGGGTCCTCAATATCGAAAGCAACCGGAAATGCCACGTCGATACCGTCCAGGCTTTCAATCGTATACTCTGCCTCTGCCTGCGCTTGCTTAGGAGTCTTCGCATAGGAATAGAAATAAATGCCGATAGGAAGCCCAACTTCTTTTGCTCCTTTGACATAGGATTTAAATTTGGAATCCATTGTGCATTTCTTGCTGCCGTATCTTCCTTTGCCATATCCCAGCCGCAGCATGACAAAATCCACACCGGAATCCTTAATTTTGTTCCAGTCTACATTCCCCTGCCACTGTGACATATCCACACCCATAGTAATTACATCTTTACTCAGCGTGGACAAAAGCACCCCTGTTTCCTTATCGGAATTGCGGATTTTCCCGCCGGAAGTCTCATTGAGATAATGATACCTGCCGTCAATCCGTTTCCAGCCTGTCACTTTTTTTCCTGATTTGTTTACATAATATTTCCCATTCTTATCCTTTACCCATGAAGAGGTCTGTTTCTCCCCATCTATGTAGAAATAACCGTCGGACCAGCCGTCTTTCACCTTATCGGCATAACAGGTTTTTCCCGTCAGCACTCCGCCTGCCAGCAAGAGCACGGCCAACATCAATATCCGAATATTCTTCTTTCCTCTCATCACTATCTGATTCCTTTCTACTACGTGTTCTCTGCTATGCCTCGTGTCCCTTCGCCTTGATCACCTGCACCACTTCGTCGACATACTTTTTGCAAAGTTCGTCGGCTGCCGCCTCAACCATTACGCGAATCACAGGC
Organism: Clostridium sp.; assembly: GCA_023666975.1. Next base: position 6,484 of record JAMPAW010000137.1, read on the forward strand.
TCGGTGCCGCTTTCCCGAAGAAGAATCCTTCCATCACTCCCCAGAGTTTCCTCTACTCTTTTCACCGCAGCAATAACATCTTCGTCCGCTCTGGCCTCCGGCTTGCTCTTGACTCTGACATTGACCAGAAGCTGCGGATAAATCTTCAAATCCCGGAACAGCTCCGATGCATTTACCTTTTTCTCAAGAATCACCTCCATCAGTTTAATGGAGGTCAGCACACCGTCCCCCGTCGTTGCATATTTGCTGAAGATAATATGGCCACTCTGTTCTCCACCCAGAGAATGACCGTTATCCATCATATTTTCATATACATATTTATCTCCCACCGCTGTCTGCTCATACGAAATCCCTTTCTTATCCAATGCTTTATAAAGACCGAGATTGGACATTACCGTAGTGACAACCGTGTTGTTGTTCAGTTCACCCCGCTCAGCGAGATAACCTCCGCAGGCATAGAGAATCTTATCCCCGTCGATAATCTCTCCGTTTTCATCTACTGCCAGACAGCGGTCTGCATCACCGTCATAGGCAAATCCAATATCCAGTTTTTTCTCCTTTACCAATGCCTGAAGGTTCTCGATATGGGTAGAACCACAATCTCTGTTAATATTGGTTCCGTCCGGATTGTTGTTTATCACATACGTTTTTGCTCCGAGGGCTTCAAATACCGCCTTTGCCACGGTAGATGCGGCACCGTTTGCACAGTCCAGGCCTACCCGCTTATTTTTGTAGGAACGGGTGGCAAGCGTCATCAGATAACCGATATAGCGGTTTCTTCCCATCGCATAATCCACTGTCTTGCCAATCTGCTCCCTTTTTGCAAAAGGTATCTCCGGAATATTCCCGTCAATATAATCCTCAATCTCGGCCTCCACCTCAGCCTCCAGCTTATAACCCTGGCCGTTAATCACCTTAATCCCATTATCATAATACGGATTATGGCTGGCAGATATCATAATTCCGCAGTCAAATTCGTCCAGACGCACAATATAAGATACACTCGGCGTCGGGGTGACATGCATCAGATAGACATCTGCACCGCTTGCCGTCAGCCCTGCTACCAGAGAATATTCAAACATATATGACGAACGTCTCGTATCCTTGCCAATCACGATACTGGCCTTACCGTCTGCATGGTTTCTGCCATAATAGTATCCCAAATACCTGCCTACCTTATAGGCATGCTCAACAGTCAAATCAACGTTAGCCTCTCCCCGAAATCCGTCAGTTCCAAAATACTTACCCATGATAATACTCCTTCTTCATTCTATCGATTTATCTATCATTTCTTCCGTATAATGCGGACAGCATTGTGCAGATTATCCACCTCCGCATAGGTAACGCTGCCGCCAAACTCACCATCCAACGTCCAGACAACTGCTTCCCGGCTCTCAATGATCAGTTTGCTGGTCTTAAACTGGTACATATATTCTGGCTTAAATTCTCCCATAAAGTATGCCGTCACCGTCGCCTGCAGTTCTAACGGATTTGACGGATATTTCACAAAGAGCACCTCGTATTTACCGTCCGACAAATCTGCGATTTTGCTATTGGGATTCGTAAATCCCCCAACCGTCAGCGAATTGGTGATCATGCCGATAATAAAATCGTCCTCGATCACATTGCCGTCATACTCTACTCGCATATGATACGGAATGAGATTCGGGACACTTTTGATCCCTTCAAACAGATAGGCCGCATGCCCGAAATAGTTCTTATACTCCTGAGGTGTCGTGTAGGTCACATCGGTAAACGCACCAAATGCCGCCACATAGACAAAGGAGTCGCCGTTAAAGGAACCGACATCTACCTCCTTCGGTGAATATTTCACCACCCATTTTGCCGCGCGGAGCGGGTCCTTGGGTATGCCGAGGCTTCTGGCATAATCATTGGTTGTTCCGCAGGGAATATAGCCGATAGGCGTATCACAGCCGCACAGCATGCAGCCGGTCACCACTTCGTCCAATGTTCCGTCTCCTCCTGCGCAGACAATCACATCATAGAGCCACCCTTCCTCCGAGACAAGGCGGACCGCATCTTCCTTTGCCTGTGTCGGATACACCCGCACATTATAATCACCTTTCACGAATATATCCACGATATCAAATAATTTATTCTTAATGTGCTTTTTTCCGGCTGACGGATTCACAATAAACAGCATATTCTTCATCAAGCATGCCACCTCCCGGCATATTTTGCCAAGCCGAAGGAAGCTGCTGCTAATCGGACCGGCAAATATACATACATTTATATATTATACTCAATCCCTTCCTCTTTGGCAAGAAAAGAGTGCTTTTTTTAGGGCAATCGCTTAATATTTTTTATCGCCATGCTCCTGAAAGGTCAAATACCCCGCTGCAAGCAACGGGGTATTGACCCTCGCAGCATTCGCCAAATATCCACGCAAGCGTGGCTGCTTGGCTCATTGCTCGCGGGAATATATTTCTGTGCTCTGGCTCGTTTCTTACCTTTTCTGCCATGGGAATATATCTGCTTGGTTTAATCAATGTAATGATGTCCGAAA
>JAMPAW010000138.1 GCA_023666975.1 Clostridium sp.
GCTTCCCCTCTGGCATAAGAACCAAACAAATAGATTGCTTTCACTTTATATTTTTCAGCGACTGGTTGTACTAAATTTTCAATATCTTTAATTGTAAATACACCACTATTCATTTTGTCAGTCCCTTCGATAAATGATGATTTCCTATCTGAAAGTATCTTCTTTGCCCGCCCATCCGTATAGTACTATCGTTTTTATGCATTTGGGGATTCCTCAAGTACCCAAGGATTGGTGCAATTTCATCTTCATTAAGCATATTTCCAGCCAAACGGTAACTAAACTGATACCAATGGCTATCACCATCAGCGCATAGCTGGCACACATAAGTAGCCTTTTTGGGTGGTATGCCTACGCTGTCCAAAATATCCAATACCGGCTTTGGCAATGCCCTTTTTTGTGCGAGCGTCAAGAAATTTCGGCAGTGACTACAGTTACAGCTCCATCCTTCTGACTTGCCATACCACGCCTTTGTAGCATCCTCGTCAAGTTCAACTTAAAATCCCCAAAAGTTATATTTTTTCATAGCGTGTTCCTCATAAATCTCCATTTTAATATATCGTACTATATTTTAGCGCTTATTTCAAGGCATGAAAAAAGTCGAAGGTGTTTTTTATACATTAGAAATGTATATTTATAGGATTAATTTTAACGGGTACACAATTCCGAAAAGGGAGTTAAAAATATATAACCGTACTATTTTTCAAAAAAACACAACAGGATATACCCGGTCAATGCGTATACCAGCGGCAACAGACAAAAAATCAAAGGCAAAACAGAACTGCTCCCATCTTCATTACAGTTTATAAAGTAATTCATCAGTTCCAGAATTGCCATAATTCCGCCAGCCGGCAAAATTATCTTTTTCGCAAAGGCGGCCGCGGGTCTCCCCAATACCAGATGCGCAAAACCGGTTCCTGCAGCGACGATCAGCAGAATCGTCACAAGGTCTACGCTGTCAATGTACCAGCCGCTGGCATTATAAAACACACCATCCTCAAAAAACATAAACAGCACCATACATACAGCAACCGCAAATAACAGCAGGCCACATACTTTCCGCGCCCGCTTCCCCCTCTCATTTTCTGATACAATAGTAAGAATTGTATCCTCTGCCCGTCTCCCACTTCGAAACTGCCTTATTGCTTACACCAATTTTCTCCGCAAGCTCCTGCTGCGTCATTCCTTTCTCTTTCCGAATCATCTGAATAAACCGGCCGGTTTTCTCCTGATCCACGACTATCACATCCTCTCCTCATTTGTAGTTCCTATACTAGCAGAAGCAGCCTTTCATTGCAATCTACGCATCGTAGAATCACTTACTCTGCGCTTCTCCTGCGGACTGCTTTGAGAACAAATCCGTAATAAGTCTTAGCAATATAATGCCCTAATAACTGAAACAGGCAGCTATTTTTCATCGCTGCCTATCCATGTAATCTTTGAACTTAAAACTCACATTTATATTCTGCAATCATTACTTGCGATAAGCTTCTTCTCAAAGAATATTCTACAACATCAGTATCTGCTTTTTTGCATAAAATCAATCCTACACTTGGATTTTCACGGGGTTTCTTCACATCTCTATCCAATGCCTCTAAATAAAAATCCATTTTTCCATACAAAAAGCATAAAAAAGCTTGACATTTCCCCTGCCCGGTGGTATTCTCTTAGTCAAAGAGAGGCGGTTTTGTACCACTTGGCTATTCGTTAGTCCTGAGTGGGTTACTCGCTTCTTTTTTTATATCTACCAAATCATACAAGTACATCTTCCCTTTCCCCGTACAGTTTACCACCAGACAGCCGGAATAAATATTATAATTCTCCGTTTTCACGTCATTGTCATACACCGGCATGGCAAACCTTGTCGTATAGTAATACCAGCCGTTTGCGGCATCACCGGAATGTTTCTCTTTCCGGTTTTCCCTGAATCTTTTATCCGAAGCAATCCCTACCATTTCACGGATTCCCTGTGCCGCATTTGCTTTCGCCTTTGCCCTGCCGCCTTTCGTTTTCCTTTTATTAGTAAAGATAATATCGGGCAAGACAACCACCTTTTTTCCATTTCCATCCAGTGCAATTTCCAGTGTTTCCATAGCATTCCTACCGGTAGTATTGGATAGATTGTAACACGCATATAGACCGACCGACAACTACCAATAAAAAATATTCATACCTGTTTCCTATGCATCTTCTCCCATGTCCTATACTAGCAGAACCTCCCTTCCATTGCAATCTACGCATCGTAAAATCGCTTACCCTGCGTTCCCACGCGGACTGCCTTGAGAACAAATCCGTAATAAGTCTTAGCAATATAGTGCCTTATACTTTCAGATATCCCAGCCTGCGAAAATACTCCACATACCCCCTGATATAATCCAGGTCTGTCTCGTTCCACTCAAATCCTACTTTTTTCAGAAACCATACGGTAAAGTCATTTTCAATATGGATATTACTGTCATAGACCAGCTTTCCCTGCTCATCCATATCATTTTGCAGAGCTTCAAAAATATATTCCGTCCCTGCACTTTTCATTGTCTTTTTCAACGCTTCATGGAATTCAGAAGCCTCCGCAATCTGCATCGGTATGCCAAGCTGCCCCATCACTTCCAGCAGGCGGTTAAAATAAACCGGACGGTTGCTGTTTAAGTGAAATACGCACGGTTTATCTGCATACTGTGCTATTTTTATGACTCCCTCTGCCGTCTTATCCACCGGTGAAAATTCAGAATACAAAGGCAACAGGTAATCCGGGAACATTCCAAACTCCAGTACAGCTTTCACCCTGGTCAGGAATGCGTTCTCCCTATAGTTTGGCTGGAACCTGAAATCAGACAGCCGGTTTGTCAGGTTGCCCACACGGATAATTTTCGCATCCAGCCCTGACAGCATGGCGTCATACACCGCAAGCTCCGCCTCGAATTTGCTGTGAATATATACATTGTCCAAAGGCTGGCCTATATAAAAGGATGTCTCATAAAAATGCTTTTCCTCTTCCGAACGATACACGGAAAAATCGTCCGCCATACTGTTTCCACTGACGCTTAAGGTGGAAATATGAATCAGCCTTGCGCCTGCCGCCACGGCAAATTCCGCCATATGCCTCGTGCCCTCCACATTGATCCGGCGGAAGTATTCATAAGAACCATAATGTTTTACGCTGGCAGCGGTGTGAATCACGGTTTGGATGCCTGTTGAAATCTTCTCCGGCCTGTTTCCCACCGGTTCCCCTGTCAAATCTGCCAACAGCCTCTCCGTCAGATCCTCCTGCACAATATCCCCCTCAACGGGAATCAGCCGCCTGCCAATCTCCCGGTCATACTTACTGTCAAAATAATATCGCAGAATTTTTCGAAGCCGGGTCTCTCCGCTCTCCGTCCCGCTGCTTCTCACCAGACAATAAATTTTCCCCGTTTCTTCCTTCATCAGACCGTCCAGCACATGTGCGCCCAAAAATCCGGTCGCTCCCGTCAGCAGCACATTTCCCAGAGGCCTCTTAGCAGGCGAAAAATCTTCTTTTATTTCATTCTCCGCGAACAGCTTCTGATATTTTTCAAAATCAGAGGCTTCATAACATATGTTCCGCACCGCACCTCCGTCAAGAAAATCACATAATGACTTTACCGTAGGATGGTCAAATACATTCTGCAAGGCAAAATCTATCCCCGCGTCAAATGCTTTCGCCACATACTCGATTGCCATAAGGCTGTCCCCGCCCATGTCAAAGAAATCATCCTCCGTTCCCATCCGCTCCACAGAAAGAATTCCCTCCAGCAAACGGCACAGCTTCCTCTCCCGGTCAGTCTCCGGGGCTGTATAATTCACCGTCAGCGATGTCATATCCGGCGCTGGAAGATTCCTGCGGTCAGTCTTTCCACTGGGCGTCATGGGCATGGTGTCCAGACGCATAAAGTAATTCGGCACCATGTATTTGGGCAGTTTGGCAGACAGATGCCTGCGCAGCTCCCTCTCATCAACCTCCCTGTCTGCAGTGTAATACCCCACCAGATACTGGCGGCCATTTTCATCCCGTTTATCTGCAGCCGCCACCAGCCCGATCCCCTCCATGCTTCCCATGACGCTCTCAATCTCGCCAAGCTCAATACGAAGACCGCGAATCTTTACCTGCGTGTCAATTCTGCCAAGATACTCAATCTCTCCGTCTGTTCTCCACCTTGCCAGATCCCCGGTACGGTACATAATCTTTCCGTGGTGATTCTCTTCTGTGGCAAACGGATTCGGGACAAAACGCTCCGCGGTTAATTCCGGCTGGTTCAGATAGCCTTTACCCACGCCGTCCCCGGCAATGCAGAGCTCCCCGGCTACACCGATGGGGAGAAGGGCGTTGTTCTTGTCGAGGATGTATATCTGCGTGTTGGCGATGGGTTTGCCGATGGTGATGTCAGCTTGTATTTTCTGATTCTGTATAGAAACCTCACTACATCCACTATGAAAATCTTTTTTACATATCATTTTAAAACTACATCCTATTGTAGTTTCTGTAGGACCATATCCATTATATATATTGGCATTTACATATTTAGATACAGTCTGATACAAATTTTTTGTAAAAACTTCCGCCCCAACCATCAGCATTTTTAGTTGCGCTATTGCCTTTTGAAATAAATGATTTTGCAATAAAACCATTAACTTTGTCGGTGTAATATGAAATACATCAACATGGAATTTATTTATTAATTCAGCCAGATATATTGCATTTACTATTTCTTTTGTTAGAATAACACATAATCCATTTAGCAATGGCAAGAATATTTCAAATACTGATATATCAAATATAAATTCTGTATTTGCAAGTACTATTTTGCACGTCTCCAACATTGCATTTTGATATTTATTTTTTACATTATTACTACAAAAGTTTCCCATATTACTATGACTTATACATACAGCTTTAGGCCTGCCCGAAGAACCAGATGTATACATCACATAACACATATCTCTACTCGAATTACAGTTTTCTATTAAATATGTATTCCTTTTGTAATCTATCTCCCCTAAATCAATTATTTCACACAAAATGTCAATTTCGCATCTATATGCCAAAATCAAATTTGCTTTCGTTTCTGAAATCATATAAGTAATTCTATCGTCTGGATATTCCGGATCAACCGGCATATACGCCCCGCCTGCCTTCATAATCCCAAGCATTGCCACGATCACATGCCAGCTTCTTTTCGCAATGATCGGCACCACATCATTTGCCTTTATTCCTTTCTCCCGCAAAAAATGCGCCAGCGAATTCGACATTTCATCCAGTTGCCTGTATGTAAATTTCTTATCCTCAAATACCAGCGCAACCTGTTCCGGCGTTCGCTGTGCCTGCTCCACAAACAGTTCATGGACGCACTTCTCCCTTGGATATTCCACATAGGTATCGTTAAATTCATTCACAACCTTATGATATTCCCGCGGAGGAACAATACTGATATCTCCGACCAGCTTCACATCATCTTTCACAATCTGTTCAAGAATATATTCCAGCCGCTCTGTCAGGCATTCCGCTTCCGTCCCATCTCCAAATACAGCCGTCTGATAATCCACATTAAGCGTATGAAAGTCATTTCCGTCACGGTTATCTATATGTATGACAAGAGGCACTTCACTATAGCCATTAGAATACCATTGGGTTTCCGCCTCTGTTTTCGTCTTTGCATTCTGGTAGCTGATCATCACATCATATAAGTTACCGGAAAAATTCTGCTTCTCGCGGAGAGAACGCAGAATATCGGCATATGGATATTTCTGATGCCTGAACAAATCCATATGTCCTTTCGTAATCCGCTCTGCCAGTTCCAGAATTTCCATTTCTTTTGTTACTTCCACCGTAAGCGGCATGGTGGAGACAAACATTCCGGCAATTGTCTTCTCTTTTTTACCGCTCCTGTTTAATACCGGAACCCCGATTGTAACCGACTGGATATCAGGGTTAATGTGAAACAGATAACCCACTAATGCCGTTTCAAACAGCACCGCCTGCGTGACCGGGTATTTCCCGCAATATGCCGCAATATTCTCTTCCAGAGAAACAGGCAGGGTTTTTGTAATCCGTTCCGCTTTCACAGCATCTGTTAGTACAGAACGCATTTTTATGGGACATTCTTCCGGGCAAACTGCATATTTCTCTTCCCAATATCTTTGATCTTTCTCATATCGTTCCGACTCAAGGTATTGTTTCTCAGAGTGTATAAAGTCAATATAATCCCCTTCCGACAGTGCAGACTCCGATTCCCCGCTCAGCCTGCAATATGCCAGTTCCACCTGATTTGCCATCAGCCCAAACGTCCATGCATCTGCTACCAGATGACTTAATGTCACCAGAATACCGCTTCTGTCTTCCTTCTCCAGATGGAACACCACAAACCTGTACATCTGCCTGTCCAGCAATCCGACTGGTTCTCTGGCAAAAGTTTTTGCATACTGATTCATTTCTTCCCTTGACTGAAATACAAGGACAGGAATCGTCTCACTTACTTCATCCGACACATACTGCAATGGCTCACCCTTCTCGCAAAACCGCAGACGGATGCCTCTCTGGCTCTGTATGAACCGGCAGACAGCCTGCTGCAGCTTCGCACTGTCCCGCCTCTCCGGGAAAAATATAGCTCCGCAGAGATTGGTGATTGCCGTGTCTGCATAGTATTTTTGCAGATTCCAGATGTTCTGCTGTGGTGTTGTTAAGTGATAGTATTCCATTTTGTCCTCCCATGAGTGAATTTAGCAAAAATATTTTAACCTGAAACAGGTTAAAAGTCAATAATCTAAAACAGGTTATCCTATACTTCTTATAGAGGTGATATCATGTATCCAAGAATTCGAAATTTACGAGAAGATAAAGACATTTCTCAGACCAAATTAGCCCACATTCTCGGCATGTCACAGACTGGTTACTCTAAGTATGAGACCGGTGAGAATGATGTGCCCTCCTCTATTTTAATCAAATTGGCCCGTTATCACGAGACAAGTGTTGACTATATCCTGGGGCTGACTGATCAAAAGAAGCCTTACCCCAGATGATTACCAGTGGCAACCCAGACCCGGATTAAAAATAATTCTTTACTGTCTAAGAGCCATAAGTTTTCAGCCCTATAACATTCAACAGTAGCCAATTGTTCATCTGTGACGCCGTTTCACAAAGCAGACATTTTGAAACAAGACGTATATAATGGATTTATGGGGATTTTTTCATATTATGGAACATTTTAGATGTGACCATAGACCGTTTCAGATTGTCTACCACTTGAAACAATTTTCTTCCTTATTCGTCCTTTTTATTTTCAGTTTCCTTTTCCCTGCATCTGCGGTAAAAGGTCGAACTGCTCATATGCAGGATTTTTGCTGCCTTGCGGATTGAAATTTTTCCAATACTCCACATGCGGTAATACTCCTCGAACTCTTCCGGCAGCCCTCCTTTTCGCCTTCCAAACTTCACTCCCCGCTGCTTTGCCGCCGCAATCCCTTCCGCCTGACGCTGTTTGATAAATTCCCTCTCTGTTTCCGCCACATAGGCTAAAATCTGTAGTACCAGATCTGCAATAAACACTCCCGTCAGATCAGAATGCGACGAATTTGTATTGAGCAGCGGCATATCCAGCACCTGTATATCGGCTCCAATTTCTTTCGTGATCTTCCGCCACTGTTCCAGTATTTCCCCATAATTCCTCCCCAGCCGGTCAATGCTTTTCACCACAAGCACATCCCCCTTCTTCAATATTCCCAGCAGCCGCAGGTATTCCGGCCTCGAAAAATTCTGTCCGGACATTTTGTCCATATAGATGTCTGCATCTGAAATCTGTTGCTCCTGCATTGCCAGTAATTGTCGCTCCGGATTCTGATCCTTAGAAGAAATCCGCACATATCCATATTGCTTCATCTCTTGTCTGCCTCCTTTTTTCTCTCATTTTACCGTAAACCGCTTTTTAAGGAGACAAAAACGCAAATAGAAAAGGACCGGCGAAAGCCGATCCCAAGCCCTTCATTTAATTGAAATTCCTTATCTGATCCAGATATTTTCTGCTGATGAATTTATCACTCTGAGAATCAAACAGTTACGCCTTTTTCCTGAAGGCGAAAGAGTTCGTCTTCTGTCAGACCGGTAACTTCCATAATGTCTATAATGTCTATATTACGTTTTAACATTTTTTGAGCCATTTCAGATCTCTCACGCATGGACGTTTCCCGTACTTTTTGATTGCCATACTCAATCTTTTCTTTTTCATAAAGCTGTCCTAACTGTGTCATATTGATTCTCCTCCTTATCTGATCCAGATATTCTCTGCTGATGAATTTGTCACTTGCAACTATCACGCCGGAAAGGGTAAAAATCCGTTGTTCCTCATCTGTTATCTGTTCTGCCAGATCCACGACCTTTTCCAGCATTTCCTGTTTTCCTTTGGAACCGGGAACTGTCAGGGGCAGGATGACAAGCTTCATCAGGTCATCATCCTCAAGCGCTGTACCGGAGAGGATCTTTTGCTGGATCGTGTTAAATGCCGCCTCGCCGTCTATGTGGGACAGGAATGCCTGCTCTGTGCGGAGCGTAAGGCATTTGGTTTCAAAGGCTGGTTCAGCGCTTTTTACATCGCCGGTATAGATAACGATAAGGCGCAGGTCAAAGTTTTCATCTTCTTTATAGTATTTTTCCATAACCCGCGCAATATAATTCAGATACTTTATCTTATCCTCCGTATTCGTTCTTTTCAGGGACATATTGTCCGACCGCTCCCAAGGAGTTCCTCCGCTTTCTGGAGTTCCTGCTCCGAGGCATTTAAAAGAAGGATTGCCTGCGTCCGGTCTCCCCCGTTTTTCAGAAAACCTGCAATGCAGGAAATACGCTCTTCCATTCTCCCCAGTGCGATTCCCTGTTCATATTTTTCCTGATAATTCATCTGTAATGTCATATAATCCAGCCTCCATTTTTCATTATTCCTGACAGACTGCACCGCCTCGTCCAGCTCCTTCGTGA
>JAMPAW010000139.1 GCA_023666975.1 Clostridium sp.
TACAAATGAATTTTATCACTAGTCCCCTCTATTGTCAATACCCACAATCATAGTCTTAAATTTTTACCCCTATACCCCCTACCCCTTTACCATTCTTCTTTTTCCCGTCACCTGCTCCACAACCAGCTTAAACACTCTGGTCTGCGGCATCACCGCTTTATTAAAGGAAAACTCTTCCTGATGATACTGCTTCATCAGTATGCACAGCGCATTATACTTTTCCTCCTCTGGAACCCTTTCGATATGGCCTCTTCCAATCACACTTTTATATTCCATTGTGCAGCTTCCCTTCTCCTCTCTGGTAACCAGCTTATGGGCACAATCCATCTCAAAACTTGCGCAGTTATCCTTTTCCATCAATTCGTATTTTGTCCCTTCCCGTGCGCCATGAAAATATAACTCAATCCGGTTATCCACTACGGACAAACCGAAATTCAGCGGCAAGATATACGGATACTGCCCATTGTTCAATGCCAGCCGGCACACATCACACTCCTTGATAATTGCTATAATGTCCTCAAAATTTGTTACTTCTCTGTCACTTCTTCGCATATTTTGCACCTCCAAATTTATATCTATCTAATTATTCCGCCTGCTTCTCTTCGTCTCGGCAATTGCACCCATGTACATAAGCCCTAGCGGGATAGTAAAATTACCGAAAAGGGGAATCAATATATTTCCCACAGAAAATGTATGTAAAAACAGTATTGCAAAAGCCACCTGGCATGTCACAATTACCCCGGTAAGCCATAAGCACAGCTTCGCCACTTTTCTGATTCTGAATATGTGCAGCTGTTTATCCGATACCGGAAGATAGCGCAGCACACGATAAAGCATTTGCTCCTTTTGTTCCTCCATGTAACAGAGATATTTCTGTTCATAGAAGGATATTCCAGCCAATTCCATACCATAAAAAATCATCAGGACATTCAAGTCCTCCGACCTGTCCCATACCTGAAACGGCATAATCCACATCATCACGGAAATGCCAATGAAAATAGCTGCCAGCAGATTGTATATGACATGCCACGGACACCAGCTCGTCCATTCCTTAAAAAATTGACCGATTATCTCCTGCTGTTTTTCGTCTGCTTTCATCTTTTCCCCACCTGCCTTTCTTCTTTCTGCTTCAAAGCAATGTCAAGGCTTTCTGTAAATTCCGCCAGCCGTCCGTCCCGCATGACGCCTACATAGTCTGTTTTCATTTCCACCTCTGACATCACATGATTTGTCATCAAAACACAGCATTTCTCATCGCTGGTCAGATTTCGCAATGCCGCAAAAAATTCCAGCCGGAATACCGGGTCCATTCCCACGGTCACCTCGTCCAGCAAGTACAGGCAGGGGTTGTGGCCCGCCGCAAAAGCCAGTTGAAATTTCAATTGTTCTCCCCTGGACATCAGCCTGTACGTCTTTTTTGCAGAAAGCTCCATTTGCTCCATTGTATCCATAAATTTTTCCATATCGAAATTCTTATAGAACCTTCCCAGCAATTCTACGTTCTGTAATCCGGTACGGTCCCCGAAAAAACAATTATCCTCCGACACATATCCGATTTTATTCATGATTTCGGCATGTCTGGTCTTTATATCCTCTCCCTCCATACATATCTGCCCGTCATATTCAGCATTTTCATTGATAATGTACTTCATCAGAGTCGTTTTTCCTGCACCGTTTTCTCCAATCAATCCATATATGTATCCCGGCTGCAAGTCCAGATTAATGTCTTTCAAATAAAATTTCTTTGCCTTTCCGGTAACATGGCGGAATGACAATATCGCCTCTCCCTGTTCCATAGCTGTTTCTCCTTTCACCTTGACCTCTACTCCATATCACCATAACGTTTTTGTCATTTCCAAAAAGTCCTCACTGTCGAGTCCTGCCTGCTTTGCTTCATGGATAATCTCGGTCAGACGTTTTTCCAGCATGATAAGCTGCTTTTCTCTCAGATAATCTGTATTATACTCGCATACATAAAATCCTTTTCCTGCAACAGACCGAATCAGTCCGTCTTTTTCCAGCTCTTCATATGCCCTCTTCGTCGTAATCACGCTCACTCCAAGATCCGACGCTAATGCACGAATCGAGGGCAGTGCCTCTCCTGCCTTCAACTCACTGGTCACAATTGCATTTTTTAATTGATTGACTATCTGTTCATAGATTGCCAATGTTCCCTGCGGAAGAATTGTTATTTTCATTTTCTACCTCAATTTTCTTCATAATTTATTGCCGCTTTTAATTGCTTTTTCACCCATTTACAATAGCTGACCGAAAGCGGGAGCTGGACAAACAGTAATAATCCCAAAATAATCAGTTTCGGTATCACATCTGGTTTATCATCGAGAATAATGCCTGCCTGGAACACGTTGGAAGCTATCGCCACGCCCAGCATAATCCCTCTTTTCAAATTCACGTTCTCCTCTTTTCCGGGTGGGAGCAATACGCTGATGACCAGACCGTTTAGCAAAATCTCCACAGCAGAAACCATATCACAATATGAAAATGGAATCAAAATCATTGTACTGACTGCAATAACAACCACATGGAGAACGACCCTGAAAAAATAAGAAGCATAAATGTATGCCCGCCGCCGGTCAGCGTCCATTGGACACAGATACATCATTTTCCCTAATTTTACCGGGTGGCATTGCCCCGAAACAAGAACAAAGCCCATTGAGAGAAACAATGCTGCAGCGACAATGTAATAACTTACGGACAGGTCTGCTCTCGCATGTATTGCCCCGCAAAACATACAGGAAACCCAAAACAGAACAAAATTGTCTGGAAAATTGTCTCTCCACTGCTTCTCATAACTGTTCCAGTTATATGCCCTGACATAATCGGCTATCAGTTCTTTCATCATGGCTGATCTCCCCCTTTGCTGTAAAAATACATAAACTCCTCAATGGACGGATACGTAACCTGAAGCGCATCATCATACTGACGGTAGCTGCTATGCTTCACCAGTGCCTTCGCTCCGTATCTCCTCTCCTCGACATACACAATCCTGTCCTTAGATAATGTGTTCATCTTATATTTCTCGCCAGACACGATACGGTATTTCTGACGGAAACTTTCTATATCGCCGGCAAAAACCTGCCTGCCCTTATCCAGATAAATCAGATAATCTGCTAAACGGTCCAAATCCTCCGTCAAATGTGTTGCAAGAATCACACTCTTTTTTCCGTCAGCAATAAACTCCTTTAAAATCCGGAAAAAATCCTCTCGAAAGTCAGGATCAAAATTCCCTGCAGGTTCATCTAGCAGCAGCAACAGCGGGTCATACGACAGGGCAAAGGCAAACTGGCACTTTAATTTTTCTCCCCTTGACAGTTCGCCAAACTTTTGGCGGCCGTTCAACCTAAACTGTTCAAGATACTCACAAAACCGCTCCCGGCTGTATTTTGAAAAATACTTGCCGAAATAATCGGCGTTCTTCTCAATACTATGGTACGGTTCAAACAACTCTTCCGTCAAAACTGTCCCGGTCATATCATGAATATGCTTCTCGTCCTGTGCATACGTCAGACCATTGATAATGATCTGTCCCTCGTCAGCTCCATACAGGCCCAGCAGAAGATGAAGCAGCGTGGTTTTTCCTGCCCCGTTTTGTCCCACTAATCCACAAATATATCCTGCGGGCAACTGAAAAGAGATATCCTGCAAACGAAATGTTCCCAATTGCTTTGACAATTTATTCATACTTATCATCAGACCGAACCCTCCCTGTATCCATCTGTTTATCTACTGTATATATTTATATATACAGTATGTATACAAATATGTCAAGCACTTTTTTGTGAGAAAAAAAGAACCCAGCCTGCACACATGCACAGCCGAGTCCCAAATAAACTCTTGATTCCAAGAACAAAATATTCAATTACTTATCCATTCGCTGCGTTTCTGCGATTCTTTTCCTTATTGCATTGAGCACCCGTTTTTTGTCCAGACTCCAAAGAGGAGCAACCAGCGACTTCCGGTCTCCGTCTCCGGTCAAACGATGAATGACCATATCCTGCGGCAAAAGTGCAATACAGTCCGCTACCAGATTCACATACTCTTCCAGCTCCAAAACACGGAACCTTCCCGCCTGATAATCTTTTTCCAAATCCGTTCCCCTGATAACATGGAGAAGCTGAAGTTTAATGCCATCTGCACCGCTTTTTCCCACATAGGAAACCGTTTCCTTCATCTGGGCAACCGTTTCCCCCGGAAGACCCAATATCACATGTACAATCACCTGTACCCCGATTCGCTTTAATTTATCTACTGCCTCATCATAGACAGAAAGCAGATATCCGCGCCGGATATATTCCGCTGTACGCTCATGGATCGTTTGCAGTCCAAGTTCCACCCATACCGGCTTTTTCCCGTTCATTTCCTGCAGCAGTAAGAGGATTTCGTCCGACAGACAATCCGGTCTGGTCGCAATGGAAAGAATGGCGATATCCGGGTGGGAAACCGCCTCTTCGTAGAGTAGGCGAAGTCGCTCTACTGGAGCGTAAGTGTTCGTAAATGCCTGAAAATACGCTATATATTTCCCATTATGCGCTTTACCCTTTAGACGTTCTTTCCCTTTTTCAATCTGCTGCCAAACAGAACTCCTGCGGTCTCCGGCAAATTCACCGGAACCCGCCTGAGAGCAGAAAATACAGCCACGGGTATCCAGACTGCCGTCCCGGTTCGGACAGGTAAATCCTCCGTCCAGTGGAATCTTATATATTTTTTGTCCAAAGGTGTCCTGTAAGTACTGATTCAGCGAATAATATTTCATCACTACTCATTCTCTGTTTCATCTCTAAGGTGATACTCGTCCACAGTACTCTTCAGGGCATTAGCACAGTTAATCAGCTCATCACTGATAGCCGCATTCTCCTGAGAGGCAGCCGCATTTGCATCAATGATCGACGCTATATCATGTACACTCTTTTCAATTTTCTCAATGGCTGCCGCCTGATTTTTCACAAAATCCGTTATCTGCATAATGTCATCATTCGATTTCAGCGAATTATTAATACCGGTCTGTAACGTCTCCGATGTCCGGTCAGCCAGATTTTTACCTACGTTAACTGCACGCATGGAGTTCTCAATCAGCTTGGTAATGTTCTCCGTCGCCTGAGCGGACGCTGCTGCGAGTTTACTGATTTCATCTGCCACAACCGCAAATCCTCTTCCCGCTTCACCGGCCCGTGCCGCCTCTATCGAAGCATTTAACGCCAGCAGGTTTGTCTCTTCTGATATATCATTAATCGTAGTAATAATATATCCGATCTGCTCCGAAGTCTCTTCGATTGTCTCCATAGCCGAGAGCAGTGAGTGCATTTCCTCATTCCCCATCGCCAGCTGTTTGTTGGTCAATTCAGACACCTCGCTGGCAGCTTCTGCATTTTGGCTGATATGCTGAATCTGTTCGGACAGCACCCCGATGTTGGCAACCAGCCCCTGTACCGCAGAATTCTGTTCACCGGCTCCTTCTGCCACCCGTATCGTACTCTCCTGTACCTGTCCGGAATAATTGACAACAATCTTCGACTGTTCATTTACCTGCCCCAGTGAATAGTTCAGCTTATCGATAATCATATTCAAACCGTTTTGGATAGCAATAAATGCTCCCTGATACTCCACATCAGAGCTGACATTCAAATTATTGTTGGATATATTGTTTACGACAAAAGTGATATCCCCAATATAAGTCTTTAATTGTGTTACCGTGTCGTTTAAGGATACCGTAAGCATGGCTATCTCTTCAGACAGCGCCTCCTCATCAAAAACCACGTCCAGATTACCCCCGGCAATCTCCGTCACCTTTTCACTGATCGAGGTAAGCGGCTTGAACCACCGATACATTTCCTGCTGGCAGTATTTTCTGACTAATACCCTGAATATCACCAGCAAAACGAGAAAAGCAACTATCGTTAAGAACGTTGTCTTGATATCTTCCGTTGCCGGCATGATGTAAACCACTTTCCAGCCCACAGAAGGAATGTCAGAAGACATGGCAATCTTGCTTCCAAAGGTATGGTCATTAATCATATATCGCTTATCCGTGTTGATGAGTTTCTTGTATTTTCCGTTCAGCGCCGTTTCAAGCGTATAAGAATGATCCGCAGACATCATCAAATCCTCATCTGGATGCGTCAATATCGTATTCTCTTTTGAGACTAGGAACGCATATGTCTTCCCCTGATAGCTTTTTTCCATCAGCGCAACCATATCGTCCATATAGACGTCAACTGCACAGGTTCCAATAAATTCCCCGTCCTTCAGCATGCGCTTTGCCAGCGTAATGCAGAAGCCGCCTGACTGTTCATCTAAATACGGTTCGGAAACATAAACGCCTTCCTCAAGCTCCCTGGCACCGATATACCACTCCCTTGTCCGAAAATCAAAATCCTCCGGTGCCTGCCAGCCTCCGCTCATAATCAATGTCTTGTCATCGTATGCCACATAAGCCGATGAGAAGCTGTCATTGGATGCCACAATGGTATCGACATATGCCAGCGTATCATCATATCCCTGAATCTGTTCATTTTCCATTACCATGGTAAAACTATTCAGCTGCGTAATCGTCGTGTTAAAGCTGTCATTTAATTCCCCGGCATATCCGATAACTTCGGATTCCATACGGTAATTACTTACCCTGACGGAATATACTGACGTAATAATAATGGTCGCAATTCCCAAAATACTCAATATTGACGTTACCATTTTCATAATTACCCGATTAATTCGATTCACATAAGATCCCTGCATAGTATATCATGTCCTCCTTTGTTCCAGCCTTGGCACATACGATTATCCGTTATGCCACGATTATTTATATTTTACTACAGATGATATTGTGTTGCAAGCCGGTTTTAAATCGATTATAATGGAAAACAGAACACACAAAGGAGAGAATAAGCCATGTCTAACACCTATCTCAGCGGAGAACAAACAAGACGCCGAATCTTAAAAGAAAGCAAAAAACTTTTTTATAAATACGGATACACAGAAACCACCTATGCCCATATCAGCGCCGCTGCCAAAATCAACCGTGCACTGATTCCTTACCACTTTCAGTCCAAGCAGGCTTTGGGAGAGGAAATCTATCAAAAAATCATCAAAGAATTTACCGATGCCATTGACAATCTCCTCGACACCAGCCAGTTCAGTCCCGACTTTATCTGCATGCTGCACACAATCAACTATTACCGCCTATTAAAAGATAATCCCAAGCTGTCCCGCTTTGCCTCACAGCTTCTTACCGATGAAACCTCGACCCTGTTTACCGTGGAAACCGGGCGCAAAATGCTGTCAGAGCTGGGCAGCAAATTCTCTCTCTGTGATGATGAGGAATTAACGGTTCTTGCCAAGATGAATATCGGAATCCAAAAGGAAATCATTCAAATGATACACACTTCGACCACAGACACAGACCGTATGGCCCAAATCCAACTGCATATGCTAATGGGGTATGCCGGCTATTCCAAAAAGAAAACAGACGAGCTAATCAATGCCGCTTTTGCCGTAGCCGACCTGATATCTTTCCACGTCAAAAACGGATTTTCCATTGCGATAACCTATCATTAACCATTATATTTTTAGACGGATTGACGCCGCATTTTTCAGCGCAATCAAACCTCCACGTCCAGTGAATAATCCACTCCTTCCATTCGGAAGCCAAACATTTGGTAAAAATCATTCCAGTATCCTTCCGTATCGGCCTTCTCCAAAAGATTATCACTGTCAAGATTCTTCCAGATATCCATTACTTCCGCCTGAACGTCCTCACGCATCTCCCAGTCATCTACATGGAACATTCCGTCTGTCTCCACCCCTTCTTTACCGAATACTTTATCGCTAAACAGGCGGTACATCTGCTCTATGCACCCCTCATGAATTCCTTTTTCCTTCATTACCTTATAGAGTACGGAAAGATAAAGCGGCACTACAGGTATTGCCGAACTCGCCTGGGTCACCAGTGCCTTGTTTACTGAAACATATGCCTTAATTCCCATATTTTCCTGCTTCTTTGTAATAGCGGCAGCACTCTCCGATAAATGTTTTTTGGCCATACCGATCGTTCCCTCATGATAAATCGGATAGGTAAGCCGGGGACCGATATAAGAATAGGCAACGGTAACTGCGTCCCGTTCAATCGCATCTGCCGCCACCAGCGCATCAATCCAGTCCGTCCAGTCTTCTCCTCCCATAACCTTTACCGTAGCCGCTATTTCCTCGTCCGTGGCACAGGATATGGTTGCCTCGCCGACAGTATCATCTTTTAAATTCCAGTTCTTCTGGGTAAACGGTTCCCCAATCGTTTTGAGGCTGGAGACATAGGTCGTTCCGTCCGGAGTCGTCCGCCTTGGAGACGCCAGTGAATACACGACCATATCCACCTTTCCCAAATCTTCTTTTATTGTATGGATTACCTGATTTTTAATCTCGTCGGAAAAAGCGTCACCGTTAATGGACTTTGTATAAAGCCCCTCCTGTCCGGCTGCATGGTCAAATGCCCTTGTATTATATAATCCGGGAGTTGCCGTCCGCTTGCCGCTTGCCTCCTTATCAAACAATACTCCGATAGTTGCTGCACCCATTCCGAATGCGGCAGTTATTCGTGAAGCCAGACCATATCCGGTAGAGGCTCCAATAACCAAAACCTTTTTGGCACCGTCTATCCTGCCCATTTTCTTCACATACCCAATCTGATTCATTACATTTTTTTCACAACCCACAGGATGTGCCGTTGTACAGATAAATCCCTTTACTTTCGGTTCCACTACCATATCGCTGATCCTCCCATATCATTGTTCATCATTTTATGTCTATTTTCATCACCTCGTTTTATTATACCGTTATTCCTTTTTTTGTCAAATCAAAAAAACTCTGCAAGCAACGGGGTTTTTGACCCTCGCAGCATTCGCCAAATATCCACGCAAGCGTGGCTGCCTGGCTCATTGCTCGCGGGAAT
>JAMPAW010000013.1 GCA_023666975.1 Clostridium sp.
AAAATCAACCCCACAAGAAATGCAAATATGGATTGGATCAGATTCTGGTGCATCACCCCAAAGAGTACAGCCGATACCACAACGGCAAAAGATTCCCCATATTTTTCCAGACTACGCATCACAAATCCACGGTAAATCAGTTCCTCAGCGATTGGCCCTATTAAGCTGCTGTAAAAAAACATACTAAGAGTCAGGCTTCCAGCCATTGCCATATCCGCTCCACTCTCCGCTGTATATCCGAACTGATTTAACCCTGCCTCAACCGCCGTATCAAACAATACGATTGGTCCTTGAATGCCCATAAATATAACGAAACAATAAAAAAACGAATGAACATTCATCGACTGTCTTTTCTGAAAGAGCTGCGCCAAAGGCGCTTTTTTTCTCATAATCAACCATATAGCTAAAACACCCAATACACTAAATAGGAGATATTCCACACCACTTTCTGCCACACGCTCCCAAAAGGCATTATCTTCTATAATATCATCATAAGCTTTCATAATATCTGAAGAACCAGACTGCAATGCCACAGCGATTGGGCGCACCACCATTCCGATTATGACAATCAATACCATGATAAGGGAATTGACAATAATTGCAATAGATATTCTGTTTACGTCTGATTTTATCTGCTTTTTAAGTGGCACACTTCCGGTTCTGTTCTCTTCCTCCCGTTTGGTTTTCTTTTTACGATTGGAATATTCCATATCTGTAAGTGCTAATTGATTCATTGGTATCACGCCTTTCATTTGATATCTGTATTTTGCTACAAATCATTTGGAAATGCATTATTTAATCAGCGTTTCCTTAGGAATTTCGCAATTACCGAACTATTTAGATATGATAAAAATTTAATGTTTATCATTAAATGTACAATACCAGATATATACACATTTGTCAATAAAAAATTAATGTTTATCGTTAAAAAAATATTGATAAAAGTAAATTAGAAGAAAAATTGATAAAGAAAGATTGCGGGAAAATCCGGCATTTTTTCTTGCTGACAGAATAATATTACAAAAAGAAAAAAATATTAAACTTTATGTAAAATATAATTGACAAAAGAGGAGAGTCAAGGTAAGATGTTCTCATAGCAGAATGGATTGCGGATATGAGGAGGTACGAAGATGAAGCTGGAAGTAAAGAATATTACAAAGACGTTTGGCGATAAAGAAATCTTAAAAGGAATTTCTTTGTCGGCCGAAAGCGGTAAAGCATTAGGTCTGTTAGGGAGAAACGGAGCCGGTAAGACGACGACAATTCGTATTCTAATGGATGTCTTTCATGCAAACAGCGGGGAGATTCTTCTGGACGGCGAGCAGTTTAATCCGAGAAAAGTGCAGATCGGGTATCTGCCGGAAGAAAGAGGACTGTATCCCAAAAGAGAGGTTATGGAGCAGATGATATATCTGGCGAGGCTTCGCGGCATGAGCAGGAATCAGGCAGCGGCCAATTCCCAAAAGTGGCTGGAACGGCTGCAGGTCCTTCAGTATGGGAAAAAATTATTAGAAACGTTGTCGAAAGGAAACCAGCAAAAGGTGCAGCTGGCTTCGACACTGGTATGCGACCCGGATATTGTCATTCTTGATGAGCCGTTTAGCGGCTTGGACCCGGTAAACTCCCAGATTTTACAGGACGTCGTAAAAGAATTGATTGCGGAGGGGAAAATTGTAATATTCTCCAGTCATCAGATGAGCTATGTAGAGGAATTTTGTGAAGAGATTGCGATTATTCATCATGGTGACGTGGTGCTGGCAGGAAATCTGCTGGAAATCAAAAAAGAATTTGGCAGAAATCAGATTGTCATGAGCGGTGAAGGAATGCCGCAGGAGAACATGGAACAGCTTATTGCAAAGCGGCTGGCAGATTATGCAGAAGTGACGGGGAGAACCAGGGAAGATGTCATTGTAAAACTGTTAGACGGAGTGACAAGAAAGCAGCTGTTTTGCAAACTGGCGGAGATAGAGGAGCTGGAAGTAGAACATTTTGAGACGTATAAGCCGTCGTTAAATGATATTTTTGTGGCAAAGGTAGGTGAAGGAGAATGAAACGGTTTTGGACAGTGTTTGAATTTGAGTTATTAAGTTATGTGAAGAACAAATCTTTTATGATTACGACAATTTTAGTGGCAGTACTCCTTGGAGGCAGCATGTTTTTACCGAGATTTATTGATATGTCGGATATGCTGGGTATAGAGCAGACAGAACAAGCGGAGGAAACGGACGAAGATGCCGGGGAGGAAGAGGACAGGAGCAGGCTGGGCATTGTTGATGAGAACGGATATTTTGCGGATAATGCGGTCTTGGAACAGATGTTTCCCAATGCAGATTTTCTGTTTATGGAAAGTGAGGCGCAGCTGGAGAAGGCGGTTACCGATGAAGAGATTGAGGCGGGGTTCTATGTGATTGATGATATGCACTATCAATATTATGTCTTAAATCGGGATATGGCTGATGAGAACCAGATGATTTTTCATGAACTGATGTCTGTGGTTCACAGGCAGGTGTTTTGCATGGAAAACAATATTGACTACGACACATTTGTGGCGGATTATGAGGCTGCCGTGAACTGTGAGGAGAAAATTCTTGGAAAAGATGCAGCGGAAAATTTCTGGTATTGTTATATCTTGGTCATTGTTGTTTTTATCGTCATTGTCCTGTATGGCGTGATGATTGCGACAGCCGTGACAACGGAGAAGAGTAACCGTTCCATTGAGGTGCTGGTCACCAGTATCGATTCCAAGTATCTGTTGTTTGGCAAAGTGTTTGCCGGAGCGGCAGCCGTGGTAGTGCAGCTGACGCTGATTCTTGGCGCCGCCTTAATCGGCTATGGGATAAACCATGAGGCATGGGGGGATACACTGGATATTTTGCTGGATATTCCGGAAAACGTGCTGGCGGCATTTGCCGTATTCGGAATCGGAGGCTTTTTATTCTATGCGTTCCTGTATGGCGCCGTCGGTGCGCTGGTATCCAAAACAGAAGACATCAACAAATCTGCGGGAACCTTACAGATGATGATCATGCTGGTATATATCGTGGTACTGTGCCAATTGGAAAATCCGGACGGTGTGATGATGAAGGTCTGCTCTTTCCTTCCATTTTCTTCTTACTCTGCCATGTTTGTCAGAATTGGCATGGGGAAAGTCGAGTTCTGGGAGATTTGCATATCAGCGGTTGTTTTGTTTGTCTCGATTTTCTTTGTCGGCTGGCTGGCGGCAAAGATTTACCGAATGGGAACTTTGCGCTATGGCAATCCGATTAAATTCAGCAGAGCCATAAAGGATATGAAAGAGGCGGAGTAGGAGGGCTATATGGAAAATAGAAGCATATACTATTATCTGGGAGTGGCCGCTGGTTTTTTGTTCGGCATATTACTGGTTGTCTTTGCAAAATGGCTTGCCGGAAAGCTGGGCGGCAGGGTAGAATGGAAGGTGAAGAATTCCTATGATGAGAGGCAGTTATTGGCAAGGGGAAGAGCATACAAATACGCATTTTTTACCCTGATTTTCTATGTGGCGGTTGTTTCAATAGCTAAGGAGATTCATGGGATAAAATGGTTTATGTCCTTTGCGGGAATGTGGATTGGCGTATGTCTGTCTGTTACCGTTTTTGCCGTGATTTGTATTGCAGAAGATGCCTATATGTCTCTTTATGAAAATGCGAAGACGGTAGTCATTACATTTTCGCTGATTGCCCTGATTAATTTTGGTGCGGCAGTCCCTGCATTGATGGGGACGCATTCCCTGCTGGAAGACGGGGCATTGTCAGCAGACTGTATGTATCTGGTGGTCGGTATTACGTTTCTTGTCATTCTTGCCGTTTTTGGCGGAAAAATGATATATAACAAAAAACATGGGGACGAAGAGGAATAGCCTATGAAGAATTTGAAAATGAAATCGGCGAGAGCGGCACTGGATATGTCCCAGCAGGATTTGGCAGAGGCGGTAAAGGTTTCCCGGCAGACGATTAATGCCATTGAAAAAGGGGATTACAATCCGACGATTAAGCTTTGCCGGGAAATCTGCAAGGTGCTGGGAAGGACACTGGATGATTTGTTTTGGGAGGAATAGAGCAAAACTCTGTTTTCTCAACTGTCCGTTATACAATATAGACAAATCGCAACTGGGCACGAGTCAAGGCATACCTTTCTACTAAGCTCGGCTAAGCCTCGCTAAGTATTCAGGCATTGCGCTATGTGTCGCTCGTAATGGTACATAAGGTGCTAAAATACAGCACCAGCCAAGGCACACTTTCACGCTAAGCTCGGAAATACCTCGCTAAGTGTTCAATGCGAAGTACCGACGGCTCCCCAATACCCTGTTTGCGATATTGTCTATATTGCACAACTGGATTTTATAATAATGAGTTTTGCTCATGACTATGCTGCCATTAAAGGGGTGAAATCTTGCAGTGGATATGATATAATATGAACACTTAATGAGCACAAGCGAAGCACTGTGCGAATTTAAATATAAACATTTCAAGGTGGGGGCAGTGTATATGGAAGGCGAATTGAAGATACAGTATCATGAGGAATTTAGAAAATTTATAGACGGAATGAACCATTTACAGGACGAACAGGACCCGAAAATCCAGACAATCCTGAAAGGTGTGTGCTCATTGCTGGAAGTATCCGAAATCATTGTATGGTTTTATGAGACACCGATGCGGGAGGCAATGGGACAGGGCGATTTTATCGAATTATTTGGAACTCTGCCGAGAATGGGCAGGGAAGCCCGTATGCAGTGCCGCCATGTAACCGGCGGTGGTAATGTCGTGAGATATGATGTGTATGGGCAGGACGGGACCGGTGCGTGGACGCAGTGGCAGGAGACGGAAATCACTGCGCTTATCGATACGATATTTTCTTATCATGGCAAAATCCGGACCGGGCGCATTGCGGAAAGGCTGACCTTCTGGGACATGGATTTTTCGCTGCCGAATCTGCGCTATTATATGCGGACAATCGCAGAGAAGATTGCCAAAAAGCAATTGATCGGGTATGTGGCGTGTGTATATAATCTCAAACGTTTTTCTGTCGTCAATGAACTGGTGGGCAGAGATACCGGAACGCAGATTATGATTCGCTATGCGAAGGGGCTGGAAGCGATGTATGATGAAGATGAATTGCTATGTCATCTCGGCGGGGATAATTTTCTGACTCTGTTTCGGGCGGATAAACTGGAAATGGTACAGAATTATTTCAGAGGGGTTCCTGTGGTATATGATGAGTTAAGTGGTGAAAGTGTTTCCGTGAGTGCCACTGCCGGATTTTATGTTATCTCGGACCTTACGGGGATTCACGGTCCAGATGACGTCATGGAGGGGGCTTACGTTTCCTCCAATATGGCAAGAAAGTCGGACAAAACGGATATTGTATTTTGGAATGAGCAGATTCGGGAGAAACAGTTCCAGAAGAAGAAAATTGAAGATATGTTTCCCGGCGCATTGCAAAATGAGGAATTCAAAGTGTATTATCAGCCCAAATTTTCCTTGGAGGACGAGTACCGGTTAGTTGGGGCAGAGGCACTTTGCAGGTGGGTTCACGACGGAAAAATGATATATCCGGATCAGTTTATTCCGATATTGGAGCAGTCAATCAACATCTGCAAATTGGATTTTTATATGCTCGACCATGTGTGCCGGGATATCAAACGATGGCTGGATACCGGGGAGAAGGTGGTCAAAGTGTCCGTGAATTTATCGCGGAAACATTTAACAGACCAGAATTTACTGATACATATTCTGGAGATTATAGACAGCAATGAGGTGCCGCATGAGTATATCGAAATCGAGCTGACGGAGACAACGACCGATGTGGACTTTAAAGACTTAAAGCGTGTGGCAAGCGGGCTGCATGAATGTGGTATCAGCACTTCCGTAGACGATTTTGGAATGGGATATTCTTCGTTGAATTTGATTCGCGACGTTTCGTGGGATGTGCTGAAGGTGGACAAAAGTTTTCTGCCGGAAACGGAGGATTCCAATGATGATAATACAAAGAAAGGCATTATGCTGAAATATGTGATCAAAATGGCGCAGGAGTTAGGTCTGCAGTGCATTGTGGAGGGCGTTGAGACCGAAGAGCACATACAATTACTGAAAAAGAACAACTGCTATCTGGCGCAGGGGTACTATTTTGACAAACCGCTTCCGGTGGAGATATTTGAGAAACGGCTGAGTGATGATTGAGATGTCTGCAAGAAAAACAATTCCGGTATGTCAGTTGGGAAAAAATCCCTGCACCTGTTTTCATTGTAATTTCACACGGTTTATGTTATGTTAAACACAGACGTTTTGTTACTGGAGAGTGGGTTCAAAGAGAAAGGAGTATTCTTATGAAAAATTTATTTAAGACGTCGGTTACTGTGTTCATGGTAGTAATGGCATTTATCGTAACCGGAATTACTTCCGAGGCAGCGGTAAGCGGTCTTGCGCAGACAAGAGATACAATATCCTCGGTAAGAGTGGATTGGCCGGCGGTAGCCGGTGCGAAATATTACGGCTATCAGGTATCCACAGATGCGGCATTCAGTAATATTGTGAATAGTGGTTCTGTTGCGAATACATATTGTTTAGCTACAGGATTGAATGCCGGGTCCACATACTATATCAGAGTGGGACATGGCACGACCAATAAGAATTGCTATGCAAACTACAGTCAGCCGTTAGAAGTGGTAACTACACCGGAGGCTTTGGCGAGTGTAGCGTTTGTCGGCGCAAATGATAACAGTGCAACGATTCAGTATGCGGCAGCGGGAGCGAATATGTATTACATTTATGAGAGTTCTTCAAACGCATTGGTTGCGTCAACGCCGGGTACCAGTTATGCGATTGCAATGAATAATGCATCGAGCAATTCTTACAAAGTGGCAGCTGCAAGAGTATCCGCATCAGGTTACAGTGCCAATACATCAACCAAGTCCGTAACCGTTAATCTATTGACTACTAAAATTGCCACGCAGAATTTTGCAGTCAACAGTGTGCTTTCTGCTTCGAATAAGGTTAGTGTTGATGTGCTCTATTCGGGCAGCGGTGTGGAGGTTGAATTGACGAATGCCGGCGGTTCGGCTTATAAGTCGACAACGGAAAGCAAGAAAGCCTATTCCTCACTCGGTTCTTCAACCAACTATTTTCCTTATAAAGAGAACCGTTTCCTGAAATACCGCGTAAGGGCATTTGTGGATACGGATGCAGGAAGGATATATGGTTCGTGGAGTGATTACAGGGCATTTTGCGAAATGAATGGAAAATACAGCAAGGCAAAGGGGAAGGTCAACCTGAAATGGACAAAATTAAAAGGAAGCGGCAAGGTCAAAGTATCCGTTTCCACGAAAAAGTCTTCCGGTTTTAAAACGTTCAAGACGTTGAAGGGAAGTGCAACAAAGGTTACCGTCAACAAATATGGAAAGCAATCCTTGAAGAGTAACAAAAAATATTATATCCGTGTTACTCCAATGGTAAAGATTAACGGTAAATATGTTGCCAGTGACTATGGTATACAGCAAGAGATTAAGATAAAATAAAACGGGTAAAGCGAAGGGTGTTCATTTGCTGTCAGACAGCTTTTGAACACCCTTTTTGCTGGAGGAAGAAAGATATCCTGTCGAACAGGGGAAAATATGACAGAATGGGATTTTCATGGTAATATAGTGTAGGTAATTGCGAAATGTAAGTTTCGCAATCGCCGGACTATACAGAAAGAGGAAGGGAGAGAGACAGATGAAAAAAAGGATGGTTTTATGGATGCTGTTACTGCTTATAGTATGCGGCGGGAATGCACGGGCAGCAGACCTTGCGGCAAATGAAATTTTGGACAGGGCAGAAGCGGCAATGAAAGAGGTAAATGTGGTTGTGATCTGCACAAAAGAGGGGGAAGAGACGGCCATGGACCGGAATACGGGCGTGATGCATATTGAGTATGGGGCATATGGTGATACGTGGCTGGATACGAAGGCGAAGGTATCGTATATTGCAGATGGGGAGCGGTATTATTTTTTGCCGGAAACCGATGTACAGGAAATCAACAAGGAGAATGTGGATTTGTTTGCGGATGTTGACCGTACATTGAATTATACCTGTGACGGGATTCAAAACTATGCAATAAAGGGGGAGGACATAGCCTGTTACAAGCTTTCCGCATCCCATTCCCAGACAGGATTCCGGCGGATCGTTTATTATATTAACCGGGATACATACCGGATCGTGGCGGTGGAGGAATCTGTGAATAATGTTGTAACAGCCGCTTCGTGGTATGACTACCCGAAAGAAGCACTGACTGTTCCGAAAGAGATAAAGGATACGGCACTGCTTATGCCGGGCTACATGTTTTTGAAGAAAAAGATTGTCTATACAGTGGTAGAGGAAAATAACACCCGCATGCTTTATGTTGCGGATGGCAGCCTGGCAAAGGGAAATGTTAAGATTCCCGATACCGTTAAGCTGTTTGGAGAAAGCTATGAGGTAAGATACGTAGACGAAGATGCTTTTTATAATAACCGTAAAATAAAATCCGTTACGCTTGGCAGAAATATCCGTGGCATTGGGGAGACGGCATTTTATGGCTGCAAAAAATTAAGCAAAGTCACGATTCAGTCGAAGAAGCTTACGAAAATTGGCAAAAAGGCATTTTATAAAAATGCAAAAACCCTGCGCTTTAAGGTGCCAAAGGGGAAGAAGGTAAAATATAAGAAGATGATTCAAAAATCAGGGATTGGTGTCAATTATGTGCTGGAACTGCTGTAAAAATGCGTTCTTTGTTTGGCACTTTCTTTGATGCCATCTACTTTTACATCGATTCTCTCATGCAGCATACGATACCTCCTGATATGGTTTGTAATATACTATGAACACTTAATGAGCGCAAGTGAAGCGCAGACAAGCCACTGCCTTTATAGTACCATAATTTTCGGTTATGTTCCATATTATTTCGCGTTCTTCTTTGATTTCTTTTTCCTGCCACAAAATCTTACAGAAAAATTCACACAGAACATAAAAAATATGACAGAATGGGATTTTCATGGTAATATAGTGTAGACGATTGCGAAACTCGAAAAAGAGTTTCGCAATCAACTAGCTTATATTCCATAAAGGAGAAAGAGATGAAGAAAACGAAAATATACAGGAGCCGGGCGCTCAACACGGTATGCCTGCTCGACCGTGCCCTTTGGCTGATTCTGGTGCTGGTCTTTGCATGCACGGTAGCCTGGGACGGACATCTTCCAGAGGTCATACAGGCAAAACCAAAGCTGTGCACATGGATACTATACATAGCATTATATGTGCTGCGGGCATTGCTGGGATCGCTGATTCCGTTGATGATATGCAAGGTGGTTTTGTATCAGATCAAAAAGCAGCTTTTGCGAAATGCCCGGTTTATTACCGTTGAGGATTTTGACTATTACCGTGACAAGCTTACCGGCCTGTCTCCGGGGATCATCAGTATTCTGGCAGACTTAAATATCGAGCGCAAAAAGGACATTTCAGCTTCCATATTGAAGTATCGGGAAATGGGTATCCTGCAATATGAGAATAATCGGTATATGCTTGTCGGAGATGTTGAAAATGCTGCACTTCGGGAAAGTGACCGGTATCTGATCGAGGAGCTTGTTAATCCGGCCTTTGATGAAAAGGATGACGGGAAATGGGCAAAGCTTGTGGAGCAGGAAGCCATGAAGGAGGGCTATATCACAAATCCCAATGATCCGGCCTGGCGGGAGAAAAACTACAAAAAAAGCCTGATGGGCTGCCTTAGCGGCTGTCTGGGCGGCTGTCTGACACCGATGATTCTGTTTTTTGTCGTGGGGGCACTCCTGAACAATGTCGATTTGGATAGTATGGATGCGATGATCGCGGCATTGCCGGTGGGTGCAACGGTGGGGCAGTCCATTGCATTTCTCAACCAGACACCCCGGTTTTGCATCGGGATGCTGACGGCGGTTGTGGCAATTATTATTTTTCTCGTATCGCTGGTTTTTCCGGTACTGGTTATCGCGGGTAAAATAGCGGGAGCAGTGAATAAAAAGCCTTACCAGCGGACAGAGTACGGAAACCAGATGGCGGAATATGTATTCGGAATGAAAAATTTTATCCATGATTTTTCCAATTTGAGCGAGGCGAATCAGGAGCACATTGTCCTGTGGGACGATTATCTGATTTATGCGGTTGTTCTGGAAGAAAACCAGCAGATTATTGATGAAATTACGAAAAGGAGAAAGAAGAGATGAGTACAGTTGGTATGATATTGGTGGTTGTGGCAGTAGTGCTTGTCATTTATGCGATAGCGGTTTATAACAGCCTTACTGTGCTGAAAAACCGCGTGGAAAACCAGGGCGCGCAGATAGAGGTTCAGCTTACGCGCAGGGCGGATTTGATTCCCAACCTGCTGGAAATCGCAAAGGGCTATGCCAAATTTGAAAAGAGCACGCTGGAAAATATTACAAGGCTGAGGAGCAATGTGGTAAATGCCGCAAATATGAAGGAATCTTATATGGCAAACGATGCGCTGGGAAAGGAAGTCGGACGTATTCTGGCGGTTAGCGAAAATTATCCCGAATTGAAGGCGAACAGCAATTTTATGAAGCTGCAGGAGGAGCTTGCCGAGACCGAGGACAAGATTGCCAAATCACGCCAGTTTTATAATGATGTCGTGACAAAATACAATACGGCAGTCATGTTGTTTCCCAAATCACTTTTTGCCGGACTGTTTGGATTTCAGAAGCATGAATTATTAGAAGCCTCCTCCGAGAAGAAGAAAAGTGTAGAAATTGATTCTTCGGATTTTCATCTGGACTAGTGGGGAAAAGCTATGAAAGCACAACGAAAGAAAAAAATCTGGCTTGGACTGTTTGCTGTTTTCGCTCTGGGATTTTTCCTTATTTCCATGTTTCCGAATCAAAGATTTCACCTGATTGGGAGCAACCTGACCGGCACAATTACGGTAACCGTGAATGGACAGCCGGTGATGCCATATCATATCACTTGTGCAGCAGGGGGAGACAGGGAAGAAAAATTAACGATCCGAAACGGGGAGGACAGTACAAGGGTTCGATGTACAGCGGCTGCCTATCATGGTTATGTTTTTGACTATGAGGTGGACACCGAAGACGGCACGAAGCATTTTCAATTTATGGTGATGAAAACCCATGATTTTGGGCCGAGGGTAAATTTTGTTTATCAGATGAACCTGAATAAAGAAGAAGAGGAATGGATTGCGTATGTCCTGCTGGACAATGAGGGTGCAAAAGGAGAGGTTTACCGGATTTTGCTTCGGGAAGACGAAACGGCGTATATACAGATGGGGCCGTAATGTTAGAAAACGGATATGGCAAAGAAAGGTAAAATAAGATGCCGATACGATAGTGTGGAGAATTTAAGAAGGGTGAGCAAAAAACAAAGATAAATGAAAGAAGGCAGATAATATATAGTATGAAAAGAAATATAAGTGTTATTGAAGATGTAAATGGAAATCGGATTGTGATGATAAATGATATATTATTTAAAGGACGACAAAATATTGATTGGGGCGAAGTAGAACAGTATTTAAAACAATATGTTGGGAATTTTGTTCAAATTGCTGAAAATAAGGAAATTGTATACTTTGGAAATGATTTGCCTGATGAATATACAGGTTCTAATTATACAGCAAAGTTAAAGGGAGCGTTGGCAAAAGCAAAAGCGAATGCAGTACAGGGGCTTCCCGAAATGATAGAAATCGCAGGGAATAAAAGATTTAAGGAAAATTTGGCAAAAAAGCATGATAAAAATGCAAAACTGGGGTGGTATCGATTTAATTCTAGGTTTGCACTTCCAGTTTTTGATGATTATGGGCAAGTCTTACGTTATAATGTATTTTATGCAGAAATGGTCATAAGACATGCAGAAGATAGGAAGTTGTATTTATATGATATTATAAACATAAAAAAAGAAACGGGTACCCCGCTTGAGCCATAAAGCTGTACGGTAAAAAACTCGCTTCTTTTAGGAAATTATATGACAGAAAGGAAAAAAAGTCAAGAAAAATGTATAATGAAATGAACTTAAGCCAAATCGATTTGAATATGGCCCCACCAGCAGAAGAACCGACCAGACAATATTACTACATGGCAAAATGCCGGAAATGGGTGGAAGACTTTAAACGAAGAAATGGGCGCTCCCCCAGCTTCCATGTGATTAATTTCGGTTGCCAGATGAACGCCAAGGACAGCGAAAAGCTGGAAGGGATTCTGGAAACCGTAGGCTATGTCAAAACCGACAGTGAGGATGCGGATTTCGTGCTGATTAACACCTGTACGGTCCGTGAAAATGCAAACTTACGTGTCTATGGCCGATTAGGGCAGTTGAAAAAATATAAGAAAAAGAACCCGGATATGCTGATTGCCCTTTGCGGCTGCATGATGCAGGAGAGCCTTGTAGTAGAAAAAATCAAACAGAGCTACCGCCATGTGGACATTATTTTCGGTACGCATAATGTATTTAAACTGGCAGAATTGATCGAGAACAAATTAAATTCCAAAGGCATGGTCATTGATATCTGGGAGGGTACTTCCGAGATCGTTGAGGATTTGCCCAGCGACCGCAAATATGACTTTAAATGCGGTGTCAATATTATGTTTGGTTGTAATAATTTTTGCAGTTACTGCATCGTGCCGTATGTCCGGGGGCGGGAGCGGTCCAGAAAGCCGGAAGATATCCTGGGGGAAATCCGTGATTTGGTTGCGGACGGTGTCGTGGAAGTCATGCTCTTAGGACAAAATGTCAATTCCTATGGCAAAAATCTGGAAGAACCGATTACCTTTGCACAATTGCTGGAGCAGGTGGAACAGATCGAGGGATTAAAGCGGATTCGTTTCATGACTTCCCACCCGAAGGATTTATCCGATGAGTTGATTGAAGTGATGGCGAAGTCAAAAAAAATCTGCCGGCATCTTCATTTGCCGGTGCAGTCGGGAAGCACGAAGGTGCTTGCGGATATGAACCGCCGTTATACGAAAGAGGATTACCTCACATTAGTCGATAAGATCAAAAATGCGATACCGGACATTTCCCTGACGACGGATATTATCGTGGGATTCCCGACGGAGACGGAGGCGGATTTCCAGGATACTCTGGATGTGGTAAGACGTGTGCGCTTCGATTCCGCATTTACATTCATTTATTCCAGGCGTACCGGAACACCGGCTGCGGATATGAAATTTCAGGCAACGGAGGAACAGATTAAGGAACGCTTTGACCGGCTGCTTCAGGAGGTACAGGATATTGCAAAGGAAACCTGCGGCAGGGATCAGGGAAAGGTCATGGAGGTTTTGGTGGAAGGACTTGATGAGCAGGACGAGAATCTGCTGACCGGAAGGATGTCCAATAATTTGCTGGTACATTTTCCGGGACAGCAGTCGTTGATTGGGACTTTTCAGAACGTGAGGCTTACAGAGGCGAAAGGGTTTTATTATATCGGGGAATTGGCGGATTAACCCTGTGGGGATTTGGCTGTTTTTACAGGGGAAATTCCGGCAGGGATAAAAAGGGATGCATAAAATGAGATTTTGCTTTTATACTGGTAAAATATGTGATATAATATGAACACTTAGTGAGCACAAGTGAAGCGCAGTGCGAGCTTAGTGTGAATATATATCTATCCACTTAGCAAGGTGTTTTCGAACTTAGTGGATATGATATAATAGGAATACTTAGTGAGCACAGGCGAAGCGCAGTGCGAATTTAGGAAAAAACCTGATAATTGTTTTTCAACGTAGGAATGCAATATCGGGTTTTATTAATTTAAGCATTGAAAGGAGAAGAGTATGATGAAAACGAAGAAGAAACGATGGGCAGGCCTGCTGGCTCTGGTGATGGTATTTTCCCTGCTGTACCTGCCGGGTGGGATGGTTGCCAGGGCGGCAGAGGATGATAGTGGACAGGTCGATTATATTTTCTATTTTGATGCAGATGAGGGAAAGATTTATAAGGCGACGGAGTTTACTTATGAGAATGCTGCTTCATGGACACCGGAGAAGACGGAGGTATATGAGGGAGATGATTCCATTTCATGCAATGGGAAGGAATTGGTTCTGCATGATTTTTCGATAGTTGCTGCAAATACGGCAATTGTTATCAAGGGAGATGCAGTGTTAAGATTGGAGGGTGAGAATGCCATAAAAGGCAATGTCACTCTGGCGGCTGATCTCACGATTTCCCAATGTGGTGTGTATGCATTTGATAACCTGTCCATTACCGGAGGGGGAAGCCTGCGCATAGATGTAGTGAAACAGGCGGGGATTTATGCAAGGAAAGATTTAACGGTAACGGATGCCACTATTTCTTCAAAAAGCGGATATGCAGGCATGGATATTGAAGGGAAGCTTACTGTAGAAGAAGCTTCTGTCACAGCAGAACAGTCGTCTGTGGTTTTGGGTATAATAGATGGCGGATTGATTAGTAATGCATATGGCGTTCGGGTTGGCGGTGACATCACCCTGAAAAGCGGGGAGCTGCGGGGGCTTCCGAACAGCGGCAGTGCCCATGGAATTTTGGCTGGAGGGGATATAGAAATTGAAAGCGGAACTTTGGAGGGAAATGCGCCGGCAAGCTTGAGTTCGCAGGGGGTTAGTGCGGTCGGCAGCATAAAAATGAAGGCTGGTATACTAAAGGCTTCTGCGGCTGCGGCAAAAGGCACAGGTGCAGACGATAGTTTGGCGGTTGCGATATATGCCGATAAGGCCATACAGATAGAAGGCGGAGCCGTAGAAGGCACAGTGCAGGGAATGTACCGTGAGGACATACGGGTTGATGTAAGGGCAGTATATGCGGGTGCAGACATAGTGATGAACGGAGGAAGCCTGAAAGCGGAAGCGAGCATGGTTGACGGTAAGGCACCTGGATATACGAGGGCGGTTTATGCCAAAGGCGATATAGTGGTAAATGGAGGGACTTTGGAAAGCCGTGCATCTTCGGAGGGCAGTACGGTCGGTGATACTACACGGGCTTTTTTGGCAGACGGCAATATTGAGGTAAACGGGGGAATCGTAGAGGGTACGGCTTACACAGGAAGAAGTGCCCAATATGCCCAAACACAGGCTTTTTATGCTACACAGGCGATACTGCCCGGTGATAATGAAAAGGTGGTTGGCGGTTCAGCTAAGGATGCGCTATATGCGGCAGTTCAGCTTGAGGCTGGCAGGAAATATTATATAGACAGCGCAACGGCAGAAGCATGTGGCTATATCAAATTTACCACACCCGTTTCCGGCATCGAAAGCACCTCGCCGACGAACCCCAATATTGTCATTGGCGGCTCGACGGATTTAGATGTAACGGTGGTACCGGATAATGCATCCAATCCGAAAGTGGACTGGACATCCAGTGATGACACGGTTGCTTCGGTGGATGAGGACGGAAAAGTGACCGGCCATAAGCCGGGAACCGTAACGATTACGGCAACAACAGAAGACGGCGGACTGAAGAAGGAATTTACGGTCACGGTATCCAAAAAAGACGGTGCGGCAGCGCCAACCGGCATTACCGGGGTTGCCCCGACTGCGCCGGGAGGAAGTGACGGGAAGCTTACCGGTGTGGCTCCGACGATGGAATACAGCACGAACAAAGATTTTACGGCTGCGAAGCCCTGTACCGGCAGCGAGATAACCGGTTTGCCGGCAGGTACCTACTATGTACGTGTCAAAGAAACGGATACGACCAAGGCAAGTGCCGGAGCCGAGGTGACTGTTCCGGATGGCAAGACGGGCGGCACAGGTTCCGGGGATGCCAATACAGACCAGGCCGTTGCCGACAGCCTGGGGGTATCGGTAGATACCGCAAAGCAGATTATTGACGAGGCAGCCAAATTGGGCGTTTCAACCGATACGCTTTTGATTACCGATGCGAGCATTAAGAACCAGAAATCGGATGCGGACTTAAAGGGCTCCACCTTTGGAATGCTGAAAGCAAGAGCCACGAATTTAAAGAAGAATGCCATCACCATTAAATGGGACAAGGTAAAGGATGCAGACGGCTATATCCTTTACGGCAACAAATGCGGCAAGAAAAATACCTATAAGCATATTAAGACCTTTACGAAAAACAGTACCGTAAAGTATACGCAGAAGAAGTTAAAGAAAGGGACTTATTATAAATATCTGGTAATTGCCTATAAAAATATCAATGGTGCAAAGGTGACCATTGCGGCAGCAAAGACCGTTCATGCAACGACGAAGGGCGGCAAGTACGGTGTGGCAAAATCCGTAAAGGTCAATAAAACAAGCAAGACACTGGCTGTTTCAAAAACCTTTAAGATCAAAGCATCAGAAGTAAAGCAGGATAAGAAAATCCGCCAGCACCGTGAGATAAAATTTGAGTCGGACAACAGCGAAATTGCTACGGTAAGCAGCAAGGGTGTTGTAACGGCGAAGAAAAAAGGAACATGCTCCATTTATGCCTATGCGCAAAATGGTGTTTATAAAAAGATAAAGATTACGGTAAAATAATATGGCATTATCCCAGAACAAAATTTATGAAATTGCAATGCAGCAGTCAGCCTATGACTGCTGCTGCCATGTGGAGGATTTTACAAAAGATTATTGGGAGTAATTTAGGACTTTTCAGAACGTGAGGCTTACGGAGGCGAAAGGGTTTTATTATATCGGGGAATTGGCGGACGATTCTTGACAAACATTGCGCTTATGGTAAAATAAACAGGTTAGGAAAAGCATGTATTTTTCAATGATGAATAACTGATAACAAGGAAAATATACGGGGCAGGCCCTGATGATATAATGAGGAGGACATAATCATGGCAACAGCATATAATCACAAGCTGATTGAAGGCAAATGGCGTAAGAAGTGGGAAGAGAATCCGATTAACGTGGAGGACGGAACAAAGCAGAAATATTACTGTCTGGATATGTTTCCGTATCCGTCAGGTAACGGACTCCATGTAGGACATTGGAGAGGATACGTGATATCGGACGTTTGGAGCCGTTATAAAATGATGCAGGGATATTATCTGATTCATCCGATGGGCTGGGACGCATTTGGTCTTCCGGCGGAGAACTATGCGATTAAGAACGGCGTACATCCGGCAATTTCCACTGCGGAAAACGTGAAGAATATTAAGAAGCAGATTAACGAGATTGCGGCAATTTATGACTGGGACAGAGAGGTAAATACTACGGACCCGGACTACTATAAATGGACACAATGGATTTTTGTCAAAATGTTTAAGGAGGGGCTTGCCTATGAGAAGGAGATGCCGATTAACTGGTGTCCGTCCTGTAAGACCGGTCTCGCTAATGAAGAGGTTGTCGACGGTAAGTGTGAGCGCTGCCACTCTGAAGTGACAAAGAAAAATCTGCGCCAGTGGATGTTGAAGATTACGGCTTATGCGGACAGGCTGCTCGCCGATTTGGATAAACTGGACTGGCCGGAAAAGGTTAAGAAAATGCAGTCGGACTGGATTGGAAAATCCTATGGTGCTGAAGTTGATTTCAAGGTGGATGGAAGTGACGAGAGCATTACCGTATATACGACCAGACCGGATACATTGTGGGGAGCAACTTTTATGGTACTGGCACCTGAGCACGAGCTTGCAGCCAAGCTGGCAACGGAGGAGACGAAGGAAGCCGTAACGCAGTATATTTATGATGCTTCGATGAAGTCCAATGTTGACCGTATGCAGGATAAGGAAAAGACAGGTGTGTTCACCGGTTCCTATGCGATTAATCCGTTAAATGGCAAGAAGACACCGATCTGGCTTTCTGATTATGTTCTGGCGGATTATGGTACCGGAGCAATTATGTGTGTGCCGGCTCACGATGACCGTGATTTTGCTTTTGCCAAAAAATTTGATTTGCCGATTATACAGGTTATCGCCAAAGACGGAAAAGAGATAGAAAACATGGAGGAGGCCTATACGGAGGCGAACGGAACCATGATTAATTCCGGTGATTGGAACGGAATGGAGTCGGCTGTGTTAAAGCAGGAAGCTCCTGCGATGATCGAGAAAAAAGGCTACGGGAAAAAGACGGTCAATTATAAGCTGCGTGACTGGGTATTTTCCCGTCAGCGTTATTGGGGCGAGCCGATTCCGATTGTCCACTGCCCGGAATGCGGTGCTGTGCCGGTTCCTGAGGAGGAACTGCCGGTGCTGCTTCCTGATGTTGAGAAATATGAACCGACCGGAACAGGGGAATCGCCGCTGGCAGCAATAGACGCATGGGTAAATACGGCTTGTCCCTGTTGCGGAAAGCCGGCAAAGCGAGAAACCAATACGATGCCGCAGTGGGCAGGCTCGTCATGGTATTTCCTTCGCTATGTAGATAATAAGAATGAGAAGGAACTGGTAAATAAGGAGAAGGCGGATAAATATCTGCCTGTGGATATGTATATCGGTGGTGTAGAGCATGCAGTACTGCATTTGCTATATGCCCGTTTCTATACCAAGTTTTTACATGATATCGGTGTGGTGGATTTTGACGAGCCGTTTAAGAAGCTGTTTAATCAGGGTATGGTCTGCGGACGCGATAAGGAAACCGGTGCCGCAACTAAAATGAGTAAGTCATTAGGAAATATTGTTTCGCCGGACGAAATGGTTCGTGATTACGGTTGCGATGCCCTGCGGATGTATGAACTGTTTATCGGACCGCCTGAGCTTGATTCCATCTGGGATGACAGAGGAATAGACGGGGTATATCGTTTCCTGTCGAGATTTTACAATATGGTCATCGGTAATATTGAAAATCCGGGCAAGGAAACAAAGGAGCTTTTAAAGCTTCGGAACAGAATGGTATATGATATTACCACCCGTTTGGAGAGTTTTTCTCTGAATACCGTGGTTTCCGGTTTTATGGAATACAATAACAAATTTGTAGAACTGAGCAAAAAGGGTGGTGTCGATACGGAGACGCTTAAGACAGCAGTGCGGTTGATCGCTCCATTTGCACCGCATATCGGTGAGGAACTCTGGGAACAATTGGGAGGAACGGGTACTGTGTTTGCCACAGGATGGCCGGCCTATGAAGAAACGGCGATGAAAGATGACGAGATTACCATTCCGGTCCAGATTAACGGCAGAACAAGAGCAACGATTGATATTGTTGCAGAAGAGGAAAAAGATTCGGTTCTGGCAAAGGGAAAAGAAGCTGTTGCAGATAAACTGACCGGGCTTAATATTGTCAAAGAGATATATGTACCGGGCAAAATTGTCAATATTGTTGCAAAATAGAAAGATGAAAAGTAAGTAAGATACAGTTTTTTCGGTTTAATCAAACGGAGGACACTATGGAATTATTACACAGGAGATTTCGTGTGCTGATACCGTTTCTCATTATTGTATTATTACTTGGAAACGGTCAGAAAGCAGAAGCGAAAAAATATTATTCATTGAAAAATATCGGATTGGCCGGGTGTACAACAGACTGCACGGATTACGGCATTATATCCTTGCGGGGAAATAAAATGAAATATGTTATCTATAAGAGAAGCGATAATAGCTGTGAGTGGGAGCAGGTTGGCGGTGTGAAGACGGCAAAGCTTACCTCGGCTACCCGGTACTATATGGGAGATGCCCAAAAAGTATCACCTTCTCTTAAGAACGGCCAGCAAAAAGACTGGGACAATGGCAGAACACGGACAAGGCAAAATGACAGGAAGAATCGACATATTACGCCTAAGAGTATAGACACGGAGCAATGGATATGCAGAGTTCGGAAGGGAATCGTGAAAAAAAATATATCCGGCAGAAATAATGAAATCAGGGTAGCCAGGGGAAAGGCAACCAAGGTGGTTATCAGGCTTTCGTATTAGGTACCGGATACTGAGGAGTAGACAATGGCAGATTTGAAAAAAGAAATAGAAAAGAGGAGAACCTTTGCGATCATTTCCCATCCGGATGCGGGAAAAACGACATTGACTGAAAAGTTTCTGCTGTTTGGCGGAGCAATTAATACGGCAGGTTCGGTGAAGGGGAAAGCGAATGCAAAGTATGCGGTTTCTGACTGGATGGACATTGAAAAGGAGAGAGGAATTTCGGTTACCTCATCAGTGCTTCAGTTTGAATATGACGGATATTGCATTAATATTTTGGATACACCGGGACATCAGGATTTTTCGGAGGACACCTACCGTACATTGATGGCAGCGGACTCGGCAGTAATGGTTATCGATGCATCCAAGGGCGTGGAGGCACAGACAATTAAATTGTTTAAGGTCTGTGTCATGCGGCATATTCCTATTTTTACGTTTATCAATAAGCTGGACAGAGATGCCAGAGATACTTTTGAACTGCTGGATGATATTGAAACCGTGCTGGGGATAAGTACCTGTCCGGTAAACTGGCCGATTGGTTCGGGGAAAGAGTTTAAGGGGGTTTATGACAGAGAGTCGCGGAAGGTATCACGGTTTCAGGCTGTTTCCACAGGTGGGGCAAAGAAAGCGCAGGAAACGGATTATTCCATTGAAGATGATAATCTCAAGCAGGATATCGGAGATATGCTTTATCACCAGTTGGTCGAAGAGGTGGAACTGTTGGACGGCGCAAGTGAGCCGATGGATTTGGATAAGGTAAGTAAAGGGGAATTAACGCCGGTTTTCTTTGGTTCAGCGTTAAATACTTTTGGCATTGAAACCTTTTTGAATCATTTTCTGAATATGACAAGCCCGCCATTGCCGAGAATGTCCAATGAGGGATTGATTGACCCGATAGAAGAAGATTTTTCTGCTTTTGTATTTAAGATTCAGGCGAACATGAACAAATCCCACAGGGACAGAATTGCGTTTATGAGGATATGTTCGGGACGGTTCGATGCCGGCAAGGAAATTTATCATGTGCAAAGCAAGCGCAAAATGAAACTTTCGCAGCCGCAGCAGCTTATGGCACAGGATCGGAAAATTGTGGAAGAGGCATATGCCGGAGATGTAATCGGCGTGTTTGATCCGGGGATTTTTTCGATTGGGGATACGCTGTGCAAGCCGGGGAAAAAATTTGAATACGAGGGTATCCCGACTTTTGCGCCAGAGCATTTTTGCAGGATATTGCAGATGAATACGATGAAGCGGAAGCAGTTTGTCCAAGGGGTTACCCAGATTGCTCAGGAGGGCGCCATACAGATTTTTCAGGAGTACACTGCGGGAATGGCAGAGATCATTGTGGGCGTGGTGGGAGTATTGCAGTTTGAAGTGTTGAAGTACAGATTAGAGAATGAGTATGGCTGTGATATTAAGCTGGAGCCGCTGCCCTATAATTTTATCCGCTGGATTAAGGACCCGTATACCGACGTAAATTCATTAAAGCGGGTAAATGAAGTAAAAAAAGTAAAAGATATGAAGGGGAATCCATTACTGCTCTTTACGAATCAATGGACGATTAATTCTGTACTGGAGCATAATGAGGGACTGGAGCTTCTCGAATTTAGAAAAAATTGAAAAATTGCCGGTTATCGACAGGTGTCCGATATCCGGCAATTTTTATACCCACGAACGAAATTGATTGCCGGATTCAACATTTCACCGCGGTATATGCGGTTAAACTAAGCATTTGCCTTCGGCAAATACTAAGGTTAACCAGTATAACTGTCTGTCAGCGCTGAAACAGCCCCATCAGCATATCTACTTTGCGCTGTTCATCGGGTGTCATATTTGCCTTCATGATATTAATCAATAAAGCGGTTTCCTCATTGGTAAAACTTAAGTTGCGCCTGGAAAGCTCTGTGTTAATTGATAACAGTTTGGACAGGATGGCCTCCGGAGAGGCGTGCATATTGTTGTTGATCACTTCCTGCAAAATTTTCTGTTTTACCGGGTGAAGAGATTTGAATTCTTTTGTTGAAGTAAAGGAATCATAATTCATTGGATACCTCCTGATTTGCAGTATGTTCCGATATGTTCTGAGCAAAGTTTTCTGCCTGAGCCATATCATACTCGGACAGGATATTTTGAATGGCTTCGTCAAAGGAAGCCGATGTTTGTCTGTTGTCGGTACTGGTTTCTGCGCTGTTTGTACCGAACCGGTTTAAGATGCCGGAAAGATCAGAGAAATCCATGCCATTTTTACCGGATAGGCCGGAGAGAATTTCCTGAGAAAGACCGCTACTGGTATTTTCCGACAGCGACATCAGCATCCTGAGCATTTCAGGCTGCATGCCGGTGAGGGCACACAGCATATCGATCGGGTCGGAGGAAGCGATATTCAATCCTATGCGGGATATTGTATCGACAGAGCGGAAGGCATTGATGATTAGCCGGATTTCGATAAATTTGATAAAAAGAGCAAGAGGAAGTTTCATCGGATAATCCACAAAAGGAATCAGTGATTCCAACATGGAGAGACCTTCACTGTGAGTGATGCATTCTAAGGGATGACGTTTTTTGGATTCCATTTGACTGCCTCAAGCCTTTTCTATTAAATATATGCGTCAAGTTGACGGTTATGAAAAAAAAGTGTTATACTGTGCTAAATGAAAGCGGGACAATGACGGACGTATTTTGTGCGGCTGTCAGGGTGATTTTATGGATTTAGAACAGTTTTACAATGGTAATGAGTGGTATGCATATCGATATTTCGGTGCACATATGCTGGAACAGGGGGCTATATTCAGAGTATATGCGCCGAGAGCCAAAAAGGTGACTCTGATCGGAGAGTTCAATGATTGGTATGACCAGGAAATGGAATTGAACGGGCGTGGTGGTATCTATAGCCTGACCGTCCCGGAGGCGAAGCCGGGGCAGATGTATAAATATCGGATTTACCACCATGACGGTACGGTGACGGATAAGGCTGACCCCTATGGCTTTGCCATGGAATTGAGACCGGCTTCCGCTTCTGTTATCACAGAAGAAAGTGATGTATTTACAGACGGGGAGTGGATGAGGAACAGAGAGAAAATGTATAACCGTCCGTTTCATCTTTATGAGATTCATTTTGGTTCATGGCGGGCAAACGGGGACCGTTGGTACCGCTATGAGGAGCTTGCCGGAGAATTGATACCGTATCTGCGGGAAATGGGGTATACCCATGTGGAAATTATGCCGTTAAATGAACATCCGATGGATGAGTCATGGGGATATCAGAGCACAGGCTTTTTTGCCCCAACTTCCAGATATGGAACAAAGGAGGGACTCAAACGGTTTGTCAATCAATGTCATATGGCCGGCATAGGGGTGATACTGGATTTTGTTCCGGTACATTTTGCAGTGGATGATTACGGATTATCCATGTTTGACGGTATGCCGCTCTATGAAATCCCTTTTGCGGATGTGGAGCGGAGTGAATGGGGTTCTTATAATTTTGCTCATGGCAGAGGTGAGGTGGCGAGCTTTTTGAAATCCTGTGCCAACTATTGGCTTACGGAGTATCATTTTGACGGATTGCGTATGGATGCCATAGCAAATATTATCTATTGGGGAGGCGATGAGAGCCGCGGTGCCAATGCGCAGTCGGTACAATTTGTACAGTCCATGAATGAAGGGTTACATCGTATTCATCCAACGGCTGTTCTGATGGCAGAGGATTCTACGAGTTATCTGAAAGTTACGGCACCAGTGCAATATGGCGGTCTTGGTTTTGACTACAAATGGGATTTGGGCTTCATGCACGATACACTGCAATTTTTTACCTATTCTGTGGAGGAACGGAGAAAGCATTATCATGATTTATTGTTTTCCATGCACTATTTTTATAACGAGTTATATCTGCTGGCCTTTTCACATGACGAGGTGGTTCATGGTAAGAAAACACTGGTGGATAAAATGTACGGGTGTTATGAGGATAAATTTTCCCAGTGCCGGGCATTATTTATCTATATGATAAGCCACCCCGGTAAAAAGCTCAATTTTATGGGAAATGAAATCGGTCAGTTCAGGGAATGGGCAGAGTATCGTCCGCAGGATTTTGAGGAACTTGCACCCTTTCCGATACATAACGCTTTCCGGCGGTTCTGCCATGACTTGAATCAAATATATCTGCATCATCCGGCTTTATATGAAGGAGAATACAATGCGGCATGTTTTTCTTATGTCATCAATGACAGGGATTGGGATTTGGTTTACGCTTATAGAAGGAGTGCAGGGGGAGAACAGATTCTGGCCG
The DNA here is from genome assembly GCA_023666975.1 of Clostridium sp. The sequence continues at coordinate 24,079 of JAMPAW010000013.1, forward strand.
TGTTTAATTTCAGCGATATGCGCTATACCGATTATTTGGTGAGGATAGAGGGGAACCATATGCTGAAAGAGCTGATTCATAGTGCCGGCAATATTTATGGCGGCAAAGTCGCCGATGAAGGGGTGGAGATTGTCGTGAGCAACGGACAGTGTTTTATGGATTTGGAGCCTTATTCCGGCAGATTATTTCAAGTGCGATAGGAGATATTATGTTAACCAATGCGATTACCGACCTGGACATATGGATTCTGAATTGGATACAGGAGAATTTCAGATGCGATGTACTGGATAAAGTTGTTCCTGCGATTACCTTTTTGGGGAATAAAGGGTGGTTTTTTATTGCTGTGGCAGTGATACTTATTGCGGTTCCCCGATACCGTAAGTGGGGGTCGGCAATGGCAGCCAGTCTGGGTCTGGGATTTGTTTTTGGCAATATGGTGTTGAAAAATACAGTTGCCCGCATAAGACCATATGATTATGTCGGAGGAATAGAACTGTTAATTGCAAAGTTAAGTGATTATTCGTTTCCTTCGGGCCATACACTTGCTGCTGTGGAGTTTTGTACCGTGGTGTGCATGATGCCAATCGGAAAAGGATATAAGCTATTGGCTGCTTTGCTGGCAGCGGCAATGGCATTTTCAAGGTTATATCTCTATGTGCATTTTCCGTCAGATGTGCTTGCCAGTGTCTTGCTTGGAAGCATTTTCGGCGTGATGGGAGTGCGCATTGTGGAAATGGTTACTGCTGATAACCAATCGGGAAAGCAATTCTAATCGGCTCTGTGTTGAGGGAGCTAGTCAAAAAATTTCTGTGTAGTCTGCGTATTTCACCTGTTGACATAGTGGTAGATGTGTGATATAATTGTATTATATCGAGTGGTACAGTTGATACAGATAGTAATAGTTATGAGCAAAGTAAAGAGGTGAAAGGAGGAGCCTATGATTCAGTTGGATTACAAGAGCAATAAGCCAATTTATGAGCAAATTGTGGAGCAGGTGAAATTTAATGTGATGAAGAACTATTTAAATCCTGGGGATTCCATTCCGTCTGTCAGGAAACTGGCATTGGAACTGAAAATTACACCGGGAACGGTCTCGAAGGCATATCAGGAATTAGAGCGGCAGCAGATAATTGAGACAATCCGCGGAAAGGGAACATTTATTGCAGGAACGGTGGTTTTAAAACCTGATGAGGCAAGGCTTACATCGGTCAAAAAGAAGCTGGTCAGTGAAATAATGGAGTTAAAGCTAATGGGATTTGACAAGAAAATGGTTGTTGACCTGGTGAAGGGGATTTATGAGGAGATGAGCGTATGTTAGAAGTGAAAAATATTGATAAAGGATATAACAAAGAAAAAGTTCTTAAAGATATCAGCCTGACGGTAATGCCGGGGGAAATCCATGGTCTCATCGGTGAGAACAGTGCCGGCAAGACGACGTTGATTAAATGTATTACGGGAGTATACAAAGTGGACGGGGGCAGTGTTACCTATGACGGCGAGGAAGTCTATGACAATCCTCCGGTAAAGGAGAGGATTGGCTACGTGGCAGATTACAACGATTACATTAAATATTACACTGTGTCGAGAATGGTATATATGTATGAAAATTTTTATCCCAAATTCAGCAAAGAAAAGTTTAACGAGTGGAACCGGATTTTTCAACTGCCGGTAGACAAGCGCATTATGTCACTGTCCAAAGGGCAGAAAATGCGGCTGGCCTTTATGCTGGAAACGGCAAAACAGCCGGATTATCTGATTCTGGACGAACCGACCTCCGGCCTCGATCCCGTGGCAAAGGCAAAGTTTTACGAAATGCTGATTAATGAGGTGGAGCAGCAGGAAATTGGTGTTTTAATCAGTTCCCACAATCTTGATGGCTTGGAACGGATTTGTGATACGGTAACGATGCTGGAGCAGGGGACTGTGGTACGGCAGATGTCGATGGAGGAGATGAAGGGTGAGCTGACAAGGCTGAATGTTGTGTTTGAAGGAGGCGCCGGCAAAGCGGTTTATGATCTGCCGGAGGTTCTGCGTATCAGCAATGTGGGAAGCATCTATAACATGGTGGTTAAGGAATACAGTGAAAAATTTGCTAAGAAATTATATAAGCTGGGAGCCAGTCTCGTAGAGCCTGTGGATATTTCCCTTGAGGAGTTGTTTGTCGTGTTAGAGGAATCTAAGGATAAAGAAAGTGGACAGTCTGACGGAAACAGCACAGAGGAGGTCAAAAAGTAGGGAGGGATAAGATATGAGTGCATTTTGGAAACTGACAAGGGAATCGAGGAAGTTTTATCTCGCTGCACTGGGACTGATGCTCTTTTTTGTCATCAGTGATACCGTGTACATCTGCCGGGATAGTGGAATTGCTTTTACCGGCAGCAGTATAGAGCAAAAAATCGGGCAGGAAATTAAGCAGATTGAGGACAGTGGCGGAAAGGCGGAAATTTCTAACCACATAAAGAACCTGACCATCGTGTTTGAGGACAAAGCCAATAATGTGCAGTTGATCGGATTTATCACAACAATAATCGGCGTGATTTTGCTGCTGATAATCAGAAAATTCCATTATACGGATGTGCGGACGAGAGAGTTTTATAGAATGCTGCCGGTAAAAGAGAGTGCCGTGGTCCTGTATGACTATATTGCTGTCCTTTTGCTGATTGTCATCGGAGCGTTGGTACAGGGCGGGGTTTTGCTGGCAGCCCTGACAAACTATAATCGGACTTTGGCGGCGTTGATCGGTGCGGGCAGTGCTTCTGCCAAGGAAATGATCGATACGGCAAATGAATATACACTGATTTATCTGCTGTGCTATCTGTTGTTCATTGTCACTGCTTATACCTGGATTTATCTGGGAGTAACCGTGACCAAGAATCCGATTGCCGGGACGTTTGTCTCTGTGGCTGTGTGGTATATACTTTATACGTCTCAAAATTGGTATGGTGTGTATGATATATACTGCTTAGATAGAGGTATTGCTCTTGAAGAGTCAAATTGGGATAATATCATCAGTTTTAGCGAAGCCTGTTTATCTCCGACTGATTTTTTTGATTATCTGAATGTGGGAAGCAGGACGATGACAGCTTATGGTGGCAGGGTAGGATATAGTATGTGGATAAATATAGGAGCACTGCTGGTTTTTCTTCTTCTTTCGGCCATATGTATTTTTGCTGCGGCCGCTAAGCGGGAACTGACAAAAGGAAAACTGTTCTACTTTCCGTTACTTGATTTTCCTTTTTCCGTTTTGTGCGGTATTGGGATTTGTATGACTTTTGCGGAGTGGGGCGCTTTTGCGCTGGTGGCAGGTTTTGTATCCGCATTTTGCCTGAGCCTGCTCATCCATCCGTTTTACAAGCAAAAATCGGTTAATTGGGAGGTGAAGTAGTATGAAGAAACTGTTTAAACAGGAATGGAAATATTATCTCTTTTTCCTGCTCGTGCTGACCGGACTGCTGATTGTGCGGGACGGGGGCTGCTATTGGCTGAAGCAGATGGTGGGATGGGAGGATCCTATCGTTGCGCAGCGGGAACATTATTGGGTTGTGGAGGATGCGCTATATGGGCTTAGAGGCATTATCCTCTATGGCTTTTTTGAGGGAATATTGGTAAATGTGCTGGCAGGCATTTTGCTTGTTAAATCTGTTTTTTTCTGGCTGGAGAAGGAGCGCAGTGAACGAGAGTTCATCTGCACACTTCCGGTAAAGCGAATCGACCGTATGGCATTTCATCTGCTTATGGACAGTCTGCTGGTGATCATTTCCGTATCCGTATATGCAGTATATCTCTATTATCGGCTGCACGGATTGTTAGGGCAGCTGGAGATTGGCATACCATGGCTTGCTTCGTCGATATTTGGAATCGCATTTACGTGTATAACCTATCTGCTATTCCTGCTCGGTTTAATCAATGTATTGGAATCTCTGTTTGCCAGTGGCTTTGTGCGCATTATCGGAACCGTGGGAGGTATCTGTGCAGGCAATAGCATAATCGAGTTGGCATTTACACTGAACGAGAGGGTAAAATGGCTGCAGAAGTTATATGGGTATTTGAAATTCAAGAGTGCAGGCGGCAGTTATTATCAGCCGGAGTCTGTGTATGATGCGTGGCAGCACAAACCTTTAGATTATATGGTGTATTATCAGGGAGAACTTGTGGAAGGCATAAATGACAAACTAGCTGTGATAGATGGGTCATTAAACAGCGACATCAGCCGGCTGATGGTTGCTTTTACCCATGTGGATTCCTATATTGGATATGTGCTGAGTTATCTGGTGCTGGCAGTGCTTTTCGCATTGGCTGCAGCTTATCTGGTAAAGCGGCAGGAAAATTCAAAATCAGAATTCTACTTTAAAGCGGGCAGGTATATGGTGTGTGCCGAATTAAGCGGCCTGCTCACGCTGGTCATGCTGATGAATGCGGTTGCCGCCTGGCATAAATGCCTGATTGTGTTTGCGGGGGTTATATTGTATATCTTATTAAATTACGCCATCAATACCGATAGAAAGAAATATTTTAAGAGTGGTAAAATGGTTTGACATTTGCTATAATGGAAGCATAATTTTGGAGGAGGAAGATTATTGTGCGGGATATTGTAACAAATGTAAAGCGACTGAGAAAGCAGGTATTTACGGAGATTGCCAATGTTGCCTACGAATCGGAGAATATCAATGACGATATTGAGGCAATCCCATATAAGATTACACCGGGAGATACGCCGCAGTATTGTGAGAGTATTTACCGGGAACGTGCGATAACAAGAGAGCGTATCCGGCTTGCCATGGGTATGTCGCTGCGTCCTGAGGATAAACCAGTGCATTTAACTCAGGGCATTGAAGAGAGTAACATTGATGAGAAGTATTATGAGCCTCCGCTTATGCAGGTGATTCCGGCTGCCTGTAATGCCTGTGAGCACAATGTATATGAGGTCAGCAATCAGTGCAAAGGCTGTGTGGCGCACCCCTGCATGGAGGTATGCCCGGTTGGCGCTATTCGTATGGAAAACGGCAGGTCCGTGATTGATAAAAATATTTGTATCAAATGCGGCAAGTGCAAAAGCAATTGTCCGTATGATGCAATTTCCCACAAACGCCGTCCCTGTGCCGGTGCCTGCGGAGCCAATGCCATTGTCAGCGATGAGCTGGGACGGGCTAAGATTGATGAGAAGAAATGTGTTTCCTGCGGCATGTGTATGGTGAATTGTCCATTTGGGGCTATTGCAGACAAATCCCAGATTTTTCAGCTAATTCGTGCTCTGCGCTCAGGCAGGACAATCTATGCGGCTATTGCACCTGCATTTGTAGGGCAGTTTGGAGACTATGCGACACCGGATAAGATTAAAGCGGCTTTGATGAAGCTGGGGTTTGCCGGAGTATTTGAAGTGGCAATGGGAGCGGATATGGGTGCCATGACAGAGGCGGAGCACTATGTAAAAGAAGTGGCGACCGGAGAGGTGCCGTTCCTGCTCACCTCCTGCTGTCCGTCATGGGCGATGCTTTCCAAGAAGCATTTTCCGGAAACAATCGATAAGATTTCCAATGCCTTGACCCCTATGGTGGCTACGGCACGAATGATTAAGAAGGAACACCCTGATTCTTCTGTGGTGTTTATCGGTCCCTGTGCGGCGAAGAAGCTGGAGGCTATGCGGAGGACGGTTCGCAGTGATGTGGATTTTGTCATCACGTTTGAAGAGCTGGATGCCATATTTATTTCCAGAGATATTGAGTTTGATGATTTTAGGGTGGGCGTTCCCGTTGAGGATGCAACCGGTGCCGGGCGCGGCTATGCAGTTGCCGGCGGTGTCGCAAAGGCAGTGGAGGAATGTATCAACCAGTATTACCCTGGAACGGAGGTCAATATTGAGCATGCAGAGGGGCTGGATGAATGCCGCAAAATGCTAATGCTTGCCAAAGCGGGTAAAAAGAATGGCTGCCTGATTGAAGGAATGGCATGCCCCGGCGGCTGTGTTGCAGGAGCAGGAACGAATATTCCGATTAATAAGGCTGTGGTACAGGTTCGTAATTTTGTGAATTCTACTAAAAAAGCTCTTCCGGACCCGGAAGTAGTGAAGGATTACCACCCGGAGGATTGAGGAGGCATATAAATGGGTTGGAAAAAGCATATGCTGTTCTTCCTGGCAGCATGCGCCGTGCTTGGCATGGCAGGCTGCGGGGAGAGTTTTGGCGACGGGGAGTCGCAGGGCAAAAACAGTCACATGGAGTTTGCCAAAGAACGTCTGTATCAGGAGCAGATCATGAAACTTGATGGAAGAGAAGTGGTAAACTATACGGCGGGCGGCGGCTGCCTCTATGTGGTCACGGATGAGATCGGGGAAGACGGCAGAATGAGCGGAAAACAGCATTTGTATTCCGTTAATCCGGACGGAACCGACCGCAGGGAAATCAGCCTGGAGAATCTTCCCGGCAATTATACCGAGGAGATTGTATATGGCGCAGACGGTAATCTGGTTCTGCGGCGGGAGCAGCTTGATGAGGATTGGCGGAGCGAAGAACAATGGCTTGTACGCATCGACACGGCTGGAAATTTGCTCGCGCAGCAGGATATTACAGACAGCCTGCATGAAAGCTATGCCATGTATAATATGACGGCGGACAAAGAGGGCAGGGTGTATTTTTGTTATATGGAGTACCTGTATCTGTTTCATGCGGATTTAACGTTTGCCAGGGAAGTGAAGCCGAATTTTACCATGGACAGTGTCGGATACACGAAGGATGGAACGGTGATTTGTGCGGGGGCGGACTCTGCGGAAAAGTTTGTATGTACATTGGATTTTGAGACGGGGGAATTTGGAAAGCGGTACCGGACAGGAACCGACGAGGTTCAGATTTCTGCCGGCTGTCCGGAAACAGCTGCCTATGACTTTTATTTTACAAACAGCTATGGCGGTTACGGATATGATCTGGAACAGGAAAAATCCACATATCTGTTTGACTATCAGATGTCCGCTTTGTACCAAGGGGATTTTGTCAAATTGCAGGCTTTGGGAGACGGGCAGTTTGCCGCAATTGAGAGTGCGGGAGACTGGCAGCTTGCCGTTTTGTCGCAGGGGGATATGGCAGAATGGGAAAATAAAACCGTCCTCACGTATGGTCTGGCAAGCTCCATGGCAAGAGAGCATGTAGAACAGATGGTTACGGAATTTAACCGGAAAAATGATACATGCCGGATTGAGATTAAGGATTATTCGGAGGAGGAAGATCCGCAGACAGCGTTTAATCTGGATATCATATCCGGGAATATACCGGATATTATTGCGCTCGATGATTTGCCGGCAGACCAGTATATTGCAAAAGGGCTGCTGGAGGATTTGACGCCTTATTACGAAAAGGATACCGATGTCAGCACGGAGGATTTGCTTGATTCCGTAGTGGAGGCAACGAAGGTAGATGGCAAAATTTATTATGTAACGCCGAGCTTTATGGTATACAGCATGCTTGCCAGGAAGTCCGATGTCGGGGAGCGGGACGGAATTACCTTTGGCGAGATAAAAGACATTCTGGCTCAGAAAGAGGAAAAAGTCCAGCCGTTTCATGCGGGCGGCGAAAAGGTAAATATGCTTTTTGCCTTTTTGAGTACTGGCTATTCGGATTTTATTGACTGGGAGACGGGGACATGCCGCTTTGACAGCCAGGATTTTAAGGATATTTTGGAGATATGCAACCGTGACAGTTCCCTTACGGAATACGAGTACAGCGATGGATGGGGACTGCCTGCGCTTTTGCGGCAGGGTATCGTGCTGTTTTCCGGTACATCCGTTAATCTGGAGGAGCTTCAGCTTTACCGCGGCCTGTATCAGGACGAGATTGCCGTGGTGGGGTATCCCTGTGAGACACGGGACGGCTCCTATTTTGAATGCTCCACCCGTATGGGCATCAGTGCCGATTCGGAAAATAAGGAGGCTGCATGGGAGTTTTTGAAGGAATTTCAGAAAAAGGAATTTCAGGAAAGCATCGATATGGTGCGGGGAGAATATCTGCCAGTCCGCAAAGATGCGTTTGAATTATATATCCAGACTTGCACGGCGAGCGAAGACTTTACCGATGAAACGGGAAGGTCGTGGGCGGCAGCATGGTCCGCGCGCGGTATTGATGGTGTGGAGGTGGAGATTGGCCCTGCCCCGGAGGAGGATGTGGAGCTGTTTCGGAACCTGATTGCCGGCACACATAGGACAGTCGAGCGGAATCCGGCGGTTGATGAGATTATTGAGGATGCGGTTAAAGCCTATTTTGCAGGGTTTCAGTCATTGGATAAGACAGCCGGGGAAATCCAGACCAGAGTGACGACTTATGTAAATGAAAGCCGGTAACCATATCGGTTTATGCTTACTAAAAGTTAGAGAAAAGAGGGAGTAAACATGTTGAATTGGCTAATTGGAATGGTAAATACGGGAGATACATCAAAGCCATGGCTGATTGCAGTTTGTATGATTGTATCCATTGTTGTTGTTGTGGCACTCTTTATTATCGGTCAAAGGGACAGGAATGATGATGAAGATGTGGAGGAATAGGATAGGAAATGAGTAATTTTATATACAGCCTCAATGCGACTATGCCTGTTTTTTTGGTGATGATTCTCGGCTGGTGGCTGAAAAAAATCGGTTTTTTAACAGATGAATTTGTCTCTGTGGCAGATAAGCTGGTATTTAAGGTGGCGCTGCCGGTAATGGTGTTTAAAGATATTGCAGCGGCAGATTTGTCCGATGATTTCAATCTCCGGTTTGTTTTGTTCTGCTTTTTTGGCACCTGCGTATTCTTCGGAGCAGTCTGGCTGCTGGCGGAGCTTTTTATCAAAGATAAACGGATGATTGGAAGCTTTGTACAGGGAAGCTTCCGGGGAAGTGCGGCAATTCTCGGCATTGCCTTTGCGCAGAATATATATGGCAGCAGCGGTCTTGTGCCGATGATGATTGTAGCCTCTATTCCGCTGTTCAATATTTTTTCCGTCATCGTACTGATACGGAGTGCAAATGCAGGGGAAACCGATAAAGCGGCAGTGGTGAAAAAAACATTAAAAGGCATTGTGACGAATCCGATTATTATCGGAATTTTTGCCGGGATTCCCTTTGCTTTATTAAAAGTCAACTTTCCGGTTATTCTGGAAAAGAGCATTCAGAGTGTGGCAAGCCTGTCGACCCCGCTTGCTTTAATTGCGATTGGAGCAGGGTTTGTGGCGGATTCGGCGGTTGATAAGTGGAAGCCTGTGTTTGTGGCTTCGATGATAAAACTGGTTATCATTCCCGGAATTTTTCTTCCGGTTGCCGCATGGATGGGATTCCGCAATGAGGAGATGGTGGCACTTTTGATTCTGACCGGTGCCCCGACTACGGTAAGTTCCTATATCATGGCGAAGAATATGGGTAATGACAGTGCATTGGCATCGGGAATTGTAGTGGTTACTACGCTGTTGTCATCGGTAACATTGACGGTGATTATTTTTATCCTGAAAAGTCTGGCATACATATAGAATCCTAAGAAAATACAAAAAATCAAAATGTTAAGTTGCCAGAAACGGTATTTTCTGTTATTCTATAAAGGAAATAGAAAAGAACATTTTGGACAAAGGAGTCATATGTGAATACTTATGGCTTATTTTTCTGAAAAGGGATAATCAGGATAGTACGAGGAGGACATGATGATGGACAAAATCAAAATGACAACACCGTTAGTGGAGATGGACGGAGATGAAATGACAAGAATTCTCTGGAAGATGATTAAGGAAGAGCTTTTATTTCCATTTATTGATTTAAAGACAGAGTATTATGATCTGGGTCTGGAATACCGAAATGAGACCAATGATCAGGTGACCATTGATTCCGCAGAGGCAACAAAGAAATATGGTGTAGCGGTGAAATGTGCGACAATCACGCCCAATGCTGCCCGTATGACGGAGTATAATTTAAAGGAAATGTGGAAATCACCGAATGGAACGATTCGTGCGGCCTTGGACGGTACAGTGTTCCGTGCACCGATTGTCGTAAAGGGAATTGAACCCTGTGTAAAGAACTGGGTTAAGCCGATTACGCTGGCAAGACATGCCTATGGTGACGTATATAAGAATACGGAAATCCGTGTTCCCGGCGCCGGCAGGGCAGAGCTGGTATTTACAGCAGAGGATGGGACGGAGATTCGGGAAACGATTCATGAGTTTAAGGGTTCCGGTGTGATTCAGGGTATGCACAATTTAGATGAATCCATTGAAAGCTTTGCAAGGGCATGTTTTAACTACGCATTGGATACAAAGCAGTCTGTCTGGTTTGCAACCAAGGATACAATTTCCAAGAAGTACGACCATAGATTCAAGGATATTTTTCAGGAGATTTACAATGCAGAATATGACGAGAAATTTAAAGCGGCTGGGATTGAATATTTTTATACGCTGATTGATGATGCGGTTGCCCGCGTAATGAAGGCGGAAGGCGGATTTATCTGGGCCTGCAAGAATTATGACGGAGATGTGATGTCCGATATGGTTTCCTCTGCGTTCGGTTCTCTGGCCATGATGACCTCTGTACTGGTTTCGCCTTCCGGAGTATATGAATATGAGGCGGCACACGGTACGGTTCAGCGGCACTACTACAAGCATTTGGCAGGGGAGGAAACCTCGACCAATTCTGTGGCAACGATTTTCGCCTGGACAGGAGCGTTAAGAAAACGTGGTGAGCTTGACAATATTCCGGAGTTGATGGCCTTTGCAGATAAATTGGAGTCCGCTACGCTTGGCACGATTGAGGCAGGAAAAATGACAAAGGACCTGGCACTGATTACGACGATAGAGAATCCTACTGTGCTCAATTCCGAGAATTTCATCAAAGAAATCCGCACGACATTGGAGCAAAGTCTTTAGTACAGTGAAAATTAAGTTTTGGATAGTTTGACGTAGCAATATTATTTTGAATGATTGAAAACCACGGGGTATCTGCCCTGTGGTTTTTTGGAAGAGAGTGGTATTTCGATACAAAAATGATACAAACAAGATGTATTTTTACAGAGATGATTGCGAGTATAATATAAGGGAAGGGAAAGTGTTATGGTAAAGATTTTGATTGTAGAAGATGAAGAGCCGATTTCTGATTTGATAAGAATGAACCTTGTAAAAACAGGTCATCACTGTAAATGTGCTTTTGACGGCAACACGGCCGCAGATATTTTAAGCCAGGAGCGTTTTGATTTGATTTTGTTAGATATTATGCTTCCGGGAATTAACGGTTATGAACTGCTGGATTATATTAAGACACTTGATATGCCCGTGATTTTTATTACGGCTATGGGAGAGCTGGATGACCGGGTAAAGGGATTGCGGGCAGGTGCAGACGATTATATTACGAAGCCGTTTGAAATCGTTGAACTGCTGGCAAGGGTGGATACCGTGCTGCGCAGGTACCACAAAACCGATGACACGCTCAGTGTGTTAGATGTGAATATCGACATTCCGTCAAGAACCGTGATAAAAAACGGAAAACAGATTATGCTGACATGGAAGGAATTTGAACTGCTGCTTTTGTTTGTGAGGAATAAAAATATTGCCCTTTACCGGGAAACCATATATGAAAATGTGTGGGAGAGCAGTTATATGGGTGACAGCAGAACCGTAGATTTGCATGTGCAGCGTCTTAGAAGAAAGCTGGAGTGGGAAGATGTGATTAAGTCGGTTTACAAGGTGGGATACCGGCTTGAGGTATAGGAGCATGCCATGAGATTATTTGGGAAGGTTTTTTTGAGTATATTTATCTTAATCATGTTATCCTTTGGCATATGCGGGACTTGGATGATTCACGCCGCATTTACTTCTGCATATAACCGTGAGGTGGAAATGCGCAATACAGAAAATGAAATGTATAGCATTACCTTTAAGAATACGGTGGAAGCACTGCCGGTTTCTTATCTGGAAAAGCATCCGGATGTGATTTGGGAGATAGCGCAGTCCGTTAGTGAGCGTATGGTGGGCAATGAGCTAAGGGTATGGGGAGAAGACGGAAACATGATTTATCCGAACGGGGAAGGGACTGACTCCGGGCTGTTGGAATATGTAGAGGAAACAGTCAGTGGATATGAGATATATAAAGAACAGGATCGCTATATGCTGCGAAGCGCAAGTAAGGTAGAGATTCAGTTTGTTGATTCGGGTTATTATATTGAAACGGTTTCCGATATTAGCAGTGTTTACGGGCAAAGAGCTTCGATGACAAGAGCTTATCGGATTATTATTGTGATTCTGCTGATTGGAACAGGACTGGTTTCCCTGCTGCTTTCTTATTTGCTGACCTTTCGGATTCAAAAGCTTTCTCATATTACAAAGCGCTTTGCAAAAGGGGATTATGGCATTCGGGCAGATGAGAGCGGGCGGGATGAAATCAGTATGCTGGCAAAGAATTTTAATTATATGGCAGATAGTCTGATGGAAAAAATGGAAGAGCTTACGGTACACGCCAAAAATCAGGAGGCTTTTACCTCTGCATTTGCCCACGAGCTGAAAACACCGTTGACTGCGATTATCGGTTATGCCGATATGATTCGTTCGATGGAGCTTTCTACGCTGGAGAAGATAAAAGCAGCGGGATATGTGTATTCCCAGGGAAAGCGCTTAGAGGCACTTTCCTTGAGGTTAATGGAGCTTTTTGTTCTTAGAAAGCAGGAGTTTGAATATCATTTTATTGATGCGGATTATTTGTTGGAGAGCGTTTTTGATTTGGCGGAGGTAGCCGTATTAGAAAAAGATATGAGGCTCAAACGGCAGGTGGAAAAAGGAAAGATATACGGGGAAAAGGATTTGCTGATATCTCTGTTTGCCAATCTTACCGACAATGCCAGAAAAGCATCGGAGGCTGGCGATACGATCTGGATTAAGGGAAGAAATGTCGAAGCGGGCTATGAGGTATCTATTGTTGATGAAGGAAAAGGAATGCCAAAGGAAGAGCTTACCCATATTACCCAGGCATTTTATATGATTGATAAGTCAAGGTCCCGAAAGGAAGGGGGAGCAGGGCTTGGCATGACACTCTGCTATGAAATTGTTAAGCTGCATCATGCGGAATGGAGAATTGAGAGTGAAGAAGGCAGAGGAACCACGGTAACGGTTGTGCTGCCTGCAGCGGAGGAACATGAGGAGGAAACGGAAGCAAATGAAGAAGAATGGGAAGATGAATAGTGCGGTGTGGATTATTGTGCTTGTAGCGTCGCTTTTTTTGCTGGTGGAATACATGCCGGACGCAGTCGCTGCAGTTTTTGAGCGCAGAAGCCTGAATCAATATCAGACATCTAAGCGCATTGCTTCTGGTGATGAAGTTCGGTTTTCCCTGTCAACAGCAGAGAAAATGCAGGTGCTGAGTGCAGATGATTTGCGGATGTCGCAGTTGTTTTCCATTACGGACGAGCAGGAATTGAATGCGCAGGCACCAGATTTGCTGAATAAAGTGAAGGGGGAGCTTAAGAAATGGAGAACGTCCGATTTAATTTTTGGAAAGAGTGAAATGATAGATGCATTGGATTTTCAGGGCGCTGAGTATTATACAATGTGCAATGCCGAAAATACCAATCTGACCGTGAATGCATGGTTTTTGCAGCTTATCGCCGATGGCAGTCCGGTTAACATGGTTATTGATGCAGAAAGTTATATGATCTATGGATTGTCTTTACCCAATACAGGAGTGAGTGATTACCTGGAAAGGCTTTGGGAAGAGTTTTATGCAGAGAACGAAGATACAGATGGGGGACAGGCAGAGAGAAAAGAGCCGGATTCTTATGGTCTGGAGCAGGACAGACTGCTGGAGTATTGGGCGGATCGATATGCGGAACAGCTTAGACGCTACTATGCTGCAGATAATCTGGGTTCTTCTTATGTTTTAAGTGAGTTTAGTATTGTAGATTTTGCTATCTTTTATTATACGGCAGAAAACGAGGAGATAAAGGTTCCTTACTATGTTACCCTGCATGCAGATGTGGCGGACATCGGGGAAAATAACATGAAAATGAGTGTGTCGGTATCTCGTCTGATGGAACCCTTTTTTTCTGATGTATATACGTCGGGGAAATAGAAAGGCGGATAAAAGATACAAAAAAGATACTTCTTTTCATCGAAAATGATACAAAATAGATTTAACCTATTCTTGTACAGCGATGAAAGGAGGCAGACAGGCATTGAAGCATAAACGGTATAGCCGAAGAAGAAGACGGCTGTGGAGAATGATTAGGTGGCTATGGGCTTGGTCCGTGGTGATTTCAGGTGTTTTTCTGCTGGGGTTTATCTCCTTTGCAGCGGTACAGGGAATCAGAGAGGTTTGTGAAGATTACATAAAGAAGGATTCCCGTCCGCAAATATCCGGGCAAAGCCTGCCGGCAGATGACGGCAGGAAGACTGAGGAGCAGACAGATGACGGCCGCAAGGCCGGGGAACAGGCAGATGTACGGGGGTCGGAAGACCGGGAAAACACTAATGAGGTGCCGGAGGAGGTGTCTGTGCGTTTAGTCAATAAGTCGCAGTATCTGCCGACTGATTATCAAGTGCCGCTGACAACATTGAAAAACGGACAGCAGGTTGCGTCAGTTATTTATCCGGATTTGTGCAATATGCTGTCTGACGGGGAAAATGAGCAAAGCGGGCTGTCTTTTCTCGTTTGCAGTGGATATCGAAATGCCGAAGAGCAGCAAAGGCTGTTAGAGGATGAGATTGCAAAAAATGCAGCGGCAGGAATGGACGAAAAAGAGGCGAGGGCCGATGCGCTGCTGACCGTTGCTCCGGCGCATTACAGTGAACATGAAACGGGTCTGGCAGTGGATATTGTGGCGGTAAGCAACCAGAGAATGGACGAAACGCAGGAGTATACGGCAGAAAATATCTGGCTTAGGGAAAACTGTTACCAGTATGGTTTTATCCTGCGGTATCCGCAGGATAAGGAGGAGATAACCGGCTTTTCTTACGAATCATGGCATTTTCGCTATGTCGGAAAAGAGGCAGCAAAAACGATTACGGAGCAGGGAATAACTTTGGAGGAATATTTGCAGCAGGAGCAATAATGTACGATAGTCAGTCGGATAGCGCCTCCCACTGCTCATACAGCATTTCCAGCTCGTGATTGGCCTCTTCCTGTTTTTGGGACAGCTCCGTGAGCTTTGCCGCATCGGTGGCGTTTTGGGGAAGTGATATTTCCTGTTCAAGAGAAGAAATAAGTGCTTCCAGCTTCTCGATGTTGTCTTCGATTTTCTTTAAGTCATTTATCCTTTTGCGCTCTTTGGCCTGTTCTTCCTTTGTGCGCTTCCAATCCTTTTTCGTCTCGGTTTCTTTCCGGACTGTGGTGTCTTTTTCCTCCGCAGCGGCAGTGGAAATTATCTGCTGCTCGATGTAGTAATCGTAATTGCCGATGTAGGAGGTGACAGTTCCGCCGTGCAAATCCACAATCCTTGTGGCCGTCTGGTTGATAAAATAGCGGTCGTGGGATACATACAGAATCGTTCCGCTATAATTTTTCAACGCATTTTCCAATATCTCTTTGGAGGTGATGTCCAAATGGTTTGTCGGCTCGTCCAGAATCAGAAAATTGGCGTTGGACAGCATAAGCTTTGCCAGGCTGACCCTGCCGCGCTCGCCGCCGCTTAAATCATGAATTGCCTTGAACACGTCATCTCCTGTAAAAAGAAAAGCAGCTAAAACATTGCGGATTTTGGTGTTCGTCATATCCGGACAGGCGTCGTGCAGTTCGTCAAAAATCGTTTTGTCGGGGTGAAGCACCTGATGCTCCTGGTCATAGTAACCGATATGCACCTGTGAGCCAAAAACAATTTTGCCGGAGTCGGCCGGAGTCAGCTGGTTGATGATTTTGAGGATAGTCGTCTTGCCGGTTCCGTTATTGCCAATTAGTGCGACGTGCTCACCCCGTTTGATATCAAGGTGGAGATCCGCAAACAAAAGATTGCCGCCGTAGGATTTGGAAAGGCCGTCAATGAACAGTACATCATTACCGCTCTCAATATCCGGTGTCAGGGTAAGGCGCATTTCGTCATGTACAGCCTGTGGTTTTTCCAATCTTTCCAGCTTGTCCAGCATTTTTTCCCTGCTCTCTGCCCGCTTTATGGATTTTTCACGGTTAAACTGTTTGAGTTTGGTAATCACGGCTTCCTGATGTTTGATTTCCGCCTGCTGGTTCATATAGGCGCGGTACCGGGAGAGCCGGACCTCTTCGCGTTTTTTGGCATAGTAGCTGTAGTTACCGTGGTAAACGGTTCCCTTTGTATTCTCCAGCTCAATAATTTTCGTGACAATTTTGTCGAGAAAATACCGGTCATGGGATACGATGATAACAGCGCCGTCATAGGATTTCAGATACCCTTCCAGCCAGGCAATGCTTTGCAGGTCTAAGTGGTTGGTTGGCTCGTCTAACAAAATCACGTCCGGGCGGGAGAGCAGTAATCTTCCCAGTGAAACCCTGGTCTTTTGACCGCCGGAAAGCTCAGCAACAGGACGGTGAAAATCATTTTCCGAGAACCCTAATCCCTTTAATATTCCGGTAATCTGGCTTTCAAAAGCATAACCGTCCTGCTGTTCAAACGTATGGTTTATTCTGGTATACCGTTCAAGGGCTTCTTGCAGCTCATTACCCTCCAGATGTTTCATGTCCCGTTCCAACTGCCTGATCTGTTCCTGCAAATCAATAATATTCTGTTTGACACTCTGCAGCTCTTCATAAATGGTCCGGTTAAAACTGGTGTCCTGGTGCTGTGCCAGATATCCGACGGTTACCTCTTTACCGATGACGACCTGTCCGTTGTCAGCTTCTTCCTCTCCGATAATAATCTTTAATAACGTAGATTTGCCGGCACCGTTGATGCCGACAATCGCAATCTTTTCCCTGGCTTCAATATGAAAGCTAATATTGTTTAATATCTCGGCAATGCCGTAGGCTTTGGAGATATTTTGACATGCTAATACCATTGTTCCTATATTCCTTCCTGCCTAAATCTCGTATATATAGCTGGTTGCTGACAAATCCGGGATGCTGTCATTTTTGATGGATAAATCCGGTGGATTGACCGATACCCTTGTCTTTTCCGGAATGGAGCTGGTGATAAAAGCGCCGCCGCCGATTACAGAATCCCTGCCGATTATCGTTTCGCCGCCTAAAATCGTGGCATTTGAGTAAATGGTCACCCGGTCCTCAATCGTAGGATGGCGCTTGACACCGGCCAGATGCTGTCCACCGCGGGTACTCAGCGCACCCAGCGTAACGCCTTGATACAGCTTGACATAATCGCCGATAACGGTAGTTTCACCGATGACGATACCGGTTCCGTGGTCCATGAAGAAATATTTGCCTATGGCAGCACCAGAGTTGATATCAATACCGGTTTTGCCGTGTGCATGCTCTGTCATGATACGGGGAATAAAAGGAACCTGCATCAGATAAAGCTCATGCGCAAAGCGGTATACAAATACGGCATAAAAACCCGGATAAGAAAAAATAATCTGTTCTCTGCTGCTGGCAGCGGGGTCGCCGTCATAGCCTGCCTGTACGTCTAGGAGCAGCATTTCCTGAATTTGTGGAAGTTTTTCCAGAAAAGCACAGCAGATTTCCTCGGCTTCCTTTTGGATTTGGGGCGTATTTGCCGTGGCACATTCTTCCCTGTCGCAGGCGAGTGCCAGAGCAATCTGTTTTTTCATTTTGCAATGCAGATTAGACAGCAGATGTCCGGTGTAATATTCGGCATTGTTGATATCTACATGCTCCGAACTAAAATAACCGGGGAAAAGAAGCTGTCTTAAATCGTTGATGATATCGATAATTATGCTGCGGTCAGGGAGCTGTTTGTCTGATTTGCCTAAAAGCAGGTCGGAATCTTTGTAGTTGTGGGTAATGGCATTTACAATGTCTGGTAAGGCTTCGTTAAATTGTTTGCTCATGATAATCTCTCCGTAGTTTTCTATTCTATTATATGTGTATATTGTCAATTCATCTACAAAAAAATATATGTGTCTAGTATAACACAAGTCGCAGGAAGAAAAAATAGATAAATTCTCACAAAAAAGACTTGCAAATTCGATAATAGGTGTTACAATGATAAAAATATAAATTTATCGGCAAAATTTCAAGAAAAAGTTTGCGAAGAAATATAGTTTTGTGTATAATAAAAATACTAATTTGAAGATAAAGATAAAGGAAGAGGAGAAGCAATGAGAAAAACAATAGATGTCAATAATATTAATCCGTTTTTGCAATCTACGATCAGCGTATTTGAAAGTGTTACCCAGATGAAACTAGGTGTGGGTAAACCGGTAATTGCTAACTTTTCTTTTTCTAATCCGGTATATACGATTACCGTGGGAGTTGTAGGACAGATGAAGGGACAGGCGATGCTGGCTATGGAAGTGGATAATGCCAAGACGATTGCCAGCCGGATGATGATGGGAATGCCGGTCAATGAGTTAGACGATATGGCATGCTCTGCGCTTAATGAGCTTAGCAACATGATTATGGGTAATACGGCGACGATGTTTTCCACTCAGGGAAAGATTATCGATATTACACCGCCATTTTCTACAATGGGCAATAATCTGAGGGTTCAGTCAGACATTGATCCGATAGCAGTGCCGTTATTGTATGACGGGACAGAATTTCTGAAACTTTACATATGTGTGTATGAAGAGTAGTATAACGACAAGAGTATAATTTGGGGCAACACCACGGTGGATTGACTGATTTTACTATATCAATTAAGAAAGAGGAGCAGACATAATGAGTAAAATTATTGGAAAGGGAATTACCTTTGATGATGTGCTGTTAGTTCCAGCTTATTCAGAAGTGATACCGAATGATGTGGATTTAAGAACACAGTTAACAAAGAAGATTCAACTGCAGATTCCGCTGATGAGTTCCGGCATGGATACGGTTACTGAGCATAGAATGGCGATTGCCATGGCGAGGCAGGGTGGAATCGGCGTAATCCACAAAAATATGTCCATCGAGGAGCAGGCCGAGGAGGTAGATACGGTTAAGCGCTCGGAAAATGGAGTGATTACAGACCCGTTTTCCCTGACACCAGAGCATACGTTGAATGATGCGGACCGGTTGATGGCGAAGTTCCGTATTTCCGGTGTCCCGATTTGCGAGGGGACAAAGCTTGTCGGAATTATTACTAACCGGGATTTGAAGTTTGAGACGGATTATACCAGAAAGATTAAAGAATCCATGACCACCGAGAATCTGATTACAGCCAAGGAAGGAATTACCTTAGAGGAGGCAAAGAAGATTCTGGCGGCTGTCCGTAAGGAGAAGCTTCCGATTGTAGATGACGACTTTAATTTAAAAGGGTTAATTACGATTAAAGATATCGAGAAGACAATCAAATATCCCCATTCGGCAAAGGATTCACAGGGCAGGCTGCTGTGTGCTGCGGCTGTGGGCGTTACGCCTGATATAACAGACCGGGTGGACGAGCTGGTAAAGTCCAAAGTCGATGCCATTGTGATTGACACTGCACACGGACATTCTGCCAACGTGCTCAAAACCTTTAAACTGGTTCGCGATAAATATCCCGATTTACAGGTTATTGCTGGTAATGTAGCGACCAGAAGCGGTGCAGAGGCCATGATCAAAATGGGAGTTGACGCAGTGAAGATTGGTATTGGTCCGGGTTCTATTTGTACTACCCGTGTGGTAGCTGGTATCGGTGTACCACAGATTACCGCAATTATGGAGGCTTATGATATCGCAAGGGAATATGGCATTCCGGTTATTGCGGACGGCGGAATCAAATACTCCGGTGATATTACCAAGGCTTTGGCGGCAGGTGCCGATGTTTGTATGATGGGAAGTCTCTTTGCGGGAACCGATGAGTCACCGGGTGAATTTGAACTGTATCAGGGACGTAAGTATAAAGTATACCGCGGTATGGGTTCCATTGCAGCAATGGAAAACGGAAGCAAAGACCGCTATTTTCAGGATAATGCCAAAAAGTTAGTCCCTGAAGGAGTAGAGGGACGTGTGGCATATAAAGGTACTGTGGAGGATACGGTATTTCAGCTGCTTGGCGGACTGCGTTCCGGCATGGGTTATTGCGGGGCCAAGACGATTCCTGAACTGCATGAAACTGCACAGTTTGTGGAGATTACACCGGCAGCGTTAAAAGAAAGCCACCCGCATGATATTCAGATTACGAAGGAGGCTCCGAACTATTCTGTGGAGTAACTGCTTTCGTGCCAGATGATTTTTATCGGGCTCTATACAAGACAAAATGGTTTTTGTCTGTATAGAGCCCGTTTTTTTTGGTCATTCTTATAGAGAAATAATTGTATTACAGGAGGACCGATATGGCAGTTGAATTTAAGAACAGTAAAACAAAGGAAAATCTAATGCGGGCATTTGCAGGTGAATCTCAGGCGAGAAACCGCTATAACATCGCAGCACAAAAGGCACATGAGAAAAAGCTACATGTGTTAGAGGAGGTATTCAAATATACTGCGGAGCAGGAGAGAGCCCATGCAAAAGTTTTCTATGAATTTCTGACTGAATGTTCCGGAGAAAATATTCAGATTGACGGAGCCTATCCGGTAGATATCAGTGAATCGTTAGAAGAACTTTTAGGCATGGCGGAGCATAATGAGAATGAGGAGCATGATCAGGTTTATAAGGATTTTGAAGCTGTGGCAAGGCAGGAGGGGTTCCAAAAAATTGCAGGGGCTTTCCATATGATTGGCAGAGTGGAGAAAGTGCATGCCGACCGGTTTGCACAATTTAAAAAGTGGATGCAGGATAATCAATTGTTCATCTCAGATGTTTCTACAACGTGGATGTGCCTGAATTGCGGACATATTATGGAGGGCAAGGAAGCACCGCAGGTTTGTCCGGTTTGTAAAGAGGAGCAGGGATATTTTGTACGGGTAACGTTTGCCCCGTACACGGCAGAGGTCAGCGTGGAATAACAGCAGGAAACAAGCCCCATAATGGTCCGGATTATCGGTGCCATTATGGGGCTTAAGTTAAGATATTCTCAGAAATGCTTTGTACTATTTGATTTGTTCTTTATCCAGTACTTTATTCACTGCAGACAGTAAGGCACATACGGACGCATCAATGATATCATTTTTGATGCCGCACCCCCATACCGTTTCTCCGTCTACAAAGTCAATTCCGACATAGGCACAGGCCTGTGAGTTAGAGCCGTGCTGTAAAGCGTGCTCTTCATAGGTAGTCAACTTGAAGGTGATACCAAAGTGTTTCTTAATGGCATTGGAAACAGCGTCCAAGCGTCCATTACCCGTTCCGTGGTAGATTTTTGGCGTGTTATCACGCTTAATGGTGAGCTCAGTAGAGATGATACCGTTACCCTCCTGAACAAAATGACATTCGTCTAATTTGATGGCTGTTTTAATATTTACATATTGGCTGTTAAAGATACCCAAAATTTCTTCCGGTGACAATTCCTTATGCAGATGATCAGATACGTTCTTTACTGCATATCCCAAATCCTCCCGCATTTTTGCAGGCAGATTAAAGCCGTAGCGCTGTTCCAAAATATATCCGATACCGCCTTTGCCGGATTGGGAGTTGATACGGATAACGTCTCCGTCGTATTCCCGTCCGACGTCGTGGGGGTCCAGTGGAAGATATGGTACGGTCCAGTCCTTTAAATTCCTGTCTTCTCTGTAGTGCATACCCTTTGCGATGGCGTCCTGATGAGAGCCGGAGAATGCGGCAAATACCAGTTTGCCGGTGTAAGGTGAACGTTCATATACATGCATTCCGGTCACGCGCTCGTACAGCTCGGTAATCTGGGGAATGTCGGAAAAGTCCAGCTGCGGGTCGATACCATGGGTGTACATATTCATTGCCAGTGTAATGATGTCTACATTACCGGTGCGTTCCCCGTTTCCGAACAGTGTACCCTCTATGCGGTCTGCACCTGCCAATATGCCTAACTCGGCGTCCGCCACGCCACAGCCGCGGTCATTGTGTGGGTGTAATGACAGAATAATGTTATCCCGCATGATAAGGTTTTTGCTCATATATTCAATCTGGCTGGCATAGACATGCGGAAGAGACATTTCCACAGTGGCAGGCAGATTGATAATGACCTTGTTATCTGCGGTAGGTTTCCATACATCGATAACGGCATTACAAACCTCCAAAGCATAGTCGACCTCTGTACCGGTAAAGGATTCCGGGGAATATTCAAACTGATAATTTCCACCGTCCTGCTTGGTTAAGTCCAACAACATCTGTGCGCCGTCTACGGCAATCTGCTTAATCTCTTCACGGGATTTTTGGAATACCTGTTCCCGCTGGGCCAGAGAAGTAGAGTTGTATAAATGAATTACCGCATGCCGGCAGCCTTTTACCGCTTCAAAAGTTTTCCGAATGATATGCGGCCTTGCCTGTGTGAGCACCTGCACAGTGACATCTTCCGGAATCAGGTTCTGTTCAATTAATGCCCTTAAAAAGTCATACTCGGTTTCGGAAGCAGCAGGAAAACCAACTTCAATTTCCTTAAAGCCTACCTGAACCAGCATGTTAAAAAACTCTATTTTTTCTTCCAAATTCATCGGCACAATCAGTGCCTGATTGCCGTCGCGCAGGTCCACAGAGCACCATGCGGGTGCCTTATCAATATATTCCTTTTTCGTCCAGTCCAAAGACTCTGACGGTGGCATAAAATAGTTTCTCTTATACTTTGTTGCGTCCATCATAATCATTCCCTCCTACTAATAAATATGTTGCCGTGCAAAAAAAATGCCTTACGTCTCCTTTGCTTAGAGACGTAAAGCAATGCTTACGCGGTACCACTCTAATTCATACATAATTGTATGCACTCATTGCAGATACGGACAGATATTCTGTCGTATATCCTCCCTCAGATAACGGTTGGGCTCCGACCCTGCCTACTCACCGCACACGATGTGTTCAGCGGGCTACTCAGAGGTGAGTTCAAATCTCTTTTGTAACTGTCTCGCACCGGCCGACAGCTCTCTTGATACTCCGGAAATTCTACTATTCCTCATCGCAGTATTTAAAAATACAATATAAAATTGTTTTAAACAAGAAAAGAGTATCACATGGGAGATAAAGTTGTCAACCCCCAATATTCACAAAATAGGGCAATCGCTTAATATTTTTTATCGCCATGATTCTGAAAAGCAAATTTCTGCGCTCTGGCTCGTAATGTAAGTCTGCCTGCCATGAGAAATATCTGCCGGATTTATCTTTGCGAATTGTCCGAAACCAGAATGTCTCTGCCTCTGCTCGTAACCTA